>CAZXPU010000011.1:0-64459 GCA_964642905.1 uncultured Prosthecobacter sp.
CACCGTTCGCTCGGCATCCGGATCGAGCACTACATCGTGTCCTCCGGCCTGAAGGCCCTGCTCGACGGCAGCTCGCTGGCCCCCTTTGTGAAGCGCATCTTCGGCTGTGAGTTCGGCACCGACAAGGACGGCCGCATCAGCTTTCCCAAGCGCGTCATCAGCCACACGACCAAGACGCAGTACCTCTTCCGCATCAACAAGGGCATGCTCGAACCTCATGAGGACGTGAACGACCACATGGATCCGGAGCTGCGGCCCATCCCGTTCCAGAACATGATCTACATCGGCGACGGCCCGACGGATGTTCCCTGCTTCACGCTCATGAAGCGCTACGGCGGTCATGCGATCGCGGTTTACAACGCCGAGGAGTCGGGCCGCGCGAGCTTCCGGAAATGCTACCAGCTCAACGCCCTGGCCGACCGCGTGAAACACATCGCGCCCGCCGACTACCGCGCCGGCAGCCACCTGCGCCTGCTGCTGGAGGAGATGATCCTCGACATCGCCGACGGCATCGTGCGCCGCAAGAAGCTGGAGATCGAGGAGGGCACGATCTCGGCGCCGCACTTTTAAGCAGGCGGCAAACTTGAACACATTATTTGTTAGGCCATCCGACCTTGCCGGCCCGGCCCGAAAGCATCAAACCCCGGCCTTGCCAGCAGGATCACCCGGCCTAGTCTCAGCTTCCCAATCCCTCCACCCACACATCATCTATGGACACCGTCAGACTTGGCATCGTCGGCCTCGGCAACATGGGCAAGGCCCACCTCGCAAACATCCGCGCCGGCAAGGTTCCCGGCCTGAAAGTCACCGCCCTCTGTGAAAGCCACGGCACCATCCCGCCCCTTCAGGAAGGCGAGACCTCGTTCACGGATGTGTCCAAGATGATCTCCAGCGGCCTGATCGACGCCATCCTGATCTGCACCCCGCATTTCAGCCACACCACGATTGGCATCGAGGCGCTGCAGAAAGGCCTGCACGTCCTTGTGGAAAAACCCATCTCGGTCCACAAGGCGGATTGCGAGCGCCTCATCGCCGCCCACACGGACAAAACCAAGATCTTTGCCGCCATGTTCAACATGCGCACCAACGCCTGCTTCAAGAAGGTGAAGGACCTCATCGACAGCGGTGAGCTGGGCGCCATCCGGCGCGTGCACTGGGAGGTCACCAACTGGTTCCGCACCAACTACTACTACGCCACCGGCGGCTGGCGTGGCACCTGGAAGGGTGAGGGCGGCGGGGTGCTGATGAACCAGTGCCCGCACAACCTGGACCTCTTCCAGTGGATGTTCGGCATGCCGCAGAAGGTGCGCGGCTTCTGCCAGTTCGGCCGCTTCCATGAAATCGAGGTCGAGGACGACGTGACCGCCGTGATGCAGTACGACAACGGCACCACCGCCACCTTCGTCACCTCCACCGGCGAAGCCCCGGGCGTCAACAAGCTGGAGATCACCGGTGAGCAGGGTCGCCTGACCGTCACCAACGGCACGTCCATCCACTTCCAGCGCAACCGCGTTCCGATGAGCAAGTTCTGCATGGAGGCGGACGCCGCCTTCGCCATGCCGGAATCCTGGCACATGGACATCCCGGTTTCCGACAGCGGTGGCCAGCACATTGAGATCCTGCAGAATTTCACGAACGCCATCCTCAAGGGCGAGAAGCTCCTGTCGCCGGCCGAAGAAGGCATCTTCAGCGTCGAGCTGGCCAACGCCATCCTGCTCTCCACCTGGCAGGACAAGACCATCGAGTTCCCAATGAGCAGCGCCGACTACGAGCGCATCCTCATTGAGAAAGGCGAAAAGAGCACCTTCCAGAAAACCAAGGTCGTCGCCAAGGCCACCTCGGACGACTTCGCGAAGAGCTTCCGTTGAGTTAGAACCGACGGCTCAAAGCTAGCCCCTCCCCCGCCCCGAAGCACCGCAAGGTCTTCGGGGCTTTTTGTGGAAACACCAAAGGCCAAACCCAAATGACCAAGGAAAGCCCAAAGCTCAAAGAAGCCCATGAAGGACCTGCGGGCGCCTGAAAAGAAGCCGGTGCTTGATTGAAGACCCTCTGGCGGGCAGGCTCGAGCACAGGATTCTTTGCCTGCTTTGGCTTCTGGGTCGGGGCCGCACTGTAGAAGAAAGCACCTCTTGAAGGCACACCGTCTTCCGTCATGGACTCATTCCTTGGCATCGATGCATTCCAAGGATGCCGCGTTCTCCTCAGGTGGACGGGTCTCCCCAGGCAAACATTCGACACCCTTCACAGCCACCGAGCAGATTCAGACGTCACCCTGATCATGCCAAACAGCCGACACTGAGCTTTGCTTTTGGGGCACGGTCACCCATCACTTTATCGGGAAGCCTTCAACTTGGGAAGCACCTCCTGCAGCCCTGGACAAAGCGAGACCCTCCTTTCTCGTTCCACGTGGAACATTTTCACCCCCCTCCTGCCTCGTTCGCGGCTTGAGTCCCCGGCTTCACCCTCTATCTTCTACCCTCCCTTTTCGATCCTCCAGCCTGCATGTCCTCTCTCTACACCTACCCCAAACACTACGACGTCATCGTCTGCGGAGCCGGTCATGCAGGGGTCGAGGCGGCCATGGCGGCAGCTCGTCTAGGCTGTCAGACGGCGATCCTCACCCAGAACCTGGACACCATCTCCCAGATGTCCTGCAATCCCGCCATTGGTGGTTTGGCGAAGGGGCATGTCGTGCGCGAGATCGATGCCCTGGGTGGTGTGATGGGTCTCAACACGGACGCCACTGGCATCCAGTTTCGCATGCTGAATGCCCGCAAAGGGCCCAGCGTCCAGGCCCCTCGGGCTCAGTGCGACAAGAAGGCCTATCAATTCCGCATGAAGTGGCTGATCGAAAACCAGCCCAACCTGGACCTGCACCAGGGCAATGCGGCCGAGATTCTGGTCGAAGGGGATGCCGTCGTGGGTGTGCGCACCAGCCTGGGACTTATCTACCCGACCCATTCCGTCGTCATTTCCTCTGGCACCTTCATGCGTGGACTGCTTCATGTGGGACTTCAAAACCAGGCCGGAGGTCGAATGGGCGACAGCATCTCCACCCTTTCGGACAGCCTCCGCCACCTCGGGTTCGAGGTCAAAAGATTCAAAACAGGCACCCCCTGCCGGATCAACAGCCGCAGTGTCGACTTCACCCAGTGTGAAGAGCAGCCCGGAGACAGCCCTCCCCCGCCCTTCAGTTACCTCTCTGGCAGCGTCGATACCGAAGCACTGGCATGGCAAAACAGCCGCCAGCCGAGCGCGGGTAGCCCAGGAAAGCCCCCCCGAAGCCCCTTTACCCTCAATCACTGGACCCCGAATTCGTTCCACGTGGAACAAATTCCCTGCTGGATCACCTACACGAACCCGCAAACACACGACATCATCCGGGCCAATCTCGACAAATCGCCCATGTATTGCGGGAGAATCGAGGGCGTGGGCCCCCGCTACTGCCCTTCCATCGAAGACAAGGTGGTGCGTTTTGCGGAGAAGGATCGGCATCAGGTCTTCCTGGAGCCCGAAGGTCACCACACGAACGAGTACTACATCAACGGCGTTTCCACCTCCCTGCCCTTCGAGGTTCAGTTGGATTTCATCCGAAGCATCACCGGCCTGGAGCGGGCTGAGATCATCCGCCCGGGTTACGCAGTGGAATATGATTACTGCCCTCCCACCCAGCTCTACCCTACCCTGGAAACCAAGCGTGTCTCCGGCCTGTATTTTGCCGGGCAGATCAATGGCACCTCTGGCTATGAAGAGGCTGCCGGACAAGGTCTCATCGCCGGAGCCAATGCGGCTCTCAAGGTTCAGGGCAGGCCTGCATTCATCCTGGCCAGGAGTGAAGCTTATCTCGGGGTGCTCATCGACGACCTCGTCACCAAGGGAGTCACCGAGCCTTATCGCCTGTTCACCTCCCGCGCCGAGTATCGCCTGCTCCTACGCCAGGACAATTGCGACCTGCGTCTGACGCCACGTGCCGCCGAGCTAGGTCTTGCCTGTGCCACCCGTGCCCGAATCACTCAAGAGAAAGCCACTCAGCTCGCGGAAGCCATGACCTTTATTCAAGGCACCAGTCACGAGTCCATGCGACTTCATACCTGGATGAAGCGCACGGAAAATGACCACACCCGCCTGCCCGCCGAAATCCGCGCCAAGTTTTCCGACGCCGTCTGGCAGCTCCTGGAAAACGACGTCAAATACGAAGGCTATGTCCACCGCCAGGAGGTCATGCTCGAAAAAACGTCCCGGATGGAAGAAAAAGAGATCCCGGCAAACTTCGATTATGAGAAGGTCCAGGGCTTGAAAAAAGAAGCCTACTTCCGCCTGTCACAGATCCGCCCCGCCACGCTCGGTCAGGCTACCCGCATCCAGGGAGTCACACCCGCGGACATCGCCCTGCTCGCTGTCATGCTCAGGAAGGGCTAAATCTGCATGGACAGGATTCGGCTTTTCGTGTTTTCTTTCCTTCATGAGCACGACGCCTCCGTCTCCGGAATCGAAGAAAGGTTTATCGGGTCTCGCCATCGCCGGCATCGGTTGCCTGAGCATGGTCGCGCTGGCAGGCATTGCTGGAATCCTGCTGATCAACCGAGGCTGTCAGAAGGTGAAGGAAATCGCTGCGGAATCGGGAGGCAATCCTGCCAAGCTGATGGCCAAGCTGGCGGTTGCCGCCAACCCTGACCTGGAAATCGTCAGCACCGATGAGGCCAAGGGCGAGATGACTCTGCGGGATAAAAAGAGCGGCAAGAGCATCACCCTGCCACTCAACGAGCTGGCCGAGGGCAAGATCACCGTCAAGGAAGCGGATGGCAAAACCACCACGGTTGACATGTCGGAGGCAAGCAACGGAGGGAAGATGACCATTGAGGGGCCCGATGGGAAAACGGTCATCTCCAGCAGTGCTCAAACAAGTTCCCTTCCCTCATGGATGCCTGCTTATCCAGGAGCTTCGCCCAAGGAAGGCGGGTTCAGCAGCGAGACCCCGGAAGGCATCGCCGGCACCCAAAGCTTTTCGACTTCGGACGGCGTCGAAAAAGTGAAGCAGTTCTATGCGGAAAAGTTCAAGGCTGCCGGATTTGAAACCAGCGTGAATTCTATCGAGAGCGACGGCAGCCTGACCGCAACCCTTTCGGCGACCAAGGGGGAAAAGACCAGCGCCAACGTGCTCGTCCTCACCGAGGACGGAAAGACGGTGGTCACACTCAGCTACCAGGGTCCAAAACCCTGAAACAACGTCTCGCAACAGACAGGCCCACAGATCCGCCGAGCAGTCTAACAAAAAGTGTGACTACGTGCCGCTGGCAGCGCGCTGGCGCAGAAGGTGATCAACGATGACCAGATGCACCATGGCCTCGACCATCGGCACCGCTCGCGGCAGCACGCAGGCGTCATGACGACCCCGGGCTGACAACTTGGTTTCCTGACCATCATTCGTCACTGTCTTCTGCTCGCGCAGGACCGTGGCCGTGGGTTTGAAGGCGACACGGAAGACGATGTCCTCTCCATTGCTGATGCCGCCCTGGATGCCGCCGCTGCGGTTGGTGCGCGTGCGCACGGTTCCTGCTTCCATGTAGAACTCATCGTTGTGTTCGAGCCCCGTCATCAAGGTGCCGGCGAAGCCGCTGCCGATCTCAAAGCCCTTGGTGGCAGGCAGGCTCAGCATCGCCTTGGCCAGATCCGCCTCCAGTTTGTCAAAGACCGGCTCGCCCAGGCCTGCAGGCACGCCGCGGACCACGCATTCCACAACTCCTCCGACGCTGTTGCCCTCGCTCCTCACTTTTTCAATGAGCTCGATCATGCGAACGGCGGCCTCTGCGTCACAGGTCCTGACGATGTTCGACTCAATGTGCTCCGCCGAAAGCGAGTCCGGAACCTTGGCCACGATGTCGTGGATGGTTTTGACGTAGGCCAGGCATTCATAGCGCGGCAGGGAGTGTCGAAGCACCTGGCGTGCAATGGCCCCTGCTGCGACGCGCCCGATGGTTTCACGCGCACTGGAGCGCCCACCGCCGGACACAGCCCGGATGCCATACTTCGCGTCGTAAGTGTAATCAGCGTGGCTAGGCCGGTAAGCCTGCTGCATCTCCGTGTAGGCGGAAGGACGCTGATCCGTGTTGCGGACAAAGATGCCGATGGGCGTTCCCAGCGTGCGGCCTTCCAGGACGCCCGACAGGATCTCCGCCGTGTCATCTTCCTTCCGCGGCGTGACAATCTTGCTCTGGCCAGGCCTGCGTCTGTCCAGCTCCCGTTGAATGTCTTCCACGCTCAGAGAAATCCGGGGCGGACAGCCATCCACAACCACGCCCACACCCGGGCCGTGAGATTCACCCCAGGTGCTGATTCGGAAGAGAGTGCCGAGACTGCTGGACATAAGGGCCGGACTTTGGCGGAGACATGGGAATGTGCAAACACGGCTTCGCTCAAAGAAGAAATACGACGCTCATTCATGTCTCCAAACGGCTGCTTCAGAGTTCTTCTACTTTTACCCAGCCTCTATGATTGGAGAAGAAATCGAGCTGGCATTCTTCTCAGTCATATAGGCTGGGGATAACTGGAACAACCGTGTTCCTGCTTTGAAAATCGGGCGTTCCACGTTGCAAAACACTGCTGATAAAATTGCGCACAGGCTGTGAGAACGCAGCAACAAGTCGCACTTCAGCGACCTGTTCTCAAACATGAGGGGAGTTTTGCCCAATCTGCTCACAGTCCGATGTAGAATTTTTAGTGGCTGTATAATCGGCGATGCCAGATGCCAGAGCCGCCCGGGCAGCTTCCACTTCCGCTTCCTTTTTGCTTTTGCCCAGTCCCCTGCCCAGTTCGCGTTCGCCCCAGACCACGACCGCCACAAAAGACTTGGCATGATCCGGGCCGCTTTGATCGACAATCTTGTAGGTGGGCGACTGGGCGCTGACGGCCTGCAGAATCTCCTGCAGCTGTCCCTTGGGGTTTTGATCCACGGGCGTTTCTCCCAGCTTCAGAATTTCAGGAAGAAAGAGCTGCCGGGCCAGAGTCCTCGCGGCCTCCATGCCGCCATCTACAAAAACGGCCCCGACCAGGGCTTCCATCGCATCGGCGAGCGAGGAATCCCTTTCCCTGCCACCGTGGCTTTCCTCGCCACGACCCATCAGGAGAAAGCCGCCAAGCTGGATCTGACGGCCGACATTTGCCAGGGCTTTGGTGGAGACAAGCTGGGCGCGCACCTTGGTGAGCAGGCCTTCATCCGCCTCCGGGAATCGCTGAAAGAGGATTTCAGAAAGAAGCAGTTGAATCACGGCATCACCCAGGAATTCGAGCCGTTGGTTGTCGGGCTGCGTGTGCTGGGTTTCGTAGCCGAGGCTGGCGTGCGTGAGAGCCTGTGTCAGCAGGGATCGGTCATGAAAAGAGTGTCCAATGCGGGCTTCGAGAAGTTCCATGGGGCGCTGCGGATGGAAGTCAGTTTCAATCAAGCGTCCAGCCATCTTTCAGTCAGTCAGGAAGCGCCATGAGAATTTGGCGTGCATGCTTTTGAAAAGCACCTGGCGATGAAACCGACCCCTCTTGCATGTGTTGCCTTGTCTGAGGCGGTGGTGGGGTGATCGACGGGGCTCGAACCCGCAACAACCAGAATCACAATCTGGGGCTCTACCATTGAGCTACGACCACCAACTCGCGGGGGCGATAGTAGTGCAATCGCACGGTCGCGCCAGTGGTTTTTTTGGTTGTAATCTCCCAGCTCTCCAGCACTCTCAAAGCTTCATGAGTTCTACTCCCCATCGCCCTTCCTCCAACCCGGCAGGATTTACCCGAATTGGACCGTCCCGCCCAGCTACTGGCACTGGAACGGGTGCTGGATCGTCTGGCGCACAGCGTCCGGGTGGTTCCAGCAGCGGCCCAGCCCGAACGGGCGCAGGCTCGACAGGTCCGGCCCGAACGGGCACGGGAGCCGGCGGCCCTGCTAGAACGGGTACGGGAGCTGGAGGTCCAGCCAGAACGGGAACAGGCGGCAGCGCCGGCGGCCCGCCACGTCCAGGTGGTGGCGGTGGATACCGCCCAGGTAGCGGCGGCCCGGGTCGTCCAGGCCCTCATGGCGGCCAGCGCAGCGGCGGTGGTGGTGGTCGCGGCGGCCGCGGCAAACCGCAGCAGCGACGTCCCGAACCTCCCAAGGAAGAGGATGTGAAGGAAAAAGAGGAGGCCATTGAGCTTGAAGGCGTCATTACCGCCGTGCTTGCTGGCACCATGTTCCGCGTGAAGCTCAAAAACGGTCACGAGGTCCTGGCTCATATCTCCGGCAAGATGCGCAAGAAGTTCATCCGTCTGGTCATCGGTGATGGAGTGAAGCTCGAAATGTCGCCCTACGACATGGACAAGGCCCGCATCGTCTACCGTCTCTGAACCGATTCTGATGGCCAGGGACATCGTCTATTTCGACCTCGAAACCCGTCGCACCGCGAATGACGTCGGTGGCTGGGGCAACAAGCACAAGATGGGCATCTCCATCGCCGTGACCTACAGCACGCGGCTGGGTGAATACCTGATCTACGAGGAGGAGGAGGCCAACGAGCTGATCAACCAGCTCGTGCGCGCCGATGTCGTCGTGGGCTTCAATCACATCAGCTTCGATTATGACGTTCTGATGGGTCACACCATCTTCGACTTCCGCGACCAGGTGCGCAGCTTTGACCTGCTGGTTGACCTGGAGAAGCGCCTCGGTCATCGCATCAAGCTGGAGGATGTCGCCGCCGCCACGCTGGGCTGCGGCAAGACCGCCGACGGCCTGCAGGCCCTGCGCTGGTGGCAGCAGGGCCGGCTGCTGGAGATCGCCGAATACTGCGCCTATGATGTCAAGGTCACCAAGTGCGTCCATGAATACGGCGCCCGCAACGGGCATGTGAAGTACAACGACCGCACGGGCCGTGAGCAGACGGTCGCGGTGGAGTGGAGCCTGGACTGAGCAGGACGGGGCGCCTCAGCGCACCTCGACGAACATGGCGGCAAAGGTGTTGGTGGGTGGCCCCGATGCCACCGCCTCCGACACGGGTTGCGTGATCATCTCGGAAATGTCTCCGTCCAGGTACAGCGCATCCCTGCAGCCCAGGTTCACAAACAGGCGCGCCAGCTGGTGAAAGGTCACCCTTCCCTTGCTGCGCTCCTCCCGATGGCTCATGACAAAGACGACCTCCTGCGTGTCCTTCACAATCCCGACGGCGCTGCGTTGTCTTTTGTTAGGCGAGTCAGGCCTGAACGCAGGATGCTCGACACCGCGCAGCAGGATCAATGGGCCGGACTGGGCTGCCAGCCTTGGCTTGAGCCGGAGCACGGGCCACTCTGCGGCATCCACGACTCCTGGTCCGGTGTTGTCATCGAGATAAAAGACGCCGTTGGGCTTGAGGAAAAAATTGCCGTCTCCATCAGCCAGGTTGAGCGGCACCAACTCCCTGGATTCTGAAATCGTCAGGCCGCAGGGCTTTGGACCTGCTTCATAAATCCCTGCATTCGTGGCAAAGGCAAGGTTCAGGCCCTCCCTGCTGAGCTGCCTCTGCAGTCCGCCAAAGTGCACAAGCGGACGGCCCTGATCATCAAGCCAGCGCAGTTGAAGCTGAGACCAGCGAGTTTTGGGAACTCGGTGCAGCTGATACAGGCCACCCTCAAACTCGATCATTTCCGCTGCCATGCCCGAGGGTGCGGCGAAGGCCATGGAGGTCATTGCGCAAAACGTGCGGCGCTTCATGAATCAAGCCTACCGCCGGCGCAGGCGGACGTAAAGGGCGGCGTGGTCGCTGCCCGTGAGCCGCCAGATCTTGCGCGCCTCAAGCACCTGCCAGTCCGCGCCCGTCCACACCTGGTCGAGACTGAGCAGCGGCAGCCCGCAGGGCCAGGTTTCGCGAAAGCCCGTGCCGGCGGCCTCCAGGGCGCTGGTGAAGCGGGCGCGGAAGGCGTCGAGAAACACGGACTCGAGCGGCGTGTTGAAGTCGCCGACCAGCACCGCGTCAGCCCGGCCTAACGAATGTTGCAAAACCTCGTCAAGCTGGCTGGAGCGGGGCCTCAGCAGGCCGGGATGCACATCCGCCACGACGACCGGAAAGGGGCCGCCGGGCAGGTTCACCTCAAAGCGCGCGTAGGCGCCGATGTCATCCAGCTTGCCGCGGGCGCGATGGCGCGAGGCAGGCCGGGAGAGCCAGAGGATGCCCCTTGGCATCCAGGCTGCGCGATAGCCCGGCAGCCGTTTTTCATACTCGCCAAGCAGTTCGCCGACGTTCGCGCCGGGCTCGACAAAGGCCGCGATGTCCGGCTTGAGCGCGTCGACCAGCTCGACCGCCTGGCTGTCCAGCCCATGAGGCCTGCAGAGGTTCCAGTAAAGGATCGTCACCTCCTCGGCGATCTTGCTGTCGTCGACGCGAGCCGGTGCTTCAACGGCCGCGTTTCCCGAAGACCAGGAGGCAGCGACCCACCAGCCGGTGATCGTGACAAAGGCCGCGGCCGCCAGCTTGCGCCGCCGGGTTCCGCCAAACCAAAAGAGCAGCAAAGAAAGCCCCGCCAGGCAGGGCTTGGGCAGCGCATAAAAGACCAGGGCAAGGGCCAGGTGACGGTCCTTCAGCCAGAGCTGGAGCACCAGGCCCAGGGCGAGGGCCAGCCAGCCGCCGGTCTGCAGGATGCGTCGGAACATGCGCGGTTGCGGGGCCTGGGTCAGCCCGCCGGTGTCAGCACCACCTTCTGCACGTCGAGCACGGCGCTTTTCAGCTTGTTGACGGGATCGACCACGAGACGCTGCGTGCCGACGGCGGTCACCTCCAGCTCACCCACGACCGCTTCATTCCACTTCTGGAAACCGCCGGTGTCCTGGGTGACCCACTTGAGGGACTGCGAGGCATGCTTCAGCTCGACCTCGCTGCCGTGATTGCCGCCGCCGCAGCCGTAGCTGACGGTGACCTTGTACCTGCCGGGCTTCTTCACCTCGAACTCCCACTCGGCAAAGTCGTCCGGCTCCGTCCAGAAGCCGAGGCAGTTCTTTTCGGGCTTCGGCTCATAGCGCATGTGCTCCGACCAGGTGATCGCGTCCTTGGCGTGCAGGGTGATGCTGCCGTCCTCCGACTGGCTGATGGATTCACCTTCGGGAGCGGGAACGAGGGCGACCTCGAGCAGCTTGAAGCTGCCGTCCTCCGTCGGCGGCGTGATCATCGAGAAGGGCAGATCACCGGCCTGCTGGATGTGCACGGTGCCGATGTAAACCTTCTTGGGCGTGCCGGCGTTCTTGAGCGGCTTCTTGGCCACCAGATCCCCGATGCGGAACTGCATGCCGAGGGAGCTGCGCTTCAAGGTGTAGGTCAGGCGCACCTGATATTTGCCCCAGCGCTTGGGCTGAAACTTGGCCCAGGAATACGTCTCCCAGTGCGCCTGGTTGGAATGTTCGAAACTGTCGGGACCAAAGACGATGATGCCGCGTTTGGGCAGGTCAGGGCGCTCGAGGGGTTCCAGATTGCCGAAATCGCTGATGTCCACGGCGTCCGGAAAAGGCTGGCTGGCATCGAAGTTGACGTGGGCCGCCGCTGGAGCCGGTGCCTGGGTTTCGGACTTCTTGGCAGCCGGGTTCTCGGAAGCGGCAGCCACCGGAGCGTCGGCCTTCTTTTCACCTGCCTTGGCAGCCGGTGCCAGGGGCGCGGCGGGCTTCTTGTCACAGGCGGCAAGGGCGAGCACCAGCAGGGCGGCCGAGGTCGAAATAGGGCGGATCATGGAGGGGATGGGGAACGGAGACTGGCAGGAGGGCGGATGAACGGCAAGTGAGAACGGTTCGACACGGAGTTCGTTAGCCAAAGTTTCCACTGCTTGGCTTTTCAGGTCTCGGGGCTAGCATCGCGCCAATGCAGCGCGTGCCCGCCTTTCTCGCCCTCTTTTTCCTCTCCTGGTCCGCCGCCGGGGTGGAGCTGCTTTCCAAGCCCGTGATCACTCCGGAGGGCGACGGCGTCAGCATCCGCTGGACGACGGACGTGGCCTGCGGAACGCGCGCTTCCTTCGGCATCTCCCTGCTGAAGCTGGATCAGAAGGTCGAAGGGCCGGTCAGCGAGCAGCATTCAGTGAGCCTGGCGCCCCTGACCCGGGGCACGACGTACTACTATGAAATCGGCAGCGCACGGCAGAAGCTGGCGGCTGGCAGCTTTGTATTCGGCGAGGTGGGATCTCAGCCTGCCGCTGCCCGGGCCCCTTCGCGGTCGATGCTCGAAAGGTTGGTGGACGCCCTGCGTCCCGCCCCTGCCCCGCCTGTCGCCACGCCGTCGGCCCCGGCTTCCACGCAAACGTCGAGGGCGCCGCCGCCAACCCGGACCACCTGGGGTCGGATGGAAACTTTGCAGGACCATTTTGACCGCCATGGCGCCGACTTTCGTGCCACCAGTCCGGATGACTATGCCGCGCAGGCCTGGCAGTTCCTGCAACGTGCCAGGGCGGGTGGTCTGCTGATGAAATGGGATGCGGACGAGGGCACCCTGCGCGTTTTCGATCCGTCCAGCCGCGCCTTTGCCGCCTACAACCGCGATGGCACCACCAAGACCTTTTTCCGCCCCAACAGCGCCTCCTACTGGGATCGCCAGCCTGGCAGAAGCATCCAGCCTTCCGAACTGCCGTTCCGATGAAAAGCCAAGCCTCCTCCATCCATCATGCCTGCCCTGTCTGCGGCTTCAACAAACTGCGTGAAGCCCCGCGTGGGCGCTCCGGCGGCGCGTCCTTCGAAATCTGTCCGGCCTGCGGCTTTCAGTTCGGCGTCAGTGATGACGACGATGGCATCGGTTACGAAGAATGGCGCGCCGACTGGGTCGAGCGGGGGATGATCTGGTGCAGCAAGGGCATCCCCTGCCCCAAGGGCTGGGATCCGCGCAAGCTGTTGAAAAACGTGACGGGTGGCAGCCAGGCCTAGCCGCGTCATGCCCGCCTTCATCCACGGCGGATCCAGCGTGTGCCCCAGGCCACGCTCCACTGATACTTGCGGGCATGCTCCCGGATCAGGAAGGGCAGGTCCTTTTCCAGCACCAGCTCGAACTCAGAGCTCAGGCGCTCCTTCAGCCAGTCGCGCGTGGAACCCTGCGGCCAGCGCTCGCTGGGGGTGAACTCCTCCAGCCAGGTGCAGGGGGTGGTCAGCAACAGCTGGCCGCCAGGTTTGACCAGGGCCGGCAGCCTCTCAATCAGCTTCTGCGGATCCGTCAGCCGGCACAGCAGGTTGGCGGCGTGAACGAGGTCGAAGCTGCCCAGGTCGTCGCGCAGCTGCATGGCGTCGCCGGTTTCAAACTGAACCCGTTCACGCGGACACGCATCGGGAACACGCGCGATCAAAGAGCTGCGGGCGCTGCCTTCATCGAGGCGTTCGTAGGGCAGTTCGCGGCTGCAGAGCGCCCGGGCGGCGTCGATGAAGCCCTGGCTGTAATCGATCCCAAGAACCGTCTGGCAGTGCTTTGCGAGCTCAAAGCTCGACCGGCCGACCGCGCAGCCCAGGTCCAGGGCGGAGGCGGGCTGGAGGGCAAAGTCCGCCAGCTCCGTCACGGAACGCACGGCAAACCCGAGGGCGTCCTGCGGACCTTGCGCCCAGGGCAGCACCTCCGTCGGACTGCCGTAGTGGAAAAGCAGGTATTCATCGAGCAGGCGGCGGGTTTCGTAGATGTTCATGGTCGGTCGCAGGGCGGACCAAGGCTTACGCCCCGGCGCCTGAAATGGGCAAGCAGAACTGCCTTGTGCGAATCACGCATGGCCAGACAAGCGCAGACTGCCCTGCCCCGCAGCGGGCTCAGACGGTCACGTCAAAGGCACCGCGGTTTTCCAGGAAGACCTCCCAGTCGCGCACCTGGTAGGTGTTGCGGATGAGCTGGCTCACCGGCACTTCGCGCGGCGCGGCAGGTCGGCGCAGCAGCTTCAGGCCGGCTTCTTCCGGGAGTTTGGAGCCCTTGCGGCTGTTCACCTTCTTGTCGGCCAGCACGCAGTTGTCCCAGGTGCTCTTGCCGCCCCGGGAGACGGGCACGATGTGGTCGATGTTGCCCTCGTTCGGCTTGAGCTTGCGACCGGTGTACTGGCAGACGCCGCCATCCCGTTCCCAGATGGCCTTGGCACAGAACTTCGGGCGGCGCTTGGGCACGCGGTCAAACCGGGCCAGCACCAGGACGGTGGGCACGCGCACGGGTCCCTTGACGGTGCCGATGCAGTTGTCGCCTTCGAGCACGGGCAGGCCCATCCATTCCTCAAAGGTCACCGGCGTCATGTCGTCGTTGCCGGAAATCTTGAGGGCGGTGGCATTGCCGGTGGCCATCATGCTGAAGGCTTCGGCGGGCGTTTTGACGGCGATGGCCTGCCAGTTTCGGTTCAGGACCAAAACCGTCGATTTGTTCAGAACGTCACTCATAAACAGGGATGAGGAAGGTATCTCGAGCATCACGGCCCGTCGGGGCGGGCAGCGGTGTTCGTTCTGGGACGATGAGGCTAGTCAGCGGTTCCGGTTTGCCAAGTGGCAAGTTGGTCAGAAAAAATCCGAAGTCCGAAGTCAAAAGCGCAACAGGGAAGATCGCCTCGCTGAATCGGATTTCGAGCTTCAAATTTCGGGTTTGATTTCCATCCTCCGCAGGTCCCTCCGGACACATTTTGACGATGCGCGGCCTGAACTCGCCGAGCACCTCCACGAGGTCGGTCTGCGCGGCCGTTCCAAGCTGCCAATCCAGCCATCGTGTGACGATGAATCCGGCAGCATGGCCCAACACAGGATCAACCCGATTTCCAGGTGAGGCGGATGGGTTTATCAAGTGCCGGAAGCCTCCCCTGCCTCGGTGCCATCACCCTTGGCCTCGGGCTTTTTTGACGCGGCTACATGCCTCATCAGTTTCCTGCGAGCCGGAGGCTCGAGAGACATTAGCCTGGAGTGAAACTCCAGGACCAGGTCCCCACCCCCACGTCCCCTCTTCACCGCGTCCTGGAAGGACGCGAGAAGCCATCGCCAACCCTGTGCATCCGCCCTGCCCCAACAGAACCTTCCTCAGAACCTCCGCTCGGCTGGATCTTTCCAAGCTTCATGACCGAACACCGGGCCAACCCGTTTTCCGGTTGGGGTGGATGCGCTTTCGAGGTGCCGGGTTAATAAGCCCCACTCAGGGCATAGCGCCGGAAGAAGCGGTTCAGCTCACTCACGTCACCTGCGACATCCTCCGGCTTATGGAGAGCCTCCAGACGTTGCAGCTCCTGCGCCACGAAGCGCGAAAGCACATCGTCGGGAGCTGAGACGGAGAGTTCATCACCAGCCTGCTTGCGCGCCACCAGCGCGTTGAGCGCTTCGCGGACGTCGGGTTCTTCAAGCACACCCTCGACCAGCTCATGGAAAAGCATGGGAACCTGACCGAGCGAACGCTCGATCCATCGACAGGCAAGCATGGGCCGGAAGACATAAAGATACTTCTTCAGGCTGACTTGCTCGCGATCTTTGAGATAGTGACGCCAGTTGCCCGCCGCCATGTGCAGGTAGTGCGCGAAGCACCTTCGAGGCGAATAAAAACGCTCCGACAGTTCGCCGAACTCGCGAGTGAAGACCTCGTCGCGCTGATACACAACGGGGGACTTCAGCCATTCGAGCAGCGGAGGATTGCTCTTGCGCAGCAACCGCAGCGCCTTGCGCAGATCCCAGCCGCTGACATCGAGCTCGTCGGTCAGAGGTTCCTCGATCACATCGCGCCGGTCTTCGACGGACAGGTACCAGTCGCTCGGATGCACGTAGAGAAAGCGGACATCATAGTCGCTGTCATGCGAGGCAAATCCCCAGGCACGACTGCCGCTTTCGCATGCGTAGAGCACGCGGACGTTTCGCTCGGCTTCAAGACGGGCGAGCGCGTTGCGGACGCGCTGGAATACTTCGTTGTTTGGCATGGAGAATCTCCTTTCGATCAAGGGGTTAAAAGAAAGCCCGCTCTCCGAGATGGAAGACGGGCCGGGTGGGTTGAGTTTCATAAAAGCGTCACGGACTTGATCACGCGGATCAGCGCGACGCGGCTGGTTCGGGCAGGTTCAGGATCTTCAGCGTTTTCGTCCCTGAAGCCGGCCAGGCAGCAGATCCGGCGCTGGATCCAACGGCAGAACGAGTCTGTCAGTGCCCACCGTCATGCATGGACAGGGTCGGGCGCGCAGCTTCGAAAGCCATTCGAAGGGACGAAAAGAGTCGGATACCCCGGTGCTGCCCCGGGCCTGTCTTGGTCCCAAACCAAGCGAGTTCGCTGGCTCTCTCGTATCCGATGAAACTGGACGTGCGCCCCGGCCTCGCGCCGGGTTCCGTGGACTTGCAAATCACTGGCTCGACGCCTTCGCCATGTGCACGCTTGAATTTGGGCTTCTCAGTCGGTGCTGCCCCGACTCCGTCTCTTCCACAAAGAGAAGTGCTGCTGTTACACCATGAAAAGCGTTTGAAATGGATCCTCCGGTGAGATCTGCGGCTCCTGCTGCTGAGCAACCTCTGCTCCGCACCTCACTCTGACTGACTGAGCCAACGAGCCTTTGAAATCTGTTGCGACTTTAATCGCACTTTAGAGGAATGAATTCGGCTATAGCCGAAGCCACTTTGCAAATAGATGCAGGGATGGGAGTTGCACCCACCGAGCCCGGCTTATGAGACCGGGCAGAGCACTGGCTCTCCCTGCGTTTGGGAAAAGTAGTCATGAGCTTCAGCTCGTGGCAGCCTCGCTAAAGCAAAGCGGCTCTTTGCTGCACACGGGGATGTGCGGGCTGAAGCCCTGCACGACTTTGAAGAAAGGGCACGGCGGGTGGGTACTGCCCCCACATGGGCGGGATTTGGAAACCCGTGCATTGCTTGTCTGCCACCGCCGTAGGATTGAATGGACTGCCGTCCAACCATGAAAGGACACAGAGGCAGGCCCTGCCGTCATCGGTGGATTCCCCCGAACCCAACACACCAGTCCTCTCTACCGGCGCTCTGTGCCCTTTCATGGCTGGTCATGCTGTTGATGACCAACCACAAAGAACGAACACCGCTGCCACGCGCGGGATGAGGGCTGGCTCATCGCTGGCGTCGCACCCGCAGGTTTTTCGCGGCGGATGTTTCGGTGTTTGTGGCACACCTTCTAAGAAGCCGTTTCGTGATGTGAAATTCGGGACAAAAAGACCCCCTTTTCCGAAGCCTGAGCTTAAGAAATCGACGCGTTGATGGTGCCTGATGCCTTGACATGAGGGAGAAGGGGTGCGATGCCTGTCACAGGTCACGCACCGGGTCATTCAAAGGGCTTCTCCAGAAGTCTGCCGAGGCTGGCTGCCACCCCGGCATCTGCTGCAACAGGTGCCGGGGTTTTTCGTGCTGAGGGGTCAACCATCTAGGTTGGGTGGAAAATCAAAGGGTGGGTTGAAAAGGGTTCGGGATGAGTCGTTCCAGAACAACAAAAAGCCCTGCGGCCAGTGGAGGCGAGCAGGGCTTTTTGAGGGAAAGCTGGTGTTGTACCGGTCAGCTCAGGGCTGACGCTGCTCGCATGTCTCCGGGTTTCGGGTTGCTCCAACCCAGGTGGTTCAAGACCTGGATCGTGGCCAGGGTTCCAAACCGACCCCAGAGGGCAAACCCGCCACGCTCGGAGAGCGCCATGGCGGTTGCTGGAATGGGTCGGTGATGGTTCATGACATTGAGCGAAGGTCGCGGATTTTGCCACAACCAGGCAGGCCGTCAACTCAAAAATAAAGAAAATGATTATTCGACGGCCGATTCGATGGCCCTCAAAAAAGCAACCTTAGGAAAGGTCAGGGAAAGGCCTTTTCAAGCGCCTCCACATTGGCCTTCATGACACTCAGGAAGTCGCCCTTTTCCGGCACATTGCCGCAGGGATCATAGACCAGGCTCTTCACGCCGAGGGCCTCCAGCTTGGCGATGCTTTCCGCCGCAGGCTCCCCTTCCCAGAGCATCCACTTCGCCGGATGCTTGGCCAGGATCGCCTTCAGGTCGTCCAGGGCCTTGCTGTCCGGCACGATCTCGGGCTCCCACAGAACGGCCTGGAGGTTCAGCGCGTAGCGGCGCGCCAGATAGTGATACACGGGATGCGAGGCGACCAGCGGCGCGCCGGCGATGCGCCTGCCCACGCCTAACAAACGTTGATCCAGAGCTTCAAGGTCGGCCTTGAGGGCGTTGAAGCGGGACTGCACCTCCTTCGCGCCGGTTTCACCGACCAGGCTTGCGACGGCCTTGGAAACCTCGGCTGCTTGTTGAATGGCCTGCTGCAGGTCGGTCCAGGTGGTGAAGGCGGTGCCGCTGTGGCTGTGCTCGCCGCCCGGGCCATGGCTGTGGGTCGATTCGGCCTTGATCTCGATGTAGGCGGCCTTGAAGGGCGCCGAGCTGTCCACCAGCTTGGATTGCGGCAGCGTGACTTTCTCCGCCCACTTCGAGTAGGTGGCCCCGTTCATGAGGATGAGGTCGGCGCCCTGGAAGGCCGCGATGGTGGCGTCGTCGGGCTGCCAGAAGGCGGGATCCTCGTCACCAGGTGCTGGGAACTGCACCTCCACGAGCGCGCCGCCGAGACGTTCCGCGAAGTACTTCAGCGGGTAGTTGGCGACGTAGACCTGCGGCTTGCCGCTTTTCTTCGGCGCGGCTGCCTGGGTGGCAGGGCCGGAGGCGGGCTTGCAGGCGGCCAGGAGCAGGAGGGGAAGCAGGAAAACAACGGCCTTCATGGGAAATGCGGGGAAGTGGGGGGAAGGAAGACCAACGAGGTCAGGCGGCCATGCATGACCGGATTCGCGGGTCGTGCCAGCGCAAAAGAACGGGCCGGGGAAGGGGGCTCCGTTCCGAGGAGGGCCGGGCGTGTTCGGAGCTGGGCGACAGGATTCCCAGGATTTCAGGATGAACGCAGGCCTCCTTCGGGTTTCATCGGTGACAGCCGCCACCTGGATTTCTGAGACCGCTGAAGGTCAGGCTCTGAAGTCTTTTCAGTCTATCGAGCCCTGTTGTCTTCCCGCCGAATCGCCCGAGCTCGGTTCTGCGGCCTTTGGCACGCAACCGCAGCCGCCGGAATGTGCTGCCACAAGCGCCAGGGTTCTGGTGTCGAGGCAGATCATAAGTCCCTCCACTTTTTGCGATCCTCACGCACTTTAGCCAGAGACGTTTTGGCTGTCTCGGCGACAAGCCCGTCACCAGAAGCGTGCAGTTGCTGAAGCAAGGCCACCGGATCCGGCTGGGTCGCCGACTTATCCGCCAACGATACCGCACGCCGCACCACCTCGGCTTGGGAAACATTCCAGAGCTTGGCCAGGGCTTTAATGCTGCGTGTGGTCCCCTCGTCGAGCGCGAAGGTCGTGCGGTGCGTCATGGTTGCCATACCATCATACAGACCATCACACTTCGAACTCGGCAATCTCCGGCTTCACGCAGCTCATGACACCCGATCCGCCTTTAGATTTCCGAAAGCAGCCCGGTGGATCAGTGGGGAGACTTTAAAAAGTCGGTCGCACGCTGTGATCGGGCTCAATGAGTCTAGGGGGGCCTTCCGATTCATGACGTGCTTCTGCCGTTTAATGACGGTTTATTGACGTTTTCATGACGGGCGTTGACCTGAGATCGCCATGCCTTTTGAGCTTATCCTCTCACCCAGCCAAGGCCGCGACCAATGCGCCAAATGGATCACCGCAGGTTTTCTGACGGTCGCCAATGCCTCGAAGAAGGGGCGCAGCTATCGGCTGGGGGAGAGGTTTGAGGGGGGCGCTAACCTCTTAATCTTGCTGGGCGGACATCAAACAAATTTGTTTACCAAAAGTGGCCGTTCGTATACTTTAAACGAACAATGACGGACTTGATGGCCATTTTCTCCAAAGCGCGCGCCGAGGTATTGCGGCTGCTTTTTGCCGACGCGGGCAGGGAGGCGCATGTGCGTGATCTGGCACGGTTGGCGGGTTTGACCCCGGCGGCGATGCAGAAGGAACTGAGCTATCTGCAGAAGGTTGGGCTGGTGGTGAGCGAGCGAGATGGGAACCGGCTGTATTATCGTGCTGAAGTGACCCATCCGCTGTTTCCGGAGCTTCGCGGGCTGGCGGTGAAGGCGTCGGGGATCGTGCCGGAGCTGCGAAAGGCGCTGGAGAAGGTGTCCGGCGTCGATCTGGCTTTTGTGTTTGGCTCCGTGGCAGCGGGCACGGCGAAGCCGGGCAGCGATGTGGATGTGATGCTGATTGGCACGGCCGGTCTGCGCAAGGTGATACCGGCCTTGCGAGGCGTTTCAGAACGTCTGGGCCGGGAAATCAATCCTCACTGCATGACTGTGGAAGAGTGGCGGCTGAAGAAGTCGAAGAAGGATGCCTTTGTGAATCGCGTCTTGAGCGAGCCGAAACTCTGGCTCAAAGGTGGCGACGATGAGCTTGGAAAACTGGGCTAAAAACGGCTGGTTGCGTCCGCACCAGACGAACCGTCAGCAGATCGCCGATCTGCTGGCCATCGTGGAGCGTGATCTAGCTGATGCACGCAATACCAGCGTCTCGGCAGACTGGCAGTTTGGCATCGCCTACAACGCTGCGTTGAAGCTCTGCACCATCCTGCTGTATGCGAGCGGTTATCGGCCTGAGAAGAATCTCGCCCACTACCGCACTCTCCAGGCGCTTCCGCTGATCCTCGGAGCGGATCGTGACGATGATGCCGACTATCTGGATGCCTGTCGTGCCAAACGAAACACCGCGGAGTATGACGTGGCAGGAACGGTGAGCCAGTCCGAGGCGGATGAGTTGAGGGAATTCGCGGCGAGTTTGCAGACCGAAGTCATTGAGTGGCTTCGGAGCAATCATTCCATATTGTCCGACAAATGAGAGCAGAACAACCACCTCCATTTTCGGTCTTCAGGTTCGAAATGCCATCAGCTCAAGCTGAGGCTGCGAACTGGTATCTACGACCATGCATGGAGAGGTTGCCTCTGATGCATTACATGCGGGCTGACCATTTTTGTAGCATGCTCAAATCGGAATGCCTGCACTTAAATCGAAGCATCAGGTCAGAGATGGATACGGAAGATGCGCTATTGCCGATAGATGGTCGCAATACTCCGACCGTCTTAGAGCCCCTTGGAGATCATCCTGGATCAACGATCAACCACTCCATTAGCGACTTCGAACACAACAACTTTGACCGCCCTTACAGCTACCAACATTGTTGGACATGTTCTATCCGGGAAGATTTCTGGATGTGGACGGTGTATGGTCATGCGGCGCAAGGTGTCTGTATTTTGTCTGATAGTTTCAGACTGGATGGGGCCATTCACGCAGATTCAATAATCGACGTGAAGATAGTCGGAGGAACTTACTGGAAAAAGGGACAGAATATTCCGCGCTTCATCCCAAGTGTTGGTTCATCTGCAAAGCGAGCAGACGGCTTTGAGGCGGAAAAAGAAGTTCGAGTTACTGCGACAGTGTGCCCGAAACACAGGCCGATCGAGCCAGCCCCGTTCATTTTGCTCAGGATAGACCCAGCTCAGATGATTAGAGGGTTGATTCTGGGGCCTCAAATCAGCACCACCAACAAAGAGACAGTGCGAAAGGCACTGTCTCTGAAATGTCCTGGACTCAATCCGATCGAATCCAGCTTGGTGATCCCGTAGCTCCGGATCGGAGCTAAGCCTCACACACCCGCCAAAATCCCATTCAGCGTCGCGCTGGGGCGGAGGGCGGCGTCGGCTTTGGCGTTGTCGGGCTTGTAGTAGCCACCGACGTCGGCTTTCTGGCCTTGGACGGCGAGGAGCTCGGCGACGATCTTCGCCTCGTTGGCGCCGAGGGCTTCGGCAATGGGCTTGAAGATCTTGGCGAGGTCGGCGTCTGCGGTCTGGGCGGCAAGCTCCTGGGCCCAGTAGAGGCAGAGGTAGAAGTGGCTGCCGCGGTTGTCGATGGTGCCGAGCTTGCGTCCGGGGCTGCGGTCGTTTTCGAGGAACTTGCCGTTCGCGGCGTCGAGGGTGTCGGCGAGAACCTTGGCCTTGGCGCTCTTGAAGGTGTCGGCGAGGTGCTCGAAGGAGGCAGCAAGGGCGAAGAACTCGCCGAGGCTGTCCCAGCGCAGGTAGTTTTCCTCCAGGAACTGCTGCACGTGCTTCGGCGCGGAGCCGCCGGCGCCGGTTTCAAAGAGGCCGCCGCCGTTCATGAGCGGGACGATGGAGAGCATCTTGGCGCTCGTGCCGACTTCGAGGATCGGGAAGAGGTCGGTGTTGTAGTCGCGCAGGACGTTGCCGGTGACGCTGATGGTGTCGAGGCCCTTGGCGATGCGCTCAAGGCTGAAGGTGCAGGCTTCGGCGGGCGGCAGGATGCGGATGTCGAGCCCGGTGGTGTCGTGATCTTGGAGATACTTCTCCACCTTGGCGATGATCTGGGCGTCGTGGGCGCGGTTTTTGTCGAGCCAGAACACGGCGGGCGTCTGGGAGGCGCGGGCGCGGTTGACGGCGAGCTTCACCCAGTCCTGGACGGGGGCGTCCTTGGTCTGGCAGGCGCGCCAGATGTCGCCTTCTTCGACGGCGTGCTCCAGCAGCACGTTGCCGGCAGTGTCGGTGACGCGGATGACGCCGTCAGCGGGGGCTTCGAAGGTCTTGTTGTGGCTGCCGTATTCCTCGGCGGCCTGGGCCATGAGACCGACGTTGGGGACGCTGCCCATGGTCTTCGGATCGAGGGCGCCGTTCTTTTTGCAGAAGTCGATGACGGCCTGGTAGATGCCGGCGTAGCAGCTGTCGGGGATGACGGCGAGCGTGTCCTGCTCCTTGCCCTGGGCGTCCCACATCTTGCCGCCGCCGCGGATCATGGCGGGCATGGAGGCATCGACGATGACGTCGCTGGGCACGTGGAGGTTGGTGATGCCCTTGTCGCTGTTCACCATGGCCAGGGCGGGGCCGCTGGCGTAGGCGGCCTGGATGTCGGCCTCGATCTCCGCCTTCTTGTCGGCGGGCAGCTTGTCGAGCTTGGCGATGAGGTCGCCGAAGCCGTTGTTAAAATTGACGCCGATCTCGGCGAGCGTGGCGCCGTGCCTGGCGACGAGGTCCTTGAAGAACACGCGCACCGCGTGGCCGAAGATGACGGGGTCGCTGACCTTCATCATGGTGGCCTTCATGTGCAGGGAGAACAGCACGCCGTCGGCCTTGGCCTGGGCGATCTGCTTCTCGAAGAAGGCGACGAGGGCCTTCTTGCTCATCATGGTGCCGTCGATGATTTCACCGGCCTTGAGGGCCAGCTTGGGCAGGAGGGCCTTGGAGCTGCCGTCCTTGCCAACGAACTCGATTTTCACCTCGGTGGCGGCGGCGACGCAGGTGGATTTCTCATTCGAGAAGAAATCGTCCTGGCCCATGGTGCCGACGCTGGTTTTCGAGCTGGCGGACCAGGCGCCCATCTTGTGGGGGTGCTTCTTCGCGTAATCCTTGACGGCCTTCGGCGCACGGCGGTCGCTGTTGCCCTCACGCAGCACGGGGTTCACGGCGCTGCCCATGACCTTGGCATACTTGGCCTTGATCTCTTTTTCCTCGTCGGTCTGCGGGTTTTCGGGGAGGTCGGGCAGCGTGTGGCCCTTGGCCTGGAGCTCGGCGATGGCGGCCTTGAGCTGGGGCACGGAGGCGGAGATGTTCGGCAGCTTGATGATGTTCGTGGTGGGCTCCAGGCAGAGCTTGCCGAGGTAGCTGAGGTCGTCCTCCTGCTGGCCGAACTGCGCCAGGATGCGGCCCGCCAGGGAGATGTCGCGCGTTTCGACCTCGATGCCCGCCGCCTTGGTGAAGGCCTTCACGATGGGCAGCAGGGAGTAGGTGGCGAGGAGCGGGGCTTCGTCGGTGAGGGTGTAGATGATCTTGGCGGACATGGGGCGGAGGGGGCGGTTTTGAGGAGCCTGAGAGGTAAAAAGGCGGGGGAGCGGGTCAAGGTGCTTCGCGTGGTCACACAAGGGGCGCGCGTTAAATGGTCGTGCGAGTCCACGAGGCGGAGTCCCGAGGCGGGAAAGCGGGAAGAAAAAAGCGTGCCGACTTCAGGGCCAGAGCTGGGGCAGGACCCAAAAGGGTCGGGACGAGGGAATGCGGCAGGGCAGGGGAGAGCCAGCCGAACTCCGTCAGCCACCCTGCCATGGCGCTTCAGGCAGGGGCGCAACAACGTGCGTGACCACCCGCTGTCCTGGCGGAGAACGAAACATGGAGGGGTGGTCGGCGGTCGCCGGTGCCTCAGTCGAGCTTGCGCACCAGCACGGAGCTGTT
Source organism: uncultured Prosthecobacter sp. (assembly GCA_964642905.1). Taxonomy (GTDB): domain Bacteria; phylum Verrucomicrobiota; class Verrucomicrobiia; order Verrucomicrobiales; family Verrucomicrobiaceae; genus Prosthecobacter. The sequence continues at coordinate 24,144 of CAZXPU010000011.1, forward strand.
GTGGCCGCCGAAGCCGAAGCTGTTGCTCAGGGAGGCGGTCACCTTGGCCGGCCGGGCGGTGTTGGCGACGACATCGACATCGACCTCGGGGTCGAGGTTTTCGACGTTGATGGTCGGCGGCACGATCTGGTCGCGGATGGCGAGGATGCTGGCGGCGAGCTCGACACCGCCGGCGGCGCCGAGCAGGTGGCCGGTCATCGACTTGGTGCCGGAGACGAGAAGGCCCTTCTGGGCGTATTCGCCAAAGGTGCGCTTGATGGCGCGCAGCTCGCAGAGGTCGCCCACCGGGGTGGAGGTGGCGTGGGCGTTCACGTAGCTGACCTCAGTGGCGTTCATTTTGGCATGGCGCAGGGCCATGTCCATGCACTTGGAGGCGCCGAGGCCCTCCGGATGCGGGGCGGTGAGGTGGTAGGCGTCGGCGGTGACGCCGTAGCCGGCCAGCTCGGCGTAGATGGTGGCGCCGCGTTTTTTGGCGTGCTCGTATTCCTCGAGCACCACGACGCCGGAGCCTTCACCCATGACGAAGCCGTCGCGGCCGACATCCCAGGGGCGGGAGGCGCGCTCGGGCTCGTCGTTGCGCATGGAGAGAGCCTTCATGTTGCCGAAGCCGGACAGGCCGCAGGGGCGGATGGAGGCTTCTGCACCGCCGCAGATCATCACGTCGGCGTCACCGAACTTCATGATGCGCCAGGCCTCGCCGATGTTGTTGTTCGAGGTCGCGCAGGCGGTGGTGATGCACATGTTCGGGCCCATGAAGCCGTATTCGGTCGCGATCATGCCGGAGGCGATGTTCGTGATCATCATGGGGATGAGGAAGGGGGAGACGCGGCCGGGCCCCTTGTTCAGGAGGATCTCATACTGGGTCTCGATGGTGCTCAGGCCGCCGATGCCGGAGCCGACCATGACACCGACGCGCCAGGGGTCGAGGCTGTCCGGGTTCAGGCCGGAGTCCTTCACGGCCATCTTGGAGGCGGCCATGGCGAGCTGAAAGAAGCGGTCGGCGCGGCGGGCCTCCTTGTGGTTGTTGAAGAAGGGGGTCGGGTCGAAATCCACCACCTCGCCCGCGATTTTGCAGTCATAGGCGGTCGTGTCCATGCTCTGGATCCGGCGGATGCCGCTCTTGCCGGCGATGAGATTCTTCCAGAAGTCATCCTTGTTGTTTCCGAGGGGGGAAACGACTCCGATGCCTGTGACGACGATGCGACGCTCGCTCATGATTGAGTGGATTTTTGGGTGGGTTTGTACGGTTGAGAGAACACGCTTTGCCCCCTGCGGCAAGGTGTTTTTCCCCTCGCGCCTCCAGCTTGAATGTTAGGCCGGCACGGTTTGTCCGCCCCTGGGGAAGCCCTGACGTGGTGGTTGCACCCTGCCTCCAGCCGTCCATCATCCGCCCCCCTCCGCGTTTTCGCGCCTTCTTTCCCTTCGCCATGCTCTCCGAACTCGACTCCCTGAAATCCGAGGCCCTCGCCGCCCTCGAAACGCTCACTGATGAAGCGGCGCTCGAGGCGTTCCGCATCGATTACCTCGGCAAGAAAGGCAAGCTCACCGCCCTCAGCGCCGGCATGCGCGACGTGCCGGTCGAGCAGAAAAAGGATGTGGGCGCCAAACTGAACGAGGTGCGTGACGCCATCACCCAGGGCCTCGCCACCCGCAAGGATGCCCTCCAGGCCGCCAAGGACGCCGCCGCCGTGGCGGGCATCGACCTCACCCTGCCCGGCCGCCCTGGCGCCGGAGTCGGCAGCCTCCATCCCCTCACCCAGATCCGTGATCTCGCCGTGCGCACCCTGCGCCGCATGGGCTTCACCCTCGCCGACGGCCCTGAGGTGGAAACCGAGTGGCACTGCTTTGACGCCCTCAACACGCCCGCCGACCACCCGGCCCGCAATGAGAGCGACACCTTCTACATGCCCGACGGCAAGCTGCTGCGCACCCACACCTCCAGCGTGCAGATCCGCACCCTGGAGACGGTGAAGGACCTGCCCGTGCGCATCATCGCCCCCGGAGCCGCCTATCGCCGTGACGAGATCGACGCCACCCACCTGAGCGTCTTCAACCAGATCGAGGCCCTGTATGTGGACAAGGATGTCTCCCTCGCCGACCTCAAAGGCACGCTGGAGTTCTTCTTCCGCGAGGTCTTTGGCCCCGGCACCGCCGTCCGCTTCCGTCCGCACTTCTTCCCCTTCACCGAGCCCAGCTTTGAGATCGACGTGAAGCTGGAGGCCAAGGGCAGGGAGGCCCGCTGGATCGAGATCGCCGGCTGCGGCATGGTGGACCCCGCCGTCTTCGCCGCTGTCAGCAAGACCCGTGGCGACACCCTCTTGGACCCCGACCAGGTCACCGGCTTCGCCTTCGGCATGGGCCTCGACCGCCTCGCCATGATCCTCCACGGCATCTCCGACATCCGCCATCTGATTGAAAACGATGTCCGCTTCCTTCAGCAGTTTGCCGCCTGAGCCCTGCTCCTTCCTGAACGCATTTTGATTTTGATCTCCTGACAGCCTTTCTCCCATGCAAGTCTCCCTCAACTGGCTCCAGACCCATCTCGACCTCAGCGGCTACACCACCGCCCAGCTTTCCGACCTCCTGACCTTTGCCGGCATCGAGGTGGAGGGCATCGAGGAAAAAGGCGTCGCCTCCGACAAGGTCGTTGTGGCCCAGATCCAGTCCTTTGAGCAGCACCCGAACGCCGACAAGCTCAGCGTCTGCCAAGTCGACGACGGCAGCGGCAGCCTGCGCCAGATCGTCTGCGGCGCGAAGAACTTCAAGGCCGGCGACAAGGTGCCGCTGGCCCTGCCCGGCGCGGCCCTGCCCGGCGGTTTCGAGATCAAGGAAGGCAAGCTGCGCGGCGTCGTTTCCAATGGCATGATGTGCTCCGCGAAGGAGCTCGGCCTTGGCGAGGACACCGGCGGCCTGTGGATCCTCGACAGTGCTCTGCCCGTCGGCAAGCCGGTCAACCAGATCGTCGAAAGCGACACGCTCTTTGATCTTGAAATCACGCCTAACCGTTCCGACCTGCTCAGCCACCTCGGCCTGGCCCGTGAGCTGGCGGCCCTCACCGGCCTGCCGTTGAAAGGCGAGCGCGATCACGCCAAAGCCGCCTCGAAAGCCCGTGCCGCGAAGCCGGACGAAGTTCGCCTCGAAGCCACCGACGGCTGTCCTTACTACACCGCCCGCGTCATCAAGGGCGTGAAAGTCGGCCCCAGCCCGGCCTGGCTGAAGGCACGCCTCGAGAGCATCGGCCTGCGCCCCATCAACAACATCGTCGACATCACCAACTACGTGATGATGGAGATGGGCCAGTCGCTGCACGCCTTCGACCTCGCCAAGCTCCAGGGCGGCATCACCGTCCGTCGCGCGAAGGAGGGCGAGAAGATCCTCGCGCTCGACGGCCAGGAGTACGCTCTGCTCACCGAGGACCTTGTCATTGCCGACGACCAGCGCCCGGTCGCCATCGCCGGCGTCATGGGCGGTGAGGAAACCGGCGTCACGGAGTCCTCCACCGACATCCTGCTGGAGGCGGCCTACTTCACCCCCGGCAGCATCCGTCGCACGGCCCGTCGTCTTTCCCTGCACAGCGACTCCAGCTACCGCTTTGAGCGCGGCATCGATCCGCAGCAGGTGCATGGCGGCAGCGATCTCGCCGTGAAGCTCATCCTCACCATCGCCGGCGGTAACGCCGAGGACGTCCTGCGCGTGGCCGGCGAGGCTCCCGTGCTCGTGGGCGAGGTCGAGCTCGACGAGGTGCGGGCCCATCGTTTGTTAGGCATGCCGGGCCTGTCCGCCGACGAGGCGCACGCCATCCTGGAGAAGCTGGGCCTCACCCGCCTCAGCGCCACCAAGGAGAAGAGCCGCTGGGGCATCCCCGGTTACCGGCTCGACCTGCAGCGCAGCGTCGATCTGGTCGAGGAGGTCGCCCGTGTCATCGGCCTGGACCGCGTGCCGGCGAAGTTCACCGCCGCCTTTGCCCAGGGCGACGCCACGGACAAGGCCTACGACCACGCCATGCAGCTCCGCCAGGCCCTGGTGCACCGCGGTTTCAACGAGGCCCAGACCCTGCGCCTGGTCTCCACCGCGCAAACCCAGGATGCGCTCGGCAATCCGACCGGCGGCGTCGCGGCGCTGAAGAACCCGCTTTCTGAAGACCACACCACCCTGCGTCCCAGCGTCGTGCCCGGCCTGCTCGCCAGCGCCGCCCTGAACGTCCGCCAGGGCGCCGAGCGCCTGCGCCTTTTCGAAATCGGCCGCGTCTTCCTGAAGATGCCCAACGGCATGGTTCGCGAGGAGGAACGCCTCGCCATCCTGCTCAGCGGCCCGGTGGCACCCAGCTCCTGGCACGCCCGTGAACCGAAGGCCGCCGACATCTTCGACCTGCGCGGCCTGGTGGAAAGCCTGCCCGGAGTCGCCGCTTTGGAAATCAAGCCCCTCAAGGACAACGGCAGCTTCCTTCTGCACAGCGAGCTCAAGGCCGGCAACCGCGTGCTTGGCTGGATCGCCCAGGTGCATCCGGCCCGCGCCCGTGCCCTCGACGCCCGCGAGCCGGTGTATGTCTGCGAGCTCCTGCTCAGCGCCCTGCGCCAGGGCAGCAGCGGCCCCGCCAAGTTCACCGACCTGCCGCGCTTCCCCGCCATCACCCGCGACGTGGCCTTTGAGCTCGCCGCGGACGTGCCGAACGCGAAGGTCAGCGCTTTCTTCGCCGGCGTGAAGGAACCTCTGCTCATCAGCAGCGCCCTGTTTGACGTCTTCGCCGATCCGACCGGCGTCAAACTGCCGCAGGACCGCAAGTCCCTCGCCTGGACCCTGACCTACCGCAGCAGTGAAAAGACCCTCGAAACCGCCGAGGTGGACGCCGCCCACGCCCGCATTCTGGCGGCGCTGGAAAAGGCCCTGCCCGTGGTGGTGAGGCGGTGATCAGCGGCAGGGTTTCCGAAGCTGCTCCGCACCTCCCGGCCACCTCCGCCCGCCCCGGACATCAGGGCCGACGCGCAGGTCGGCCCTACCCGCGCGGCAGGGCACAGCGCTGCTGCGTCGGGATCGAAGGGGGAGGTGAGAAGCCGCAGGAAAAAGCAGCTGATGGAATGACCCAGGCTCAAGGGGCCAATGACCAGGGAAGTCCCAAGGTTCATGTCACCCAGGATGCTTCTGTCGGCCCATCACTCCGATCCAGCAGCGCTTTTTATGGATCCACTTCGGACCTGCATGGGTCGCAAAACCTGGATGGAAGAAGGCATGGCTGCGAGGGGCAGCAGGATCAGGAGCGGAATGACTTTGACCCCGGTCTTGTTTTGAATGCAGCGCGACAGCGTTGCTTCAGCCGCTTGCGTCCGCTGGCCGACTCCTGTTGAATGAAACGATTGCATGGACTGCTCACGCGCCAAGACTCATGATCCAGATGTTTGGATCGCCCAGGCTCCGGCTTTTTCAAAGCCACTGGCGGAGCAGGTGCGCGAGTGGATCCTGCGCTGGCAGCCGGACCTGAAGGAGTCGATCAAATGGAACATGCTCTGCTTCAGCGGCCATCGGCTGGTCTGCGGCCTGAGCGCCTGCAAGCATCACCTCGGCATCAGCTTCTTTCGCGGCACAGAACTGCGTGAGTCCACATCGCTCTTCACAGGCGGCGAGGCCAACACGAGCATCCAGAGCATCCGCCTGACCTCGCTGGAGGCCTTGAATGCCCGTGCCTTCCGCCAGCTTCTTCAGGCGGCGGTCCTGCTCGATGACTCGCCGGAAATGCCGCCTCCGCCCAAGGTGCGGCGTGAGGATTGGCCGATGCCGGAAGTGCTGGCGAAGGCGCTGAAGTCGAACCCGGCGGCTGCGGCGAACTTTGAAACCCTGAGCCGGACCTGCCAGCGCGAATACAAGGTCTGGATCAGCATGGCGAAGCAGCCGGAGACCGTCGCACGCCGCCTGAAGGAAACGCTGGCGGCCCTGGCGGCGGGCCGGAAATGGGCGCAGCGCAAGGGCTGAGCAGGCTGCTTTGTCACTTGTGCCCCAGGGAGTTCCGCCGCATAGCGCGCCCGGCATGTCTGAGCGCATCCCTGTCATCCTGAACCCCGCCGCACGCAGCACCCAGGCTGCGGCGCGTGAGCAGGCCATCCGGTCCCTGTCGCCTGCGCCGGAGCTGATCCTCACCTCCTATCCTGGCGAGGCCACGGAGATCGCCGAACGGCTGGCGAGTGAAAACCGCCCGCTGGTGGTGGCGGCGGGCGGGGACGGCACGATGAACGAGGTGCTCCAGGGCGTCTGCCGCGTGAATGAAAAACGGCCGCCCGGCGAAGCCCACACCGCCCTGGGCGTGCTGCCCGTGGGCACCATGAACGTTTTCGCCCTGGAGCTCGGCCTGCCCTCCGCCGACATCCCGGCCTGCTGGCAGCGTCTCAGCAGCGGTCGCCTGCGTGGGATTGATCTCTGGATGGCGAACGAACTTTACTTCGTGCAGCTCGCCGGCGTGGGTCTCGATGCCGAGATCATCCAGGAGACGCCCTGGGAACGCAAAAAGCGTCTGGGGCCGCTCAGCTATGTCGTTTCCGCCGTGCAGGTGCTGGGCCGCCGGCCACCTGTGCTGACGGTGAAAATCGCCGGAAGGCCGGACATGCTTGGCAGCGTCGTGCTCATCGGCGCCGGCAGGCATTATGGCGGCCCGGTGAAGATCTTCCCGAAGGCCGACAACCAGGACGGCCTGCTCGATGTGCTCGTCTTCCGCCAGCTTGGCGGCTGGGAGTTTGCGCAGATGATCCGCGCCATCCTGGAGCGCGGCTACGAGACGGCCCTGGACCTCGACTACCTCCAGGTCTCCGAGTTCACCGTGACCGCCGAACCCGCCGCGCCCTACGAGCTTGATGGCGAGCTCATCCAGGCCAGCACGCCCGTGCATTTCAAAAAGGCGCCGTTTGCCCTGCAGGTCGCGGTTTGAAGATTCGGGTTGGTCTGCGAGGAAATCCCTCACCCGGCGTTTTAGGAATTGCCCCATGTTTCGGGCGCATTGCATCCTCCCCCTCCTCATGAAGTTCCTCGCCTCCGTCCTCCTCACCCTCGCCTTTGCCGCCTCAGGCACTGTTGCCGCGGCCGATGCCGTCAAGCTCACGCGCGTTTATGAAAAGATCGAAACCAAGTGGCCGATCGCCGTGGTGGTCCCGCCGGATGGTTCCGGCCGCGAGTTCCTGGCGCTGCAGCGCGGCCAGGTGCTGATCCTGCCGAAGGACGAACAGGCCGGTGAGGCCAAGACCTTCCTCGACCTCAGCCCGCGCGGCATGGAGGCCGCCAACGGCAAGTTTGAAGAGGGCCTGAACGGTCTCGCCTTCCATCCGAAGTTTGCGGAGAACCAGCTGTTCTACCTTTCCTACACCCAGCAGAAGCCCAAGCGCCTCGTCATCAGCGAGATGAAGGCCTCCGGTGACAAGGCGGACGAGTCCAGCGAGCGCGTGCTGCTGGAGATCCCGCTCATCAACTGGAACCACCACGGCGGCAACATCGTCTTCGGCCCCGACGGCTACCTCTACATCGGCGTCGGCGACACCTCGAAGCGCAACGACGAGAAGCGCATGGCGCAGCTCAACGCGGTGCTGGTCGGCAAGATCCTGCGCATCGACGTCAACGGCCGTGACCATCACAACGCCTATGGAATCCCCGCCGACAACCCCTTCGCCGACGGTGTTGACGCCCTGCCGCAGATCTATGCGTATGGCATCCGCAACCCCTGGGGCATGAGCTTCGACGACAAGGGCCGCTTCTGGGTCGCCGATGTCGGCCAGGATCTCTGGGAGGAGATCAACTGGATCGAAAAAGGCGGCAACTACGGCTGGAGCTTCCGTGAAGGCGCGCGCCCGTTCCCGCTGCGCACCGACAAGCCCTCCGAGGACGCCAAGCTGATCGACCCCGTGTTTGAATACCATCACGGTGAGGGCCTGAGCATCACCGGTGGCTTCGTCTACAAGGGCTCTGCGATGCCGGACCTTGCCGGCGCCTACATCTACGGCGACTTCGTGCTCGGCAAGATCTGGGCGCTGCGTGTCGACGACAGCGGCAAGAAGCAGCACAACAGCCTTCTTTACACCAGCCCGCAGACGCCGGCCAACGACCCGAAGAAGAAGCCTGCCGTGCTGGTGAAGCCCACCGCCTTCTGCGCCAACGCCGCCGGGGAAATCCTGGTGCTCGACTGGAATGGCGCGGTCTATCGCATCACCAAGTAAGCTGGCGCGGCTCAGGCTTTGACCGCGGTCATGAAGCCGCGGTCCGCGACGGTGTCCTGATACGGCCCGGGCTTCAGGCCCAGGCCGTCCATCAGGGCGGCATACTCGGACGGGCTGTAGCACTTGCCCTGCGTGATGTTCATCAGCAGCGCCGAGTATTCGGCCACGGCCATCGGCCCGGTCTTGTCATCGCGGATGAAGGCGTCGTGAATGATCAGCAGCCCGCCGCTGGGCAGGGTGGCGGCCGCCTTGACCAGCAGCGCCCGCGCCTCGGCCACGTCCCAGTCATGCAGGACATTCGACAGCAGCACGATGTCCGCCTGCGGCCAGATGACGTTGAACATGTCCCCGGCGAAAACCTGCACGCGTTCGCCAAGCCCGTGCCTCTCGATTTCCTGCCGCACGATCGCATCGACCGGAGGCTGCTCGAGCACTGTGGCGCGGAGCTGCGGATGCGCGGCCACCAGGGTCGATGAATAAATGCCCGAGCCGCCCCCAACATCGAGCAGATGGCTGCGCTGTCCCAGAAGCGGCCCGACGCTGTGTGAGAGATGCTGCCCGAAAAGCATGCCGCGGCAGTTCATCAGCTCGGTGAAGCCGCGCGCAAACTCAGGGTCGAGCATCGACTCGTGCCAGTCCTTCGCATCGGACTTGGCCTGCCAGCTGCCCGGCCTGCCGGTGGTCAAGACCTGCACAAAACCTTTCGTGATCGGCGTGTCCCTGACCGGCGCATAATAGGGCCCGAGGTACCAGGGCGAACCCTTGACGAAATGCTCGCGCCCCTGCGCCGTGAGATGATGGCCGCCCTGATCATCCGTGTGGATCAGGTTCGAGGCGCGGCAGAGCGTGAGCAGCACGTCGAGCGGTCGCGCGATGAAGCCGAAGTGGCTGGCGATGGCTTCGCTGTTCGCGCCGTCGTTTTGCTGAAGCCAGGTGAAGAAGTCAAAGTGCAGCAGCGCAGCGGCAATGAGCTCGGCGGAGTACTGCCGGTCGCGGAAGCGCAGCAGCAGGGCGGGGTCGGTGGAGGGAAGCAGGGTGAGGGCCGGGTTCATGCAGCGGAGCGGGCTTGGATCACTTCTGGCCCTCACGCTGAATACGCGCAGGGACGTCGTTGATCGAAAAGCCAGCGTCGCGCAGGGCATCCCAGATGCTCACCAGCATGCCCAGCGGGGTCTCGGTGTCCGCCTCCAGTTCCAGCTTGGAGTCCGGCTGGCTGGTTTTCAGCCGGGTCAGCGCGGCGGCCAGCTCCTCCACCTTCACCGGATTGCCGTCGAGAAAGAGCTCCTTGGCGGGCGTGACCAGGATGGACTTGCGCACCTCTTCGGAAGGCGCGCTGGCGCCCATCGACTTCGACTGCGGCAGGTTGATCTTCACCTGCACCTTCTTCTCGCGGAAGGTTGTGGTGGCGATGAAGAAGATCAGCAGGATCACCATGATGTCGATGAGCGACACGATGGGGATCGCGGGCACCGGGCGGCGGCGGGGGCGGAGGTTGAGCTGCATGACGCGTGCCGGATTCGAATGAAGGAGAGATCAATGACGCTCTGGCGACCCGGCGCGCTGCACCTCGAAGTGGGCGAAGAAGGTCTGGATCGTCTCATGCATGATGGATTCCAGGCGCACGCCGATGGCGTCGAGGCGGCGGACGAAATAGGTGTGCGCCACCACGGAGGGCACGGCTACAAACAGGCCGGCGATGGTGCAGCGCAGCGCCACGCCGATCTCGCGCGCCACGGCGGTGGTGTCAGGCCCGGCGTCGCTGCCGAAGGCGGAGAACATGCCGACGAGGCCGGCGGTGGTGCCCAGCAGGCCCAGGAGCGGTGCCACGGTGACCATGACCTCCAGCATCGGGATGCCGCGCTCGAGGTGATGCAGCTCCTCCTTGGCGCGGGCGGTCAGGGTGTCCACGCACTCCTGGCGGGAGGAAAACGTGCCGCTGATGGCCAGCGCGCCCAGTTTCGCCAGCAGCGAGGAGTCGTGCTCCAGGAACTCCTGCAGAGGTTTGATGTCACCCTTGGCCGCATAGCCGGGCAGGGAACGCAGCTGGCTCATCACGTTGGCCGGCAGCACCAGGTGGTCGCGCAGCCGCAGCCAGGCGGAGATCATCACCGTCACCGCCAGGAAGGAGCAGAGGACGATGAACAGCATCACATAACCGCCGGTGGCCAGGAACTCGCCGAGGGAACCCATGCCGGCCGGTGGGGTGGTCGCGTTGGCAAGCAGGGAGAAGGCGTGGTTCATAGGCGGTCTGGAGGCCGGAGGTATTCCGCATCCTGGCGGGCGTGCAAGGTTAATTCAGCCGCCGCCAAGACGTGCCCGCTCCTGTTCACAGACTTCGATAGGCCTTCCGCAGCTCCTCGACGCTCTTTTCCCAGCACAGCTCGGTGGTCAGGCGTTCGCGCCCCAGCCGGCCCATGCGCTGCCGGCGCTCCGGATCATCGAGCAGCTCCAGGATGGCGTCGCCAAGCTTCTCGGCGCTGTTTTCCATGACATGCAGGCCGGCCTCGCCCGCTGAGAAACGGCCCTCACGTGTCCCGAAGAGCACCTGCGCTTTTCCAAACGCCATGTACTCCAGAGTCTTGTTCATGGTGCAGTGGTCGTTGTAGTCGTTGATCGGGTCGCAGGCGACGCCGAGGTCCATGGTCTGCAGGCCGGTGAAGAGGAACTCGTTGGAAACCCGCCCCGGCATGTCGATGCAGTCGGTTAGGCCCAGGGAATCGCGCAGCTGCACGAGGTCGGCATGCTCCGGGCCGCTGCCCATGAGCAGGAACTGCACGTCCTGCCTGCCGCGGGTCTGCACGATGTGCCGCGCGGCCTCGATCAGGTAGTGCACACCGTCGGCGTCGCCCATGACCCCGATGTAGCCGACCAGATGCCGGCGGCCTTTTTTCAGCGCGGCGTCGGCAGGCGTGGCGGTGTCGAGCCGGTTCGGCGCGGTGCGCACGATGAAGGTCTCGTCATCCCGCTTCCGGCCGCGGCGTTTCACGGCGGCCAGCACGCTCTGGTTGGTGGCGATCACGCCATCGGCGAGCGCCAGCGTGCAGCGTTCGGCCAGCAGCACGGCGCGATGCAGGAGCCAACGGAGCGGGCCGCGCCTGCCAAACTTCGCTTCAAACATCTCGGGCCAGAGATCATGCACGTCGAAGACCACCTTCACCCCGGCCAGCCGCTTGAAGGGCAGCGCCACGAGGAACAGCAGGTCGGGCGGGTTGCAGAGGTGGATGACATCGAAGCCCCTGAGCCGCCAGGCCTTCAGCGCGCAGCGCAGCTCGCCGAACAGGGCGCTGGCATATTCGAGCAGGAACCCGCGGATGCCGCGCGCCTCGTCGCTGATCCAGTGCCGATAGATCTGGATGCCCTCCAGCACCTCCTCGGCCTGGGTGAAGCCGCGCATCTGCGGGCAGGCGACCGTCACCTCATGGCCCGCATCCCTGAGGGCGCAGGCCTCCTGCCAGACCCTCCGGTCGAGCGGCACGGGCAGGTTTTCGACAAGGATCAGCACACGGAGCCCGCCTGGCTCCCCGGCACGTTCGGAACGCATCCCCCGCGTTTAGTCAAACATGACCGTCGACGCAAGACCGGGCTCCATTCGACCTGATCGTCCGGTTCACATCCCGTCGATCTTGGCGCCTTCGCTTCGGGCGATGAAGGTAGTGTGCTCGCTGTCGTCGAGAGGAAGTCTTCACTCCTCCACGCGCGCCAGCACGTCGCGGGGCTTGAGGACCTTGTAGAGGGCGAGGCCGATGAGGATGATGGCGATGGCGATGAGGGGGGCGGGGCGTTCGGCGGGATTGCTGCTGGTCAGGGCGGTCTTGAGGCGCGTGAGGATCAGCGAGCCGCAGACCAGCGCCCCGAGGGCCGGAACGATCACGGGCACTTCAAAGCCGCCGCGTGCCTCGCCGGGCCGGCGCTTCAGGATCACGAGCGAAACATTGACGATGGTGAAGACCGTCAGCAGGAGCAGCACCGTGGATTCGGCGAGCTGCTTGACGCTGCCGCTGAGGATGAGCGCGGCGACGATGCCGAACAGCACGAAGATGGCGACATGGGGCGTGCGGCGCACGGGATGGACGCGGCCCAGGATTCGCGGCAGCAGACCCTGCCGGCTCATCCCATAAAGCAGCCGCGAGCCCATGAGGTAGTTGAGCAGGGCGGTGTTGCCGATCGCAAAGATGGTGATGCCGATGTAGACGCCGTCGACGCCCTTGAACCAGGGCGCGGCGCGGTGGGCCACCTCCATGAGCGGCGTCTTGCTGGCGGCGAGCTCGCGCCACGGAACGACCGAGACGGCGGTGATGGCCACGGCCATGTAGATGAGCGTGGCGAGGATCATCGCGCCGATCAGGCCGAAGGGCACGTCGCGTCTCGGGTTCTTCACCTCCTCGCTGACGTTGAGGATGTCCTCGAAGCCGATGAAGGAGTAGAAGGTGAGCACGGCACCCTGCATGATCATCGCCAGGGTGATGCCCGAGCCCGCTCCGCCCGCGACGGTGTCACCGGCGCTTTCAAGATAGTTCACGCCGCCCCAGTACTTCATGCCGACGGCGATGATGAAGATCAGGCCGGAGGCCTCGACCACGGTGCAGACGATGTTGGCCCACATGCTCTCGCGAATGCCACGATAGATGATGCAGCCGACGAGAAGCACGAGGGCGATGGCGGTGAGCTTCACCGGCAGCACGACCCCGAAGGCCTTTTCCAGGTTTTCCGCAATCGCCTGCGAGCCGGTGGCCATGCTGGTCAGCCCGCTCATCATGACGGCGATGCCGACGATGTAGCTGAGCCAGGGCCTGCCCAGGGCATGATGAGTGACATAGGCGGCGCCGCCGGCGCGGGCGTATCGGCTGCCGACACAGGCGTAGGACAGCCCCGTCAGCATGGCGGCGATCATGGCCACCAGGAAGGCCAGCCAGACGGCGTTGCCCAGGTTCTCCGCCGCGCGGCCGATGAGTGCATACACACCCGCGCCCAGCATGGAGCCAAGGCCGTAGAACATCACCTGCCAGCCCCCCAGGGTTTTGTTCAACGAGGAGGTTTCAGGGGCGTTCGAGTCGCTCATCACCGTCTTGCTAGCGAAAACCGGGCCGGGTGGGAAGGGGAATCCCGCTCTTTCAGCCGATCTCCACCCGGCCGTCCACGCGCTTGGTGAAGCGGTGCAGCAGCGCGCCGTCCACGCCGTGGTGGGCGAAGATGAGCGCGTCCGCCTTCACGGTGAGGTGGGTGAAGCCGTGGGTGTCGAGGCCATACGGCATTTTTCGTTCGGGCGTCTCAAGCTTGCGGGTGCGGGCGCCGCCGCCGCCGGAGAGGATGTGGGAGGTGAAGCGGCCCTCCAGCTCCAGGTGCTGCAGGTCATGGTCATGGCCGCAGAGATAGGCGTGAACCTTGTGCTCCTGGAGCAGCGGCTCCCACTTCTCGACCAGCTCCCGGGTGTCGCCGTGGTCGCCGTTGGAATAGACAGGGTGATGGCCGATGACGAGCGTGAAGGCGCCCCGGGGCTTCGCCAGCTCGGCCTTGAACCAGGCCAGCTGCGCGGCCCCCTCCTCCTCGGTGAGCGAGGCGCGGCTGTACTTCTTCGTCTTTGAATCCCTGCCGCTGACCTCACGCAGGTTGGTGTCGAGGCACAGCACGGTGAGCAGCGGGCCGAAGTCCTGGCGGTACCATTTGGCGGGCAGCCTCCAGCGGACGCCGGGCTTCTTCGCGTAGGCGAGCTGGGTGTTCTCGCCGCCCTTGTTGTCGTGGTAGTCATGGTTGCCCAGCACGGCGTACATCGGGCAGCCGAACGAACTTTGCGGATACATGTCCTCGATCTCTCGCCGCCAGCGGGCGGACTCCACGGTGAAGGGCGCGGGCTCCCCGGAAACGGTCTTGCCGTCCTTCTTCGGCCTGGGATGGGCCGGACCGTAGAAGTTGTCGCCCAGCAGCAGCAGGCCCTCGGGCCGGAGGCTGTTCTTCGCGATGAAGTCCTGCATGGCCTTTGCCACGGTCTGCTGATCCTTGCCGCCGGTGCCGAAGTCGCCGATGGCCAGGAAGTGCACGCCGTCCGCCTCCACCGCGGCGGCGGCATGGCGGCTGAGGTTGAGCGCCATGGCGGCGCTGGAGCAGAACAGGGTCTGAAGGGTGCGGCGGCGGGTCAGGGGGGTGTGCATGGAGCTGCCAGAACGACGGCCGGAGGTTCATCTTGCGAAGCAGCACCAAGCCGAAGTGTCTTGTCGGCCTCCGACGCGCATGGCATTCATGAATTCTCCCGCTGTCATGTCCTCCGCCCAACCCAGCCGCCGTCGTTTCCTGCAAGCCTCCGCCTCCGCCGCCATCGGCGGATTTCCCTGGGTTCGGCCCCGGGCGGCCGAACCTGTTTTGGGACAAGGCGACTTCCGCTTCCGTGTCGTCCCCGGCTGGGGCGTGCTGGATGAGAAGACGCCGGTCAAGAACTGCCATGGCATTGTCTGCGACCGCGAGGGCCATGTCATCCTGCTCACCGATCACACGTCTAACAATGTCCTCATCTACGACTCGGCCGGCAGGCTGGTGAACAAGTGGGGCACGCAGTTTCCGGGCGCCCACGGGCTTTCCATCGTCGATGAAGGGGCGCGCCAGGTGCTCTACATCACCTGCCTGCAGACACATCGTGTCGTCAAGGCGACCCTGGACGGCGAGATCCTCCAGGAATGGCGCTGGCCGGAAGCCTCCGGCAAATACAGCAAGGAGGCCGAATACAAGCCCTCCTGGACCCTGCACGCCGGGGACGGATCGTTCTTCGTGCTCGACGGCTATGGCCGTGATTACATCACTCGTTATGACGCCCAGGGCCGCTACGTCGGCATCTTTGGCGGCCAGGAGGGCGGCATCGTCCACTGGGGACCGCACGGCGGCATGGCCGACCTGCAACAGCCGGATGAGCCCAGCCTGCTCATCGCCATGAGCGACCAGCAGCACCTGCTCCGGCTTTCCCTGGACGGCCGGAAGCTCGCCCAGGTGGACCTGCCCGGCGGCAACCCACGTCAGATCCGCCGGCACGAAGGTCGTTATTTTGTTGCCCATCTCGCCGACAACTGGCCCGCCGACCGCGCTTCGCGCGGCTTTGTCTCCGTGCTCGACGCCGATCTGCGCGTGATCTCCAACATCGGCGGTTCAGCACCGGATTACGACGACTCGGGGAAGCTGCAAAAGATGAGCCATGCCGGGGAGGTCTTCATGCATCCGCACGATCTCGTCGTGGATTCACAGGGCGGCCTTTATGTCGCCCAGTTCGCCTCCGGCAACACCTATCCGATCAGACTGGAGCGGGTCTGAAAAGCGGTCGAATTGTCATGGAGTTTGTCAGGCCGGGGCCGTTATCATGCGTCCGATGAAACTGTCTGCCGCGATTCTTCTCCTTCTCGCCGTCATCTGCCTTCCCGTCATCGCTGATGACAGCGCCCGGCTTGCCGAGCTGTTGAAAAGGGAAGGCGTCGTGACGATCCCGCCCGGTGACTATCATCTCGACGGCGCCCAGCCTCTGAGGCTCCGGTCAAACACGACCGTGCTGGCCCATGGCGCGCGTTTCATCCTGCCTGAAACCCTGCCCGACAAGGCGCGCATCGTCCTCTTCGCCGGCGAGGACATCTCCCATTTCTCCTGGCATGGCGGCGAGTTCATCGGCCATGTGTTTGACCCGGCCCGGAAGGAGAACACCTGGGAGCCCAACGCGAACACCAAGGGCCTTGAGATCACCACCACGAAGGCGGGCGGCACGCATGACCTGCTGTTTCGTGACGTGAAGGCCGAGGGCATGGCGGCCGCCGTCATCGGCGTGCATGGAAAGTACGGCAAAAGCAGCGAGAGCGAGGTCGAGCATCCTGCCGAACGGGTCGCCCTGGAGGGCTGCACCCTGCTGCGCAGCGGCAAGTTCATGTGGGACTACGGCTATCTCTGGCAGATCCTCACCTTCCCGGAATCCTACGAGCCCTGGGAGGTCGAGCGGGCCCGGAAGTACTTTCGCACTGACCTGATGCGCGAGATCAAGGTGAACGCAGGTGATGACCGCGTGATGCTCGACAACACCGCACGGCCGCTGGCCGTCAGCCTAACCGATGATCCCCGGGAGGCCCTCACCTTCCTGCCCGGGCCGGGCATGCTTCCGGCAAACTTGGTTCGCGGCCGGCAGTACTTCGTGGTCGAAAGCCAGCCAGGTTTCATCCGCGTCGCCGACAGGCCGGGCGGGCCCGCCCTCCGCTTCGGCCAGGCCGGCGGAGGCTTCCTCGCCTTCAACCTCAGCGGCACCTATCTTGGCGCCTACGCCCCCACCGGCAGCGGTCCCGGCAAGGGCGCCTTTGACATCGTCGGCGCCAGGGATGTGCGCGTCATCGGCTGCCAGCTCAGCGCCATCGGCGACACCATGCACATCCAGCGCTGTCGCAACATCGTCTTCAGCAGCAACCACATCCTCGGCAGCCGCATGGGCGCGTTCTTCCTCGCCGAGTTCTGCCAGAACGCCACCATCACCGGCAACCTCGTGGACGGCACGAACGGCAGCCGCGTTGTCAGCGTCGAGAAAAGCTGCACCGACGTCACCCTGACCGGCAACACCTTCCGCGGCGGCGGCCGCGGCGCCTGGATCAACCAGCCGGTGAACTTCATCATGACCGGCAACCTCTTCATCAACAACACCACCAAGAACGACCCGGATCCAAGGCTCGGCCGCATTGCCTTCCAGACCGCGAAGCCCGGACGTTTTCCCGAGCTCTACTTCACCCTTTACGAGCCCGGCGCCTCCTACGGTCCCGTCATCGTGCGCGACAACATCTTCGAGCTTGGGCCCCACTGTCCGGAGGAGGCCGTCACCTTTGCGCCCAACGGCCATGACCTCGATTTCTCAGGCAACACCTTCCGCAACAAGCCCGCCGTGATCGTGGTCGATCCCTCCTGCACGAACACTGCCATCGAGGGCAACCGCGGCGCACGCACAGTTGTCAGGCCGGTGGACTTCAACCACGGCCGGCGCTGAAACCTCGCGGTTCGCTGCTTCAGCGCTTCACCGGCTCGCCGAGATGCTTCTTGAAGAAGGCGGCGGCGATCTCCACGGTTTGCGCGCACCAGGGATCGCTCATCCAGAACGGATGCGGGGCGTCCTTGAGCGTGTGCACGGCGGTCTCGATGCCCAGCGCCTTCAGCTTCTCCATCATCTCCGCACGACCGACCTTGAGCGTGTCCTTCTCACCCTCGATGAAGATCGTTGGCGGAACACCGGCGCGCACATGGGTGATCGGCGAGGCGGAGCGGTATAGCTCCGGCTTCTCCTGGGCGCTGCTGCCAAAAAACTGCACGGCGCCCTCGCTGGTCTTGTCACGGTTGGACGCGACAAGGTCCTGCGTGGCGGCCATGACGATGGCGGCCTTCACCGTGCTCGGAAACTCCTTGAAGGAACCGTCGCCCTCAAACTCCGGCAGGCCGCTGGTCATCGCGGTCAGGCCGGACAGATGACCGCCTGCGGAACCGCCCATGCAACCGATGCGCTCGGGGTCGATCTTGAGTTCCGCGGCATGGGCGCGCAGGCAGCGCAGCGCCGCCTTGCAGTCATGGATCGCCGCCGGATACCTGGCCTCCGTGGAAAGCCGGTAGCTCACCAGCGCCGTGACAAAGCCGCGCTGCGCCAGACGCTCCATCATCGGCTTGTCCGCCTCGACCTGGCGCGCCTTCCAGCCGCCGCCGTGAATGTCCAGGATGCAGGGCCACCGGCCCTCGGTCCTCGGAACGTAAACATAAAGTTCGACCGTGTGTTCGGGATGTTTTTCCACCTCCAGCGTGCGCAGGTCAAAGCCTTCGGGCGTCGCGGGCAGCAGCTTCTTCCACTTCGGGGCGGCAGGTTTGACGGAGGCCTGGGTTTCCGCCGCGAACAGGCAGGGCGCGGCCAGGAGGAGAAGCAGAAGAGGCAGATGTTTCATTGCGGAAAGGGAGGGGGCGAGCCGGCGGCGGCAGATGATGCCGCATTGGCAACAGGGTGACGGCAGCCACTGCCTGATCAATGGTTAAACAGGAATTCCTTCGAGCTCATCAGGCTCCAGAAAAGGTCCTCCAACGTCGTGCGGCGGTCCCCGGGCGCGGCTTCCGCCAGCAGTGCGACGGCCTTTTCACGTTCGCGTTCCGTGGGCTGGCGTGTCAGGGTGAGCAGGTAGGCCTGCTCGACGATCCCCGCGTCCTTCAGGCCGCCGGTGAGCAGGGCGTCGATGCGGTTGCCCTTCTGGGCGAGCTTTTGGTTCAGCGTCTCGCCGTTGGCGATGTGCAGCGCCTGGGCCATGCTGGGCTCGTTGGTGCGCTCGCACTCGCAGGTGGCGACGCGGTCGGCGCGGCCGAAGCTCTTGAGGAAGTAGCTGGCGATGTTGCTGTCCGGAAGCTGCAGCGCGCGGAAGCCCGCCGGATAGCTGTCGGCGGTGCCGCGATTGGCGTTGCGCCGGTCGATCTTGAAGGTGGTCGGCGCGGCGGTGACCTGGCTGATGGTGTCGAGCAGCACCTCGGCCTTCAGCCGGCGCGGGACGTAGTGCGAGCCGTGGCGCAGATCCTGGATGTTCTCCGGCTGCGTGATGCTGCTGCGCTGGTAGGCCTCGCTTTGCAGGATGGCGCGCATGAGCGCCTTCAGGTCAAACTTCTGCTTCACCAGATGATCGCAGGCGGCGGCAAAAAGCGGCTCGTTGCTCGCGGGATTGGTGACGCGCAGGTCATCGACAGCCTCGACCAGGCCCGAGCCGAAGAAGTTTGCCCACACCCGGTTGACGATGGCGCGCTGGAAAAGCGGATTGTCCGGTCCGGTGAGCCAGCGGGCGAGCGCCAGGCGGCGGTCCTCGGTGGAGGTCATCGAGACGGGCTCCGGCGCATCCAGAGGGCGCGGAGGCTGCGGCCGGCCGGTGAGCGGCGCCACCAGGTCGCCCTGGGTGTCGCTGAACAGCACGCGCTCATCGGCCTGGGAGCCGTTCTTCGTGCGCACCCGGGCGAAGAGGTTGGCGAAGGCGTAATACTGGTCGTAGGTCCACTTCTCCATCGGGTGGTTGTGGCATTTGGCGCAGCCGATCGAGGTGCCGAGAAAAGCGACGCTGACGGTCTCGGCGCACTTGGTCGGCTCGTCATTGAGGATGAAGAAGTTGCCGCCGCCATGTTCCAGCGTGCTGCCGGTGGCGGTGAGAAGGTCGCGCACCATCGCATCCCAGGGCGTGTTGGCGGCGACATGGCGGCGGATCCAGTTGTAATACGACCACATGGCCTGCGGCATCAGCTTGTCGCCGTTCACCAGCAGCAGGTCGCTCCAGCGATGGGACCAGTAGTCAACAAACTCCGGCCGCTTCAGCAGCGAGTCGATCAGGCGGTCGCGCTTGTCGGCGCCGGGATCGGCCAGGAAGGCCCGGGCTTCCTCCGGCGTGGGCAGCACGCCGAGGGTGTCGAGGAAGGCGCGGCGCAGGAACTCCGCGTCCGTCGCACGTTCCGAGGGCGGGATGTTCAGCTCGCGCAGCTTGGCCAGCACATGCTCGTCGATGAAGTTGCGCGGCTTCATCGAGGCCAGGACGGCCTCGTCCAGCCTGCCGGGCTGGGGCACCGTGACGGTGGCGACGCTTAACAAACTGAGATACCAGGCGCTGACCGTGCCCTCTCCGGCGCCGGTGACCTTCACCAGGCCGTTGTCGTCCACCGTGGCCACGCCGGCGTTGGTGGCGTTGAACTTGCACCAACGCGTCACGTCCTCGCTGCGGCCGTCGCTGAACTTCGCGGTCACCTTGAGCTGCACGCTGCGTCCCGCCTGGGAGACCAGATGCGGCTCCGAGACGCTGAGCGAGACGATGCGCGGGTCGTCCGCTTTCGGACCCGGGGCGCCCGCCGCGATCCAGTCCACGATGGCCTTGTACTCGGGCGAGTTCACCTCAAAGCGTCTGTCGCCCTTGTGCGGCACCGCCTTGACCGACTTCAGCAGCAGGAGGCTGCGGGCCGGATCTTCCAGGGTGATGCGGCGGCCGTTGGCGCTGCGCGTGATGGACAGCCAGTCGCCTTCGTCATCAAAGCCGCGCAGGGAGAGCCGGAAGCCGCCCTGGCCCGCCGCGGCGCCATGGCAGGCGCCCATCGCGCAGCCATAGCGCGTGAGAATCGGCTGGATGGTGTTGCGGAATGACGGCACCTCGGCGGCGGAGGCCGGAAGGGCGGACAGCAGCGCAAGGAGCAGACTGGAGGTGGCACGGGACATGGGACGCCTAACCATACGTTCTTCAGCCCCCTCTTTCCATGGATGATGCCGCTTTGGAATTGCGTGATGCCTCCCCGGCACCGCCATGGCTTGCGTCAGGTTTTGAAAAACCTGCGTAAAATCCGCGCCCCGGGCGGAGATATGTGAATGGACCGACGATGAATTCCTCCGCCGACACCGAACGCCACCACCGCTTCCTGCGCCGCTTCACGGCCCATGAGCCGGCGATCCGCGCCCATGTGCGGCGGCTGGTTCCCTCCCGGGCCGACGCCGACGATGTCATGCAGGAGGTCAGCGTGGTGCTCTGGGACAAGTTCGACACCTTTGAGGATGGCGGCGACTTCCGCGCCTGGGCCTTCGGCGTGGCGCGCTTCGAGGTCCTGGCCTGGCTGCGCGACCGCGGACGTGACCGGCTGGTGCTGGATGAGGAGGCCGTCACGCGCATCGCCGAGGAGGCCTGCGCCGACGAACCCCGCCTGGAACGCCAGCGCGAGGCCCTGGAGCAGTGCATGCAAAAGGTGCCGGTCGCCCAGCGCGGGCTGCTGATGCAGGCCTATCAGGAGGGCGCGAGCATCCAGGAAGTGGCGCAGGGCAGCGGCCGCAGCGTCGCGGGCTTCTACCAGTGGCTCCACCGCATGCGCCGCCTGCTGCTCGACTGCATCCGGCGCTCGCTTTTCAACGAGGAGGCGGCGTCATGAAGACGGAGCTCGACACGCTCATCGACGCCTACCTGGACGGCCGCATCTCCGCGCCGGACATGCAACGGCTGAACCAACGATTGAACCAGGATGCGGAGGCCAGGCGTGTGTTCACGGAGATGCTGAACCTGGATTCCGCCCTCGCCGCACTGGCGGCCGGCCAGGGGCCGGTGTCGGTGAAAACACCAACGCCCGCCTTCCGGCCCTTCCGCTGGAAAACCAAAACCGCCTTTGCCGCCCTGGCCGCCTGCCTGGCGCTGTCGGCCGCCGCCTGGTGGTGGCAGCAGCCAGGTCAGGCCTATGCCACCGTGGAAAAGGCGGCCGGCATTGCGGACTTCGCCGAGAACGGGGCCCTGCACGGTGAGCGCCATTCCATCAGCGCCGGCTCGGTGTCGCTGCGGACCGAACGCGGAGCACGGATCGTCATCGAGGCGCCGGCCGAGTTCTGGTTTGAATCCGGCCAGCGCCTGCATCTGAAACGTGGCCGTCTCTCCGCCGAGGTGCCGCCACCGGCCAAGGGCTTTACGGTCATCACGCCTTCGGGCGACGCCGTGGACCTGGGCACGCGTTTCGGCGTCGATGTCCCGGCGGCCGGGGCCGCCGAGGTGCATGTGTTCCAGGGCGAGGTGATCACCCAGGCGGCCGGGGACGCGCCCCGCCGGAACCTGCGCGGAGGTGACGCCGTGAGCCTGGACCGCGGGACCAGCACCGCCCGCGACCTGCGTTCTGCCGCCTTCATCCAACTCGATGAAATGCGGGAGCTGAGCGCCGGGCTCGACGCCGGGCAGCGCGCACGTTCGGAGGCGGCGCTGGCCCGTCTGAGGCAGGACCCGGCCCTGATCGCCCTGCTCGACTTCGAAGCGCCGGACTCGGCCTCCCTGCCGGGCGTCTTCCGCAGCGTCCAGGGCCGCTGGCCGGGCTCGCATGCGCCGGAGTTTGTCGAGGTGGGCGACCACCTGAAGCTCGATGTCGGAGGCGGCCGAGACTGGCCGCAGCTCACGCTGGCCGCCTGGGTGCGGCTCGACCGGCTTGGCGAGCCCTACCAATCTTTGCTTCACACGGACGGCTGGGAGTCCAGCAATCCCGGCCAGGTCCACTGGATGATCACGCATCTTGCCACCATGCGGCTCGCCCTGCGCGGCAACACGCTGGCCGCCGGGTTTGAGGAACCCGGCGGGAATCCCGACTCCCTCACGCCCGTGCTGCCGGAGCAGGGCCGCTGGGTGCACCTCGCCGCCGTCTATGACGCCCCGGCGAAAACCGTGCGCTTCCACCTCAACGGCAGGCTTGACCGGGAGGTGCGCCTGAACGTGGCCCATCCCGCCCGCCTCGGCCCCGCCCAGATCGGCAACTGGAACCGCAACGACCGCCGCCTGAGCGGCCGCGTCGATGAGCTTGTTTTGTTAGGCCGCGCCATGAGCGCCGCCGAGGTCCGTGCGCTTCATGCCGCCGGCAGCCCCTACCGTTGATTGTGTTTCATGAGGCCCGTCTTCCTGCTCATCTCCACCTCCGTGCTCGCCGCGCCCGTCGACTTCGTCCGCGAGGTGCGGCCCATTCTTGAAAAACACTGCCAGGAATGCCACGGCGGGAAGAAGCAGAAGTCGGGCCTTCGGCTCGACATCAAGGCGGAGGCCCTCAAGGGCGGCGACAACCACGGGCCGGACATCCTGCCCGGCAGGGCGGGGGAAAGCCCGCTGATCCACTTTCTCACCACCGATGACGAGGATGAGCTCATGCCGCCCAAGGGCCGCCTCCCGCAGGCCGAGATCGACACGCTCACCCGCTGGGTGAATGAAGGCGCGCACTGGCCTGACGGCATCGACACGGCGAAGGTCGAGGACAGGCGCGATCACTGGAGCTTCAAGCCGGTCGAGGTTTCAGGTTCCAAGTTTCAGGTTTCAAGTTCTCCGCCAAGCGCCGTTTCTGAAAAACCGAAGGTTTCCAACCGGAAGCTTGAAACCAGCCCCATCGACAGGTTCATCGACCTGAAACTTTCCGAAAAGGGCCTGCGCCGCTCACCGCCCGCGGATCCGGCCGCCTGGCTTCGGCGCGTGACCTTTGACCTCACCGGGCTGCCGCCGTCGCCGGAGGAAACGGACGACTTTCTGAAAAGGCCGGATCATGCCGCCGTGGTCGAGCGGCTTCTTGCCTCTCCGCGTCATGGTGAACGCTGGGCGCAGCACTGGCTCGATGTGGTTCGTTATGCCGACACCCATGGCTTTGAGGTGAACACCGAGCGGCCCAACGCCTGGCCCTACCGTGACTACGTGGTCCGCGCCTTCAATGACGACACGCCTTACGACCGCTTCATCCGCGAGCAGATCGCCGGCGACGCCCTGGGCGAGGATGCGGCCACGGGTTTCCTGGTCACCGCCTCCGTCCTGCTGCCGGGCCAGATCGGCAAGGATGAGCCCTCCAAGCGGCTTGCACGACAGGACTCGATTGATGAGATCGTCGTGAACATCGGCCAGACCTTCCTCGGCCTGAGCATCGGCTGCGCGCGCTGCCACGACCACAAGTTTGATCCCATCAGCGCGAAAGACTACTACTCGATGCAGGCCTTGGTGGCCGGCGTGGAGTATGGGGACCGCGACCTGCGCACGCCGGAGGCCCTCGCGGCACGTGAGCGGCTGAAGCAGGTGAGGGCGGAGCTTGCCGAGCTCGACAGAAAGCTCTCGCGCTTTGTGCCGATCGCGAGGTCGGGGGTGAAGCGGCCCATGGTGGACGCCCGTGAAAACCGCGACCGCTTCCTTCCGGTGAAGGCGAAGCGCGTGCGCTTCACCATCCGCGACACCAACAACCTGGAGCCCTGCATCGACGAGCTTGAAGTCTTCACCACCACCGGCGAAAACGTCGCGCTCAATGCTGCCGCGACTGTGTCCGGGGAGAAGGTCAGCGCCGACCGCCACGAGCAGCGTTTTGTGAACGATGGCAGCTACGGCAACTCGCGAAGCTGGATGTCGAACGAGGTCGGCAAAGGCTGGGTGATGGTCGAATTCGCCCAGGAGCAGGAGATCGACCGCGTCGTATGGGGTCGTGACCGCCAGGGCAAGTTCAAGGACCGTCTTGCCACAAGTTATATGATCGAGGTGGCGGACGCATCGGGCGCCTGGAAGAACGTCGCGGATTCGGATGACCGTCAGCGCTTTGACACACGCGACCTGACGCAGCCCGCCTTCTCCATCGCCGGCCTGCACAAGAATGAAGCGGCCGAGGCGCAGCGGCTGTTGAAGCAAAAACGTCCGCTCGATGAAGAGCTGCAAAAGCTGGATGTCTCACAAAAAGTTTTCGCAGGCACCTTCCGCACCCCCGATGATATCCACCTGCTCAACCGCGGCGATCCCGAGCAGCCGAAGGAGCCGGTGGTTCCGGCCGTGCTCAGCGTGCTCGGCGACCTGAAGCTCACGAAGGAAACGCCCGAGCAGCAGCGCCGCATCGCTCTCGCTGACTGGATCGCCAGCCCGCGGAACCCGCTCACCGCCCGCGTCATGGTGAACCGGATCTGGCAGGGCCACTTCGGCACCGGCCTGGTGGAAACGCCGAGCGATTTTGGCCGCATGGGCATCAAGCCCACCCATCCCGAGCTGCTCGACTGGCTCGCCGCCGAGTTCATCCGCAGCGGCTGGAGTGTGAAGCACATGCACCGGCTCATCGTGCTCAGCGCCACCTACCGGCAGTCGTCCGGATCGCAGGCCTCTTCACCCGCCTCCGCCATCGACTCGGAATCCCGTTACCTCTGGCGCTTCCCGTCTCGCCGACTCGACGCCGAGGTCATCCGCGATTCCATGCTCACCGTGAGCGGTCGGCTCGATCTGAAAATGTATGGGCGCGGCTTCAACCTCTTCGACAAGCGCGGCGGCCTCACGGGTTTCGAACCGGTGGAGCGGCTCACGCCGGAAAACACGCGTCGCATGATCTATGCGCACAAGGTGCGTCGTGAACCCGAGGCCGTGTTCGGCGCCTTCGACTGCCCAGACGCGGGCCAGAGCACGGCCGTGCGTCGCTCCAGCACCACGCCGATCCAGGCACTCAACCTCTTCAACAGCCGCTTCACGCTTGAAACCTCCGCCGCCTTCGCGGCCCGTGTGAAAAAGGAAGTGGGTGAGGAGGCGTCGAAGCAGGTCACCCACGCCTTCCGGCTCGCCCTCGGGCGTCCTCCCTCCGCCGCCGAGCTTGGCGACGCCGAACCTACCGTGCGACAGCATGGCCTCGCCGTGCTCTGCCGCGCCCTGTTCAACTCGAACGAGTTCCTGTTTGTGCCATGAACCCCGACCTTCTTTCCCACGCAGGCCGTCATCTGCTCGACCGTCGCCGCTTTCTCAACAGCAGCGCGACCGCGCTGGGCTCCATCGCCCTCACGCAGATGCTTGGAGCCGACCGCCTGCTGGCGTCGAACGGTCCGGTGATCGACCCTGCGCGGCCCTATGCGCCGAGGCAGCCGCACTTCGCGCCCAAGGCGAAGAACGTCGTCGTTATCTTCTGCGCCGGCGCCGTGAGCCAGCTGGAGACCTGGGATTACAAGCCTGAGCTCATCAAGTGGGACAACAAGCCGCTGCCTGGCGGCCCCGCCGTCACCTTTCAGGGGCCCGCAGGCAATCTCGCGCGGCCCCAGTATGCCTTCCGGCCCCGCGGCCAGACCGGCAAGTGGGTGAGCGACATGATCCCGCATCTCGCGGAGCTCACCGACGACATCGCGTTCGTGCATTCGCTGACCAGCAAATCGAACACGCACGGTCCCGCGGAAAACTTCCTCTCCACCGGTTTCACGCTCGACGGCTTCCCCTCGCTCGGCGCCTGGACGACCTATGCGCTCGGCAGTGAAAATCAGGACCTGCCGAGCTACGTCGCCATTCCCGATCCGCGTGGCGTGCCGCAGAATGGGGCGAACAACTGGGGTCCGGGCTTCCTGCCTGCCGCTTTCCAGGGCACCACGATGAGTTCCAAAAGCCCCGTGCGGCATCTTTCCGCACCCGGCGTCAGCGCCCAGGCGGACCAGGCCGCGCGGTCGCTTCTGCAACGGATGAACGCACGGCATCTGCAAGCGCATCCAGGAGATCAGAAGCTCGCCGCGCGCATCGCCAGCTATGAACTCGCCGCGCGCATGCAGCTCAGCGTGCCGGAGATCAGCGACCTGGGCACCGAGCCGGCGCACATTCTGAAGATGTATGGCGCGGACGACACCCAGAATGCCGACAAGGCCGCCTTCGCCAGGAACTGCATCCTTGCCCGTCGTCTCATCGAGCGCGGTGTGCGCTTCGTGCAGCTTTTCAACGGCGCCTATGCAAGCGCCGGCAAGCTCAACTGGGACGGCCACAGCGACCTGAAGGCGCAGTACGACGTTCATGCCGGCATCCTCGACCAGCCCGCCGCCGCGCTGATCCGCGACCTGAAGCAGCGCGGGCTGCTGCAGGACACGCTGGTGGTTTGGTGCACCGAGTTCGGCCGCATGCCCTTCTTCCAAAAGGGCGCGAAGGGCCGCGACCACAACCCCGACGGCTTCACCTGCTG
The DNA here is from genome assembly GCA_964642905.1 of uncultured Prosthecobacter sp. Taxonomy (GTDB): domain Bacteria; phylum Verrucomicrobiota; class Verrucomicrobiia; order Verrucomicrobiales; family Verrucomicrobiaceae; genus Prosthecobacter. The sequence goes on from CAZXPU010000011.1 coordinate 50,735, forward strand.
GCTGACCGGCGCAGGGGTCAGGCCGGGCGTCAGCCATGGCGAATGCGACGAGCTCGGCCAGAAGGCCGTGAAGGACGTGCATCCGCTGTACCACTTCAACGCCACCATCCTGCACCTGCTCGGCCTCGACCACGAGCGCCTCAGCTTCGAGCACAACGGCATCCAGCGCCGCCTGACCAATGTGGAGGGCAAGGTCATCCCCGAGATCCTTGCCTGACCGCAGACGGTTTCCGCCATGCCTGTCTGCACCGGTCTCCTGATCTTGTCCGCGAGCCGCGGCTTCGTGGAAAGGATTCAGGAAAACGGGAAGGGCAGCTTCCTCGTCAAGGTGCAGGGATCAGGAAAAATCCAGCCTTTAGCCCTGTGATTCTTATGGCTGGGTTCCAAAAATCGCTGTAAGTCATGCTTTTAAATCCAGAACGCCCGCATGATGAAGCGCCTTGTACCCGGGGTAGGCATCCCCCTGTTAATTATTCTAAGCATTTGGTTGGGCCTCCGGCGGACACCGGAGCCTGAGGCAGGGCCTAGGATGAGCGGCGCGAGCATCGTCGCCGACGGGGAAGGGAAGACGGGGCGTGCAGGCCTGAAGCCTGCGCCTGCAGCCATGCCGGAAAGAAGCGGCCTGGATTCCCGGCCGGCCGACCGGCCGGATCCGAGGATCGACGTGGCTGGGAGGACGGAGCCAGCGTCCACGAGTGAGAAGGAGGATTTTCTGGCAAGGGCGAGGGTGCTGCAGGAGCGTGCGACGCCCCCCGATGAAAAGGGCGTCTTCATGAAGCGGCGCGTGGTGGAGGTGACGGGCTTCAAGCACCGGCACCTGCGCATTGAGGAGTCCTGGACGAAGGACGCCCGCACCGGGGAGGAGAGCATGAAGCTGCGGCAGGTGATGGTGGCGGACCACTTTCTGGTGAGCCTTCAGCCTGGGAAGAAAGAGGAGGATCTTCTCGCGGAGCTTGGCAGGCTCGGGGGCAGGGTGCGCCGTCATCTGCCGAACTCACAGGTTTATTTGGTGGAGACGGGCAGTCCGGAGCTGGATGTGTTTGACCTGAAGCTGCGGGAGTTCCGCCTGGAGGCGGCGTCGATGAAGGTGGTGGAGCCGGATTATGTGGTGTTTGCCCAGCTGACTCCCAACGACCCTTCGTTTTCGTCGCTCTGGGGGCTGCACAACACCGGCCAGACCGGCGGCACGGGGGACGTTGACATTGATGCGCCGGAGGCCTGGGAGGTGGCACGGGGCGCTGATTCCGTGGTCGTCGGCGTGATCGACACGGGCATCGATTACAATCATCCGGACCTGGCTGCGAACATGTGGGTGAACGCGGGTGAAATCCCGGACAACTCCCTGGATGATGACGGCAACGGCTATGTGGACGACGTCCGCGGCTGGGACTTTGTCTCCAATGACAAGGATCCGGCGGACGACCACTATCACGGCACCCATTGTGCGGGCACGATTGGAGCGGTGGGCGACAACGGCACCGGCGTCGCGGGGGTCTGCCACATGGTGCGGCTGATGGCGTTGAAGTTTCTCTCCGGCAGCGGGGGTGGTACGACTGCGGATGCGGTCGAGGCGGTGCGCTATGCAACGGCCAGCGGTGTGACGCTGACCTCGAACAGCTGGGGTGGCGGCGGGTATTCGCAAACCTTGAAGGATGCAATAGACGAGGCCGCCGCGGCAGGCATCCTGTTTGTCGCTGCAGCAGGCAACGACAGTTCCAACACGGACCTGTCCCCGTCCTACCCGGCCTGCTACGACTCGGCCAACATCATCTCCGTGGCCGCGAGCGACCACAACGACACCCTGGCTTCGTTCACGAACTACGGGGCGATGACGGTGGACCTGGCTGCGCCGGGCGTGGGCATCTATTCGACGAGTCCGGGAAGCAGCTACCGCTCCCTGAACGGCACGTCGATGGCCTGTCCGCATGTGGCGGGTTCCTGCGCCCTGATCAAGGCGGCGCGCCCGGCCATGAACTGGCAGGAGATCAAAAGCGCCCTTCTCGACAACGTGGACGGCGTGGCTGGCATGAATGGCAAGGTGTTGAGCCAGGGACGTCTGAACGTGGCCCGTTCGCTCATCATCGCCACGGAGCCTTATGTCACCTTGAGTGCGATCACTCCGCTCGACAATGGTCAGCTTGGCTCCGTCGGCAACGGGGATGGCATCCTCAATCCCGGGGAGGACATCGCCCTGGGCGTGATCCTGAAGAATGTGGGGGCGCAGCCGGCCCTGGGGGCGGGCACGACGCTGACGGTGACCTCGGCCGGCTCCAAGGTCACCGTTTTGCAGGGTGACAGGACCTGGGGCAACATCCCCGTGAACGATTCGGTGAGCACGGGTGCCAGCCCGTTTCGCATCCGCATCGCCGCGGACACGGTCACACCGCATCCCGTGACCTTGAGACTGGTGACGACGGATGCAGGGGGAGGCTCCTGGACCTCGGAAGTTCAGATGACGGTGCTCACCAGCAGCAGCATCACCGGACGCGTGACGGCCCTCACAGGCGGGGCAGGCATCAGCGGGGCCCTGGTGAGCTACAGCGGTTCCTCGACCGGCAGCGTCACCACGGCTGCGGACGGCTCCTACACCCTGAAAGTCACCGATGGCACCTACCAGGTCCGGGCTTCGGCCGCCGGATACAACCCTTCCCAGGAGGTCGCGGTGACGGTGCCTCCGGATGCTGCCTCCGTGAATTTCAGCCTGGGACGTTCCCGGGTTCAGGTCACACCCTCCACCCTGGCCTCCACGCAGCTTGAGGACACTCTGGTCACCAGGACGCTGACGGTGACCAATGAAGGCGACCAGCCTCTCACCTTCAACGTCAGCACGGCCCCACGCTCAAGCGCGCTGGCGCTGGAGGCGACTCCCCGGATCCAGGCGGCGGCGGTCTCAGGCATCTCGGAGGCCGCCCCGGAAGTCCAGCCGACTGGGTTCAAGGCCCTGCTGCGTGCCCAGGCAGGCTCAACCAGCCTGCCATTCTCCGACAGCTTTGAAAGCGGCTCCCTCTCAGGCTGGGCGAACGGTTCCGGCTCGGGCACGCGGGAGATTGTCACAGGAACGGCTGCGGCAGGCACGCGCAGTTTTCACTATGACTACCAGGGTGGCACCAGTCACTTTCACGGCATCAGCCGTGACTTCGTCAGCGGTGCAAAGCCAAAGGCCATCTCCTTCTGGGTGCGTTCCGGCTCCACCACCACGCATGACGGCTATTGTGTGCTGACCGACGGCACCTATGGGGCTGAGGCGATCTGGTTCTTCGCCCGCGGCACGGGCAAGTTTTATGTGAACGGCGACGTGGGCGGGGATGAAAGCTTCAGCTATCAGGCCGGCGTCTGGTACAAGGTGGAGTTCCGGGACCTGAACTGGAGCACGAAAAACTTCGACTACTATGTCGACGGCAGCCTGGTGAAGGCGGACATCCCTTTTCGAAACCCATCCAGCGTGAACCAGATCTCGCAGCTCTGGCTCTACAACTTCAGCACCGGCTCGGAGGCGTGGTGGGATGATGTGCGTGTCCTGGACACCAGCCTGGACTGGCTGACGCCTGATCCGGTCAATGGCACGCTGGCGCCCGGCCAGTCATCCACGGTCACGGTGAGCTTTGACGCCATCGGAAAGGTGGTGGGCAGCTACCTGGGGCAGGTGGACATCAGCTCCAACGATCCGGCGAACCCTGTCGTGACCGTGCCGGTGACGATGACGGTCCAGCCGGCACCCAACACCCCCCCGGTGGCGGACACACAGGCCGTCACGCTTGACGAAGACAGCCGCGCCGTGATCACGCTGACCGGCACGGATGCCGAAGGCCATGTGCTGACGGCCCAGCTGCAGAGTCTTCCGGCCGTGGGCACCCTTTACCAGACCACGGACGGCACCACCCTTGGGACGGCGGTCTCCAGCGTCCCGGCCATCGTCACGCATCCGGGGAAAAAGCTGATCTATGTGCCTCCTCCCAACGTGAATGGCATCCCCTGCAGCTCGTTTGACTTCATCATGCGGGACAAGCGTTCCCAGTCCGCCCCGGCCAGGGTGACGTTGAACGTCAACCCGTTGAATGACCCGCCCGTGGCCTTTGACGACAGCGTCTCCGGCCTGCCGGAACAGGTCATCACACCCATCAGCGTGCTGGCCAATGATTTGGAGCCGGATGGGCAGGTGCTCAGCATCAGCTCCTTCACCCAGGGGCAGAAGGGCGCGGTGGCCGCCAATGGAGACGGCACCCTCAGCTACACTCCCCAGGGCGGCTTCACCTCGGGTGTCGACAGCTTCACCTACACCATCAGCGACGGAGCCGGAGGCTCTTCAACGGCCACGGTGCAGGTGGCGGTGGGGCTGCTCGCCGCCGGTTCCTGGCCGATGATGGGACGGGATGCCGCCCACACAGGCCTCTATCCCGGGAGCTTGAACGGGGAGGTTCTCTCGCCTGCATGGACGCTCCAGGTCTCTCCCCAGCCGTTGAATCAGGTGTCGGTTGCGGAAGGCAGGGCGTTTGTCACGCCGGACATCTATTTCAATGAAACCCAGCTCAGCGCCGTGGATCTCGCCACCGGCACCCTGGTCTGGAAAAAAACCTGGCCGGTGCAGGCGCGGTCGTTGAACGGCCCAGCCTATCACAGCGGCACCGTGTTCGTGCAGCGTGGCAACCACGCCACCGACAGCCAGCTCTGGGCGCTCAACAGCCTGGATGGCAGCACCCGCTGGAGCACGCCCTTCAACGCCCAGTGGGAGGAATACCTGCCGCCGACGGTCACGGACGAGGCGGTCTATGTGAACGGCGGCACTTATGGCGGCATGTATGGCTACAACCGCAGCACGGGCAGCCAGCTTTTCTTCAGCTCCCTGGAGCAGTTTGGCTCCTGGACGCCCGCCTTTCACAACAACAAGGTCTATTCCTTCGTGAGCGGCAGGTTCCGCCAGCATCATCCCACGAGCGGAACCATTGAATGGAGCCTGGATCTGGGATGGAACTGGGATGGCTACACCATGGGCCGCACCACCGCCATTGCCTCCGGGGCCGCCTTTGTCATCAACAACCGCGCAGGAGGCAACGAGCTGGTCTGCATCGACCTGAACAGCAAGACCGTCCGCTGGCGGGTGCAGACCGGTTTCACCGGAACCCCCAGCGTCTCCGGGTCACGTGTCCTGGCTTTTGACAGCACCGGCAATGTCAGGGCCCATGATGTCACGACGGGCGTGCTGCAGCAGACTTATGTCACCGGCATCGGCGCCACCGGCCTGTACCAGCCCATCATCACCCAGGATGTGCTGATCGCCTCCTCCGCCACGGCCACGGCCATCCACAGCCTTGCAACCGGCTCCAAGCTTCAGGCGATTGCCGCCGGCGGTATTCCCAGCCTCAGCAACGGCTTCCTTCTGCTCGCCGGCACGGATGGCCGTCTGCGCTGCTACACCGTGCTTGGAGACAACACCGCGCCCGTGGCCACCGCGCAGACCGCCTCCTGCACCGAGGATGAAACCGTCACCCTCACGCTTGCGGGCAGCGATGCCGATGGAGGTTCGCTCACGGGCATCATCAGCGCCCTGCCCGCCCGGGGCACGCTCTACCAGACCACGGATGGCGTGCAGATCGGTGAACCCATCACCCTGGCGCCCGTGCTGGTGCGCAACCCGCAGCGACAGGTGATCTACAGGCCTGCCATGGATGGTTTTGGCAGCCCTTACACCACGTTCACATTCCGGGTGAACGACGGCTCGCTCAGCTCGGCCGATGCAACGGTGACCCTTGACGTCACCAACGTGAACGACGCTCCGCTGGCGGCGGACGACGAGGTTTACATGCGGGCGGGCGGCATCCTCGAAGCCTACCTGCCGACGGCCAACGACAAGGATGTGGACGGCGAGGCGTTGAACATCAGCTCCTTCACCCAGCCGACCCGGGGCATCCTGGCACAAAATGGCAACGGCAGCCTGCGCTACGAGCCTCAGCCGGACTTCACGGAGGGCACGGACAGTTTCCAATACACGCTTCAGGACGGTGCCGGCGCCAGATCCTCAGCCACCGTGACCGTGCATGTCAGCGCCTCGCATGGCCTGGACTGGTCGCAGTTTGGCAATGGGCCGGACCACCCTGGGCGATATCCCGGCGCCCTGGGCGTTCAGGCCTGGGTGGAGCGCTGGTCTTATGCATTCAGCTCGGCCATCAACCCTCTGGCCATCGGCGGAGGCCGGGTGTTTGTCACGCCGACCGGCAATTCCAGCAACTACATGCATGCCGTTGCGCTGGATGCCGTGACCGGTGGTGAGATCTGGCGCACGCAGTTCATGCCCGGCAACTCCATGAATCCGCCCTCCTATCACAAGGGGCTGGTTTACCTGCAGCGCGGCAACCACAGCACGGACACCCAGCTCTGGGCGCTGGACGCGGGTGACGGCGGCGTGAAGTGGAGCGGGAGTCATCAGGCGCAATGGGAATCCTACCTTGCCCCGGCGGTGTCTGACCTCGGCGTCTTTGTGAACGGCGGTTACTACGGGGGCATGCTCGGCTTTGACACCGTCACCGGCAGTCAGCGGTTTTACACCTCGCTGGAGCAGTATGATGAATGGACCCCCGCCATTCATGACTCCAAGGTTTATTCCTTCGTCGAAGGCCGGCTGCGCCAGCATGACCCGCAGACGGGGGTCACCCAGTGGATGCTGGACCTCGGCTGGGACTGGGGCGGCTGGGCCATGGGAAGGACCCTGTGCATGAACGAAGGTTCCGCCTACCTCATCAATAACAAGGCCGGAGGGGGGGAGCTGGTCTGCGTGAACCTTTCCACCCGGTCGGTCATCTGGCGTGTTCAGGCGGGCTTCAACGGAACTCCGGCGATCTCCAACGGCATGGTGTTCGCTTGCAGCGGGGGAACCGTGAAGGCCTACAACAGCTCCACAGGGACGTGGATCGCCGACTACACCATCCCCGGCGAGTCCCTCCTCAACGGTTCTCCCGTGGTGAGCAGCGACCTGCTCTTCGTCAGTTCCACCACCCGGACCTGCATTTTCAACCTGGTCACCCGCAGCCTTCTTCAGACGCTGAACTTCGGTGGCGCGGCCGCCATCGCCGACGACCTGCTCTATCTCTCCTGCACGGATAACAAGGTCCGGGCGTTTGGGCGTCTGGTGCCCACCAACAAGGTTCCTGCCGCGTTGTCCGCCCAGGTGGGAATCGTGGAGGAGGCCGAGGTGGCCGTGACTCTTGAAGGCACGGATGCGGACGGTGAAAGCCTGCGCTACGTCATCCGCAGCCTGCCCGCCCAGGGCAGGCTGTATCAGACGGTGGATGGAACCACACGGGGTGCGGTCATCGGAACGGTGCCCGCCCAGGTCCTGAACACCAGCGGCCGCGTCATCTACCAGGCTCCTCTCAACATCTTCGGCAACGGCATCGGCAGCTTCACCTTCACCGCCCATGACCCCGTCTCCGGATCATCCGCCGCCACGGTGACCGTCAACATCGCCCCTGTAAATGACGCGCCGACCGCCGTACCCGACCGGTTTTCCCTGAGTCCGGGTGAGTCCCTGCTCAGCTTCTTCCCTCAGTCCAACGACCGTGATGATGATGGCGACATGCTCCAGGTCGTCGCATTCACCCAGGGCGCCGGCGGGGTTGTCTCGCAGAATGAGGACGGCTCGCTCAACTATCTTCCCGAAACTGGCTTCACCAGTGGCATGGACAGCTTCACCTACACCATTCGTGATGCTGCCGGCGCAGAGTCGGACTCGACCGTGCACATCACGGTCGACGCCGTGGCCGGACATGCCTGGCCGACCTTCGGCGCCTCGGCGGAACACACGGGTTTTCTTCCGGTCAGGCTTGGCACGCTGGTGCTGGGTCAGCGCTGGCTGATGAACCTGGGCGGCAAGGCCGCGCCGCTGGCGGTGGCGGGGGGGCGTGCCTATACGACGATCTCCAGCCCTGATGCTGCGGCGGTCGCGCTCGACTGCATGACTGGCGCCATGGTCTGGCGTGCAAGCTTTGCCGCAGGAACCACCATGAACCCGCCAACCTATGACGACGGGCGCATCTGCCTGCAAAGCGGCAGCCACAGCACCAGTCAGATCTGCGCCCTGCATGCCGGCAACGGCACCACGCTTTGGAGCACTCCCTTCAGCGCCCAGTTCAACACCTACATGGCACCGGCGGCCGATGCTTCCGGGATCTATGTCAACGGCGGCTATTACGGGGGGCTTTACGGCTTCAACCCCTCCACCGGCGCCCAGTTGTTTTTCAACGGCAACCTGGACCAGTATGATGAATGGACCCCCACCCTGCATGAGGACGGCGCCTACACCTTCGTCACTGGCAAGCTGCGCCGCCATGACAAAGCCTCCGGCTCCATTCTGTGGTCCCTGAACTTCGGCTGGAACTGGTCGGGTTACGACATGAACCGGACCACGGCAGCCTCCAACGGGCGCATCTATCTGGTCAATGACTCCGTCACCATCCCGGCCGGCGATCAGGAGCTCATCTGCGTCCAGACTTCCTCCAATGCCGTGGCCTGGAAGGTGCAGAACCGGTTTTCAGGCACTCCGGCGGTCGCCCATCAGACGGTCTATGTCATCTCCGGCAGCAACCGGAACTCCGTCACCGCCTACGATGCCGTCTCAGGTTCACCCCTGGGTGTTTACACCCTTCCTGGAAGTGACGGCGGCCTCGCCGTGCAGCCGATGGTCACCAATGACACCCTGATCGTCGCCTCCTCGTCGAAAACCTACCTCTTCAACCTCGCCACCCGCAGCCTGCGCCAGACGATCGCCTTCGGCGGCAGGATCAGCCTGTCCGACGGCTCCCTCTACATCGCCTCGGACAACGGTGACATCCGCTCCTTCAGTGTGCTTGATCCCGCCAACCGGCCTCCGGCTCCCATCGCCCAGAATGTCATCACGGAGGAAGACGTGTCCACGGTCATCACCTTTCAGGGCACGGATGCGGACGATGATGCGCTGTACTTTGTCATCCAATCCCTGCCCCTGCTCGGCACTCTCCACCAGACCGAGGACGGCATCACTGCGACCAGGCCCATCAGCCATGTGCCGGCGCGGGTCACGCATCCGGGGGCAAGGCTCATCTACCTTCCTCCGGCCGACCTGAGCGGCAGTCCGTTCGCAAGCTTCCAGTTTGCCGTCAGTGACGGCCAGGACCTCTCTCCGTCCGCCAGCGTCGCCATTCACGTTCAGCCTGTCAATGATCCACCCGTCGCGCGCGCGGACGCCTGCCTCGCCACTCCCGGACAGATCGTCAGCCCCCTCTGGGAGCTGCATAACGATGTCGATGTCGAAGCAGATCCGCTGCGTGTGGTCTCCTTCACGCAGCCTGCTCTTGGCCGCGTGGCGCAAAACGAAGACGGCAGCCTGCGCTACCAGGCTCCTGCCAGCCTCACGGATGGCGTCACCAGCTTTTCCTACACCGTCGCCGACACCCATGACGCGACCTCCTCCGCAACCGTCACCGTCACCCTCAAGCCCACGCTGACCGCGTCCTGGTCCACGTTTGGCGGCGGACCGGCGCACATCGGCAGCGCAAGGACCCTCCTGGGCCGTTTCGGCTGGAGCCAGCGCTGGTCCTACACGGCGACGGGCTCCGGCACCACGCTTCAGCCGCCCGTCACCGCCGGAAATCTGGTTTATGTCACCTACCGTGACAGCGGCAGCCGCCTGGTCGCCCTGAGAACCGTCGATGGATCACAGGCCTGGTCACGCAGCTTCAGCAGCGCGGTTTCGATGAATCCGCCCAGCCATCATGCGGGGCGCGTCTTTGTGCAGCGCATCAACTCCTATGACTCCCAGGTGATGGCCATGAATGCAACCACGGGTGTCACGGCATGGAGCTTCACCTACACCGCCCAGGCTCATGTTGCCATGGCCCCCGCCATCCATGATTCAGGCGTGTTCGTCAACGGCGGCACCTATGGCGGCATGTATGGCATCAACCCGGGGACAGGCCAGCAGCTCTTCCATCAATCCATGAATCAGTACGACGGGTGGACCCCTTCGTTGCTTGACAACGAACTCTACTCGTTTGTGAGCGGCGACTTTGCCAGGCACAACCTGGCGACGGGGGCCGTGATCTGGAACCAGAAGCTTGGATGGGGCGGAACTGGCTCCACGATGTCACGCACCACCGCCCTGGAAGGACGCCGAGCCTTCCTCATCAACGACAGCCCCACTTCCGCTGCTGGCGACGAAGACCTTGTCTGCATCGACCTCGACAACGGCTCTGTGGCCTGGTCCGTGAATGGTGAGTTCACCGGCACGCCCGCCATCTCAGGCAGCACCGTTTTTGCCCTGAGCGGCACCACCATCCAGGTCCGTGCGGCCCATGATGGCATGCTGCTCACCACATTCAGCACCGGCTCGGCGTTCGCTCTGACGGGCCAGCCGCTGGTCACGGACGACCTCGTGATCGCCTGCTCCTCCGCCCAAACCTTCCTCTTTGGCCGATATGACGGGTCTCTGGTCGCCACCCTGCCCGTTGGAGGGCATCCCGCCGTCGTGGATGATTTCCTTGTCCTCTCCTCCCCCGCCACGGGCAAGATCAGCGCCTGGGGCTCCCAACCCAGCCTCACCTTCAGCCCTGCCGGCGGCACCTCCGCCCAGCCCATTGACATCGTCATCAGCGCGGCCGATTCCGATGCCAGGATCCATTACAGCGTGGACGGTTCGCCGCCGGACTTCAACAGCCCATGGATCACGGCAGGCAGCACCGTGCGCATGGGCTGGAGCGGCACCCTCCGCGCCATCACCATCAAAGGCTCCGAGGTCAGCCGCATCCATCAGGCCAGCTTCACCCTTGAGGACTCGGACCGTGACGGCCTGCCCGACTGGTGGGAAGCAACAAAGTTCAGCAGCCTGGAAGACTCCTCCGGCTCCACGGACAGTGATCATGACGGCTACAGCGACGCCGAGGAGTTTGTCGCCGGCACCAGCCCGCTCTCCTTGGCCGAACGGCTGGGCCTTGGCGCGGAAGCCTCGCCATCCAGCCCCGATGACAGCCTGATCTTTCGATGGCCGTCCGTCTTGGACCGTCTTTATGTGCTCGAGGCGAGTGAAGACCTGACCGCCTGGACCCCGGTCTCCCCGGTCTATGCAGGCACGGGTGCTGAAATGGAGCACCCGCTGCCCCTGTCGGAACAGGAACGAAAATTCATCCGTGTCCGCGTCATGCACGCCCTGGTGCCTCCGTGAGGCCGCGCTTTTTTGGCAGCAATTCTCCCAAGCACGGCACTGCACAGGCGTGGACGGCGGTTTGCGCGCAGCCAGGTCCCTGCCATCGTGATCTCATGCCTCGTTCCGTGACCCTCCTTGCCCTGGTTCTTGCCACCACCGCCTTCTCTGCCGACATCCTGGTGAAACCTGGCGGGCTGGAGGAGGCGATTGCCCAGGCGCGCGGCGCGCCCAAGCCGGTGCGTCTTGTGCTTGAGGAGGGCGTGCATCCGGTCACCCAGACCCTTGTGCTTGGAGCCGAGGACTCGCAGGTAAGCTGGACCGGCAGAAACGCCGTGCTGCGCGCCGGGCGGCCCATCACCGGCTGGCGCAAGGCGGAGGGCGGCCTTTGGAAGGCGGACCTGCCGGACAAGGCCTGGCGCTTTGAGCAGCTCTGGATCAACGGCCGCCGCGCTACCCTGGCACGCTCACCTAACCAGGGTTTCCATCACATCACCGAAGCCGTCGGGTCGGGCGTTTTCCCGGACCTTCGGACAAACATGAACTTTCACGCCTTCTGCATCGCGCCGGAGCAGTACGCGGTGCTGAAGGGGCTCAGCCCGGCGGAACGCGACGACGTGCTGCTCACCGTCACCCATGCCTGGGCCGTCGGCCAGTGCCGCATCCAGGACTTGAACGACGAGGTCCTCGCCGTGCGCATCAAGGGCCGCTCGCGCTACCCCTTCGTGGAGTACGAACCCGACCAGCGCTGGTGGATGGAGAACCTGCGCGCCGCGCTGGATGCGCCGGGCGAATGGTTTCTCGACAAGGCGAAGGGCGAACTGCTCTACCTGCCGCTGCCCGGAGAGGACATGAGCCGCGCGGAGGTCATCGCTCCCGTGACGGAGAAGTTCCTCGTCATCCGGGGCGCGCACGATGTCAGTTTTGAAGGGCTCCGTTTTGAATACAGCCAGCATCTCTATCCCGCCGACGGCCTGCATGACGGACAGGCCGCGACCACCACCGGCGCCTGCATCGAGATCGAGGACAGCCAGGCCGTTCATTTCAGGAACTGCGAGGTTGGCCACACCGGCCAGCATGCCTTCTGGTTCCGGAAGGGCTGCGCGGCTGGCACGGTCAGCCACTGCCGACTTCATGACCTCGGCGGTGGCGGCGTGTATGTCGGTGAAACCGCACGCCCTGCGGAGGACCGGGTGAACCGCCGGATCAAGATCGACGACTGCATCATCCAGCACGGAGGCCGCCTGCATCCCAGCGCCTGCGGCGTGGTCCTTACCCACACCCAGGACTGCTCGGTCACCCACTGCGACATCGGCGACCTTTATTACTCCGGCGTCAGCGCCGGCTGGAACTGGGGCTATGGCGACACCGCCTCGTCCGGCACGCTTGTGGAGAACAACCACATCCATCATCTCGGCTGGGCCTACCTGAGCGACATGGGCGGCTTCTATGGCCTGGGCACCTCGCCGGGCACCGTCATCCGCGGCAACCATGTGCACCACATCGCCGCGCACCGCTACGGCGGCTGGGGTCTCTACAATGATGAGGGCAGCAGCCTGGTGCTCATGGAAAACAACCTGGTGCACGACACCTGGAACGCCGGCTTCCACCAGCACTACGGCTACTTCAACACCGTGCGTAACAACATCTTCGCCTTCGGCCACACCGCCCAGGTCCAGGCCAGTCGCAACGAGTCAAGGCTGCGCTTCCGCTACATGCACAACATCGTCGTCTGGGATCCGGCGTCGCCCCTGCTCGACGGCGGCGAATGGAACTGGAAGTTCTTCGACAAGCCCGAGCGCGGCGATCCGAAGGACAGCCTTGTCTTCCGCAGCAATCTCTACTGGCCCACCAACGGCAAGGTCCCCGTGAAGCTCACCAGCACCGCCTTCACCTGGAGTGAATGGCAGAAGTTGGGGCGCGATTCGGGCAGCCTCTTCGCAGATCCGCTGTTCGAGGATGTCGCCAGGCGCGACTTCAGGCTGAAGGCGGGATCGCCCGCCGCGAAGATCGGCTTCAAGCCCTGGGACCTGACGCTTGCCGGAGTTCGCAAGGCCGACGCCGCCTGGCGCAGTCTCGCCGCCGAGGGTCACGACTACCCGACCTGGGACAAGGACGCCAGACCCTGGCCCGCACCTGCCTACCGGGTGAATCAGGACTTCGAGCACGCCGCCCTCGGAACCCTTGGCATCCGGGGAGCGAAGTATGAGCATGAGGACAAGGGCGAAAGCATCGCCGTCACGGACGAGGTGTCATCGCCGTTCAGCCCCGGCTCAAAGCGCTGCCTCCAGGTGCTCGACGCGCCAGGTTTGAAGCACAGCTATGATCCCGTGCTCGACATCAACCCGACCGGCTGGGAAGGCGGCACCTTTCACATCGGGTTCGATCTCATGGCCCAAAAGGGTGCGGACGGCTTCTTTGAAATCCGCGGTAAAAACGGCGACTTCGGCAACGGCCCCTACCTGCGCTGGCAGGGCGGCAAACTGGTCGCCGGCGTGGAAGGCCGGACCGAGCTTGCCAGCATTCCGCCTAACGAATGGTTTCGCATCGACCTCACCGCC
>CAZXPU010000012.1:0-60610 GCA_964642905.1 uncultured Prosthecobacter sp.
GATGCTGCCCGCCCCGGCGGAACGCGTGACGGTCCTGCGCGACGGCGACCGCGTCCGCGTCGGCGGCGTCGAACTCGTGGCCTGGGACACGCCCGGCCATGCGCGGCATCATCTGGCCTACCTCCTGGGCTCCGCCTGCTTCACCGGCGATGTCGCCGGCATGCGGCTCCAGGGGACGAACTATCTGTCCGTCACCGCCGCGCCGCCCCAGTTTGAACCCGGCCCCTACGTCGCCTCCGTGGACCGCCTGGCCGCCGCGGGCTTCGACCGCCTTTTCCTGACCCATTTTGGCGAAGTCACCGACGCGGCCGGGCACCTGGCGGCCTATCGAAAAAGAATTCAAGATGTCCATGAAGCCGTGCGCGCCGACTGCGCCGCAGGCCTGGACGCCGCGCAGGTGCGCCAGCGCCATCACGACCGGGAAAAGGCCCTTGCCACCTCCCTGGGCATCCAGGAAGACGACTGGCGTCGCCTGGAGATGTCCAACGGCACGGCCATGTGCGCGGACGGCGTGAGATTGTGCGTGGAGAAAGGCCGCTGACGTGCGTAGCCTGTGCCGATGCGCCCCTTCCTCCTCTGCCTGCTGCTTCTCACCGGCCTGCCTGCCGCCGACTGGCAGCAGTTTCTCGGCCCCACGCATGACGGTCGCGCTGCGGACGCCGAGCCCGCCCTGCCCGACAGCCTGCCGGCTGATCTGAAGCCGCTCTGGGAAAAATCCGTGGGCTCAGGCTTCGCCGGCCCGGTGGTGGTTGGAGGACGGCTGGTGGTTTTCCATCGCGAAGGCGGCGACATGACCACGGAGATGCTGGATGCCAGGACCGGCCAGCCGGTCTGGCGCAGCACCTATGTGACGGATTACGTCGACAGCTTCGGCTTCGACAACGGTCCCCGCGCCGTGCCCGCCATCGGCGGAGGCAAGGTGATCACCTTTGGTCCGGAGGGACGCGTCACCGCCCTGGATCTCACCAGCGGCAAGGAGCAGTGGCACTGCGACACGGCGTCGGAACTGGAATCTGCGCAGGGCTTTTTCGGCCGCGCCCCCTCGCCCCTGATCCTGGATGACCGGGTGATCGTGGCGGCCGGAGGAACACGCAAGGGTTCGGCCGCAGGCCTGGCGGCCCTGGACCTGAAGACCGGTGCGGTGGCCTGGACTTCCGTCGAGGATGAGGCGGGCTATGCCTCGCCCGTGCCCGGCCGGAAAGGCGAGATCCTGGCCTGGATGCGTAACCAACTTTGGCGGGTCAACGCCTCGGACGGCGTCTTGCACGCCTCCATGCCCCTGCGCTCCAGCATGGACGCCTCCGTCAATGCCGCCACCCCCCTTCCCTGCGGCGAGGACCGCTGGCTGGTCTCCGCCGGCTACGGTGTCGGCGCCCACCTCCTGCACCTGACGGATGCCGGCATCGAGGAGGTCTGGCACAAGGACCGCCTGCTCGACTGCCATTACGCCACCCCGGTCCGCGTCGGCGAACACGTCTTCGGTTTCCATGGCCGGCAGGAGACCGGCATGAAGCTGCGCTGCATCAGCCTCGCCACGGGCGAGGTCGCCTGGGAGTGCCCGGACGGCCTGCCCGGCGGCACCCTCCTGGTGGTGGGCGACAAGCTGCTGGTCGTCACCGAGCAGGGCGAGCTGTGGGTCGTCCGTGCCAGCGCGGAGAAGTTTGACCGCCTGGCCTCCTGGCAGATCCTCGGTTCGGGCCACCGCTCCCATGCCGCCTACTCGGACGGCATCCTTTACGCGCGTGACAGCGAACGCCTGGTGGCGGTGAAGCTGCGCTGAAACAAGGGCCTGCCTGACCAACTTTGCTGACGGGAAAGCCGGACCGCCGACGTTTCAGGCGGCTCATGAAACGCCTGCTCCTCCTCCCGGCGCTGTTCTGCATCCTCGGCCATGCCGATGCCGCAGAAAGACGGCCTAACATTATTGTCTTCTACACCGACGACCACGGCTTTGCCGACCTTGGCGTTCGCGGCGTGATGAAGGACCTGCGGACGCCGCACCTCGACAGCCTCGCCCGCGGCGGCGTGGTCGCCACGCACGGCTACAGCACGGCGCCGCAGTGCGTGCCGTCGCGGGGCGGCCTCATCACCGGCCGGTTCCAGGGTCGCTTCAACCTCGACAACAACGGCTCCTCCCTCGACGGCTTCAACCGGCAGGTCACCATCGCCGAACGGCTTCAGAAGGCGGGTTACGTCACGGCGCAGTTTGGCAAATGGCACCTGGGTCCCCTGGAGGAGATCCCAAGGCATGGCTTCCGCCACGTCTTCGCCCAGCATGGCCAGCAGGTCTTCGCCGCCAACATCACCGTCGACGGCAGGGACCGGCCGATGGGTGACCACCCGCCTTCTGACTACCACATCGACGCCTGCTCCAAGGCGGCGGAGGGGGTGATCGGGCGTTATCATGACCAGCCCTTCTTCCTCTACATCGCCTACCGCGCCCCGCACACGCCGCTCGACGCGCCGAAGCATTACAAGGACCGCTTTCCCGGCCCCATGCCGGAACGACGCCGGGCGGCGCTGGGCATGCTCGCCGCCGTGGATGATGGTGTCGGGCGCATCACCGCAGCCCTGGAGAAACATGGGCTCACCCAGCAGACTCTGGTCTTCTTCATCGGCGACAACGGCGCGCCCCTGAAGATCCACAAGCAGGACTCACCCCTGAATGGCGATGCCGGGGGCTGGGACGGCAGCCTGAACGATCCGCTCAACGGTGAAAAGGGCATGCTGTCGGAAGGCGGCATGCACGTGCCCTTCCTCATCGCCTGGCCAGGCGTCATCCCGGGCGGCAGGAACTACGATCATCCCGTCAGCGCCCTCGACGTGGCCGCCACCGCAGCGGCGCTTGCTGAGATCAAAACAGGTTCGGGCGAACTCGACGGCGTGAACCTGCTGCCCTTTCTGAAGGAGGACAAGGCCGGGGCGCCGCATGAGGCGCTCTACTGGCGCTGGATGGCGCAAAGCGCCGTTCGTGAAGGCCGCTGGAAACTTCTGCGCGGCGGTGAACGCGAGTACCTTTACGACCTGGACCAGGACCTCGGTGAAAAACACAACCTCGCCACGCAGCATCCGGAGATCGCCGCACGACTGCGTGAAAAGCTGCAACAGTGGAGCGCTGAACTGGAACCTCCGGGCATGGCACTCGGGCCGATGGCGGCGGTCTGGAACGACTACTTTGATTTTTACCTCGAGGGCAAACCGGCGACGACGAAGCCTTCCGGCGGCACAACAGGCATTCAAGGCTGGCAGGCGCGCGGCGGCACGGCCGAGATTCATGACGGCGCGCTGGTCATCCGTCCGGCGGACTCTGCCGCCAAAAAAACCAGGCCCTTCCTGACGAACGCAGACATCAGCCTGCCCGGCCCGGTCACCGTGACCCTGAAGGTCCGTGCCAGCGTCGCCGGCAAAGGCAGCCTGTCCTGGCGGACCAAGGATGAGACGGATTTCGTCGCCGCCCATGCGGCCGCTTTTGAATGGAAGGCCGGGCCGGAAATCCAGGAGCTGAAGGTGGAACTGCCGGTCCAGGGCCGGCTCATTCACCTGCGCCTGCTGCCCATGCCGGCGGCAGCGCCGGAGTTCACCTCGATTGAAATCCAACCCCGCACCGGCAAGGCGCGCACCTGGAGCTTTGCGCCATGATCCCCGCCTCCGCCTTCCTTCAGGGCACGGTCCTCGCGGCGCTGCTTCTGGCCTCCGCCTCCGGCGCGCAGCCGCCAAGGCCTAACATCGTATGGCTCATCGGAGAGAACCTCGGTCATGACCTGGGCTGCTACGGCGCCCGCGGCGTGCACACGCCCAACCTCGACCGCCTCGCCGCCGAGGGCGTGCGCTACACCCGCGTGTTCGCCACCAACCCGGCCTGCGCACCCAGCCGGTCGGCCTTCTTCACCGGCATGTATCAGACGACCACGGACACGCACCCGATGCGCTCGCACCGCAACGACGCCTTCCGCCTGCCCGAAGGCGTGCGACCGGTCACGCACCGCCTGCGTGACGCGGGCTATTTCACCGCCAACATCAAGACCGTCGGCGCTCACAGCGTGGGCACGGGCAAGCTGGACCTGAACTTCGTCAACGAAAGCCCGGTTTATCACGAGAACTCGGACCGCTGGGAGTCGCTGGCCGGACACCGGCCCTTCTTCGCCGTCGTGAACGCCGAGGAAAATGAGTACGACATCTACGACCGGAAGAGCGCGGAGAAGCCGAGGGTGGAATGGGTGGGAGAGCGCCTTCATGTGCGGCATGTCACGCCGGAGCAGGTCACTCCACCGCCCTATTATCCGGATCACCCGGTCGTCCGGGAGGAATGGGCGCGCTACCTGAACTCCGTCTCCGGCATGGATCTGCGCTTCGGAAAGGTGCTGGACCAGCTGCGCGCCGACGGCCTCGAGGACGACACCGTCATCATCTTCTTTGGCGACAACGGCCGGCTGGAGCCGCGCGGCATCCACTGGTGCTACGACAGCGGCCTGCGCGTGCCCATGATCATCCGCTGGCCGAAGAATCATCCGGCCCCGCCCCAGCTCCGCCCGGGAACCGTCGACGACCAACTGCTCAGCCTCATCGACGTCACCGCCACCACGCTGCATCTTGCCGGAGTGTCGAAGCCGCCGTTGATGCAGGCGCGGGTGTTTCTCGGTGACAGGCCCGAGGCTGCCCGCAGCTTCGCCTTTGCCGCCCGCGACCGCATTGACGAGACACGGCAGCGCATCCGCTCGGTGCATGAGGAGCGCTTTCATTACATCCGCACCCTCTCCACAGGGCCGACCTTCGCCTCGCTGAACCGCTACAAGGAAAAATGCTTCCCCATCCTGCCGGTGATGCGTGAGCTGCATGCCAGGAGCCAGCTCAGCGGACCGCCGCTCGATCTCATGCAGCGCCGCGGACCCTGCGAGGAATTGTACGACACCCAGACGGACCCGCATGAGGTGGTGAATCTCGTGGATTCAGACAAGGCGGAGCATCGGCAGGCCCTGCTGCGGCTGCGCGCGGCCCTGGATGTCTGGATCGTTGAAACGGGGGACAAGGGTGAGATCCCCGAGCCGGAGGAGGTCACCGCACCCTTTGCGCGGGAGATGCATCAATGGTTCGGCACACCGGCCTGGGCCGCAGGTGCGGACGGCTCCTGAACTGCATTCAGGCACCCAGCCGCCTCTCAATCTCCTCCAGCGCCAGCCCCTTCGTCTCCGGCACCATCAGCCGCACCCACACAAGCTGCAGCACCATCATGCCGCAGAAGAACAGGAAGACCCAGCCTGGGGGAAAGGCGGAGACCATGCCCGGGAAGAAGGTGGTGAGCAGCGCGGCGAAAATCCAGTGCGTGAAGCTGCCCAGCGCCTGACCCGCCGCCCGGCTGCGGTCGGGGAAAATCTCCGAGATGAAGACCCAGATCACCGCCCCCTGGCCCACGGCATGGGCGGCGATGAAGGCGAAGATGCAGGCCGGCACGATGCCGTAATGACCGGTGAAGAAGGCCCACGAACACAGTCCGAGCGACGCGATGTAACCATAAGAACCGAGATACAGCAGCGCGCGGCGGCCGCGCTGGTCGATGAGCCAGAGACCCACAAACGTGAAGACGAGGTTGGCGATCCCGATGCCCACGGATTGAAGAAGGGCGGCCTGCGTGCCAAGCCCGGTCAGCTCAAAGATGCGCGGCGCAAAGTACAGCACGGCGTTGATGCCGGAGAGCTGGTTGAAAAACGCGATCAGGAAGGCCAGCAGCACAGGCCGCCGCAGGCGCGCGCTCCAGAGCCCGGCCGATCCCGCCCGCCCTTCGCCACCGGCCGCCGCCATCTGGTCCGCCGCCGCCTCGATCTCCGTTCGCGACGCCCCGGGCCGGATCAGCCGCAGCACCTCCATGCCCGCCGCACGGTTTCTTTTCCGGCCGATCAGCCAGCGCGGGCTCTCCGGAATGCCGAAACACAGGACCGTGTAGACCAGGGCCGGAAAGGCCTCGACGCCGAGCATCCAGCGCCAGGCCTGGTCGCCGAAACCACCTAACAAATAATTGGATAAAAAGGCGGCCAGGATGCCGAGGACGATGTTGAACTGAAAGAGCCCCGCCAGCCGGCCGCGGCGCTCCGGCGGCGAGATCTCGGCGATGTAGAGCGGCGCCGCCACGGTGGAGATCCCCACGCCCAGGCCGCCGATGAAGCGTGCGACGATGAGCGACCAGACCTCCGGCGCGAGCCCGGACCAGACGGCGGAGACAAAGTACAGCACGCCCACCCAGGTCAGGGTGGCCCGGCGTCCCCAGCGATCCGTGGGCCAGCCGCCGATCACGGAGCCCAGCACCGTGCCATAAAGCGCCGAGGCCATGGCGACGCCATGCAGGGTGTCGCTCAGGTCCCACAGCTCCTGGATGGTCTTCTCCGCCCCGGAGATGACCACGGTGTCAAAGCCAAACAAAAAACCTGCAAGCGCTGAGACGATGGACCAGTAAAGAATTCGCGGTGACGAGGTCGGTGGCAGGGCGGGCATGCGGCATTCTGGAGGAGATCGCCGTTTCAAATCAAGCCAGGAACTTTCCGACGGCACCGGACCGGCATCAGAGCTCACGCATCCAATGGCCCATGAGTGTATCTCATGGTCTCAATGACAGCATGGCCATGATTCGCAGGATCAACAGGATTTTTCAAACCTGTTCATGCTGCCCATCTTGTGAATCCTGTCGCAAAAACTCCTTTCTCACCTGGATGCGCAAGCCCTGGACCGACCTCTGCTTGAAGCTGACGTTGCTTGCAGTCCGCGCCTGCCTTTGCCAGAATTTCGCCTCCACCTGCTCCATCCACTCATGAAAGTCACCCGCCTCCTCCCTCTCCTTTCGCTGTCCGTGCTCCTCTGCCAGTGCGCCAGCTCCGATTCCCCCTCCGGCACGGCCTCGACGTCCGCCGCTCCGGCTCCCGCCGCCGAGGCCGAGGCTGACACCACCCTCAAGCCCGGCATGAGCAAGGCGGAGGTCATCGCCAAATGGGGCGAGCCCTCCTCGAGGAAAAGCAGCGCAGGCGGCGAGGTCTGGCGCTACGCCAGCCAGGGTTGGAAGCGCCACGTGCCCTACTACGGCACCTTCGCCCACGTGGAGGAGCATTTCGTGCTTTTCGGCGCCGACGGCCGCGTGGTGAAAACCGGCACCGAGGACTTCGGCAACGCCTTCCAGGAACCCTGGCGCCGCGCCTTCGGCACGAACTGAGCTTTCCGTTTGATGCCTTGGCAAAGACATCGCCCGCGCTAATCGTGGGCGATGTTTGACATCCGGGAAAAACCTCAGCAGGTCGACAAGGCCTTCCTCATCGGCGCCTACTTCGACCGCCGCAAGGCCGACGAGGCGCGTGAGCTGCTCATCGAGCTGAAGGAACTCGTCGAAACCCTCGGCATCGAGGTGGTTGCCACCGAGCTCGTCTTCGTCCGCGAAATCACCCCGCGCCACCTCCTCGGCAAGGGCAAGACCGCCGAGCTCATCACCCGCGCCAAGGAGCTGGAGGCCGAGTGCATCGTCTTCGACAACGAGCTCTCCCCCGCCCAGCAGCGCGCCTGGGAGGCCGACGCCGGCCTCTGCGTCATCGACCGCCACGAGGTCATCCTCGACATCTTCAACATGCGCGCCCAGACCCGTGAGGCCCGCCTCCAGGTCGAGCTCGCCAGGCTCGAGTATTCCATCCCCCGCCTCACCCGCATGTGGGCGCACCTTGACCGCCAGGGCGGCGGCGCCGGGGGCGGCATGGGCGGTGCCGGAGCCGCGCGAGGCGAGGGTGAAACCCAGCTCGAGGTGGATCGCCGCCTCGCCTACAAGCGCCTCGACCGGGTCAAGGCGGAGCTGGAGGAGGTGAAGCGCCAGCGTGACACCATGCGCAAGGAGCGCAGCCGCGTGCCCCTGCCTCATGCCGCCATCGTCGGTTATACCAACGCCGGCAAGTCCAGCCTCCTCAACCACCTCACCAACGCCAGCGTGCTCGCCGAGGACAAGCTCTTCGCCACGCTCGACACCACCACCCGCCGCCTGGAGCTTCCGGACGGCCAGGCGCTGCTGCTCACCGACACCGTCGGCTTCATCCGCAACCTGCCCCACGACCTCGTGCAGAGCTTCCGCGCCACGCTTGAGGAGGCCGTGCTCGCGGACTTCCTCATCCACGTCGTCGACGCCAGCGCCTCGCAGGCCCTGGAGTTCTACCAGACCACCACCCAGGTGCTCGGCGAGCTCGGTGCCGGCGACAAGCGCGTGCTCCTGGCGCTCAACAAGACGGACCTCGTCGACGACGCCCGGCTCCTGGAGCTGAGGCGCCAGTTTCCCGACGCGGTCTTCATCTCCGTCCAGACCGGCCAGGGCATGGACGACCTCTTCCACCGCCTGCATGACATGCTCATCGACCGCGTCGTCCGGCTCGACCTGAGCATCCCGCTCAACCGCATGGACCTCGTCGCCTTCCTCCATGAACAGGGCAAGGTGCTCTCCGAGGACTACGAACGCGGCGTCGCCGACATCCAGTGCGTCGTGCCCAGGCGCTTCGAGTCGAAGTTCAGCGAGTTCGTCGTCCGGGCCTGACCCCGGGCGCAACTTTTCGTCAGGTCGCTGGTTCATGCGTCGTCAAACCCTGATGACGCCATGAAGGTCCCCGCCCTGCTTCTCCTCCTGCACGCCGTCGCCGCCTCCGCCGCGGACGAACCCACGGCACAGGCCCGGGCTCACGCCGGCATCTCCGCTGACCAGCTCAGCTTCTTCGAAAAGAACATCCGCCCCGTGCTCGTCGAGCACTGCTACAAGTGCCACTCCGCCGAGTCCGACAAGATCAAGGGCGGCCTCACCCTCGACACAAAGCAGGGCACGCTTCTCGGCGGCGAGTCCGGCCACCCCGGCGTC
Organism: uncultured Prosthecobacter sp.; assembly: GCA_964642905.1. Lineage (GTDB taxonomy): Bacteria > Verrucomicrobiota > Verrucomicrobiia > Verrucomicrobiales > Verrucomicrobiaceae > Prosthecobacter. Next base: position 8,858 of record CAZXPU010000012.1, read on the forward strand.
ACGCCCGGCAGCCCGGCCGAAAGCTCCCTCTACGAGGCCATCACCTGGCGCGATGACGACATGCAGATGCCGCCGAAAAACCGCCTGCCCGACGAGGTGGTCGCGAACTTCAAAAAGTGGATCGAGATGGGCGCACCCGACCCCCGCGAACAAAAAGTGGCGAACGCCGCGGGCGGCCGACGGCAGATCAACATGGACGAAGGCCGGAAACACTGGTCCTTCCAGAAGCCCGTGAAGGCCGCGCCGCCGGCCGTGAAGACGGAAGACTGGGTCAGGACCGACATCGACCGCTTCGTGCTCGCCGGCCTGGAGAAGGCGGGGCTTCTGCCCGTCGGCGACGCCGACCGCGCCACGCTGATCCGCCGCATCGCCTACGACCTCACCGGCCTGCCTCCCACTCCCGACGAGGTGAAGGCCTTCCTCGCCGACACCTCGCCCGAGGCCGTGAAGCGCGTCATCGACCAGTACCTCGACTCACGCCGATTCGGCGAGCGCTGGGGCCGCCACTGGCTCGACATCGCCCGTTATGCCGAAAGCAGCGGCAAGGAGGTGAACATCCTCTACCCCCATGCCTGGCGCTACCGCGACTACGTCATCGAGGCCTTCAACCGTGACAAGCCCTACGACCAGTTCCTCAAGGAGCAGATCGCCGGCGACCTCATGAAGTTTGAAAACAAGCATGACCAGGCGGAGAAGATCGTCGCCACCGGCTTCCTCGCCATCGGCAGCAAGGGACACAACCAGCGTGACAAGCGCCAGTTCGCCATGGACCTCGTCGATGAGCAGATCGACGCCATGTCCCAGGCCATGCTCGGCCTCACCCTCGCCTGCGCACGCTGCCACGACCACAAGTTCGACCCCGTCACCCAGCGCGACTACTACGCCCTCGCCGGCATCTTCCTGAGCAGCGAGACGCTCTACGGCACCTACAGCCAGCTGCAGAACATCAACCCGGGAACCCTGATCGAGCTGGACCGCGCCGCCGACATGCCCGCCGCGCTCGCCGCCCTTTCGCCCGGCGAATACGCGACGTTGAAGCGGCAGCACGAGCAGGCCTCCAAAACGGCGGACGACATCCGTGAGCAGGTGCGCGGCATGAGCGCCGGTGAACGTGAACGCCAGGGCGCCGCCAGCTTCCTGCGCATCCGCAGCTCCTTTGACCGCGCTGAGTCCATCCGCGCCGACCTCGACCTGTTCAACCCCGATGGCACGCCGCGCTCGCTCGCCATGGGCGTGCTCGACCGCGACCGCCCGATCAACAGCCCCATCCTCATTCGCGGCGACCTCAAGCAGCCGGGCGACCTCGTGCCGCGTGGCCTTGTCGAGGTGCTGTGCGCCAAGGGCGAGTCCCTCAACATCAGCCAGGGCAGCGGCCGCCTCGACCTCGCCTGGTGGATCGCCTCGAAGGACAATCCGCTCACCGCCCGTGTGATGGTGAACCGCGTGTGGATGAAGCTCATGGGCACGCCCATCGTCGCCACGCCGGACAACTTCGGCTTCATGGGCCAGAAGCCCACGCATCCCGAGCTGCTCGACCATCTGGCCGTCGGCTTCATGGAGGACGGCTGGTCCGTGAAAAGGCTGATCCGCGACATCATGCTCAGCCGCGCCTATCAGATGGGCTCGGGCCACGACGCGCGGAACTACGCCGCCGATCCGGAGAACAAGTGGCACTGGCGCATGAGCCAGCGCCGCCTCGACGCCGAGGCCATCCGCGATGCCATGCTTTTTGTTGCCGGCGTGCTCGACTTCTACCCCGTGGACGGTTCGCCCGTCGCCAGGGCCGGTGAGGGCCGCGAGGCCATCTTCAACCTGGCGCGCGAGGTGTCGGGCAGGCCCTACAACTTCCGCAGCATCTACCTGCCCATCGTGCGCGACCAGATCCCCGAGTTCCTCGGCACCTTCGACTTCCCCGACGCCAGCCTCGTGACCAGCGAGCGCGACACCACGAACGTGCCGGGCCAGAGCCTCTTCCTGATGAACAACGCACAGGCCATCAGCGCGGCCGACGCCTTCGCGCGACGCATCGGCAAGCTTGAAGGCTCGCCGCTAGAGCGCCTGACCCAGGCCTACCAGCTTTGCTTTGCCCGGCCGCCCACGCAGGCCGAGCTGGCCGCCATCCAGGCCTTCTGGGCGCGATTCCCTGACCAGGCCGCCGGTGGCAAACAGACGCAGCAGGCCAGGGACTACGGCAAAAACGCCGCGCTCTCCGCCTTCTGCCAGAGCCTCTTCGCCAGCGCCGAGTTCCGCTGCCTCAACTGAGCCGCTGCTTCACGATCCGGCCAAAAAAGCGCAGGCTGTCGGCGAGGTGCTCCTGCCAGTACTCCCAGCTGTGCGCGCCGGGAAACTCCTCATAGACATGCGCCATGCCGGCGCGATCGAGCTCCTGATGCAGCCTGCGGTTGTGCTCCACCAGCAGGTCATCGGCACCGCAGTCAAAACGCAGCGGCGGCAGACGGTGCGCATTCATCTTCAAACAGGCCAGCACCTGAGTGGGCCGGTCCTCCGCAAGGTCAAACCGCTCCGGCGTCTCCTCCACAAAACCCTGCATCTGCGCCACGTCGGTGATGCTGCTGTGCGCGCTGATGCCCGCATACAGCTCCGGATGCAGGGCCCCAAGACGCAGCGCCCCGTAGCCGCCCATGGACAGGCCGCTGATGAAGCGCAGGCCCTCGGCGCAGTTCGGCTCCACCTCGCAAGCGGCGGCGGGCACCTCCTCGACAATCCAGCGCGCGTAATCGGCGTCGGCATGACGCAGGTAGCCGCTGCCGTCCCCCCAGAGGCCGTCGGAAGGCATCGCCAGCATCATCGGCGGCAGGCCCTCGTGCTCGATCAGACGCATCAGCACCTGATGGGCCGCGCCCTTGAACAGCCAGGCCCAGTGACTGCCATAAACCCCGTGCAGCAGCGTCACCAGAGGCAGACGTGAGGCGCGGATGCCGGGCGGCACAAAGCAGGTGATGTCCGCCCTCCGGCGCAGCGCGGCGGATTTCACGGTCACAAAATGCACGCCTTCAGGAGCCAGGCTCGGATGGGAGATCTCGATGGTTCGGAACGACATGCCCAACCCCTGCCGCAGTCAGCGGCGCCTGCCAAGGCCGTTCCTCGGCTCACTTCGCCTGAAGTCATGGCCCCACAAAAAAAGCGTCCCGGCGGACCGGGACGCTTCGTGAGGAATGGATCTGAATTGCGTGAATCAGGCAGCCTGCTCGTCGATGCGGACGGGCTTGTAGCCGCCGATCGCCTTGAAGTAGAGCAGCAGCAGCAGGTAGATCGCCGCCATGCTGGCGGGGATGTAGGAGTCGGCCTTCAGCGTGGCACGGTCACCCTTCTGGTCGGCCTCGACGACCGCCTTCTGATCGGCGGTCTTTTCCTTGGCGTCCTTGGCTTCACCAAGCTTCTTGCCGTCCAGGCCGAAAGCGGAGGTGGAGGGCAGGTTCAGGAAGGTCGAAGGCTTTTCAGCCTTGTACTGGGCATAGAGGGCGGGGTTGGCCTTCTCCAGTTCCTGACCGGCGAAACGGTCCTTGCAGTAGCCCAGGCCGGGGCCGCCGATAAGACCGGCGGAAAGCATGCCGATGCCGCCCATGATGGACATGGCCACAGCACCCGTCTGAGGGAAGCGGTCGCCAATGACGGCCAGCATGGTGGGCCAGAAGAAGGTCTTGCCGACAGCGTAGATGCCGAGGGCGACAAGGGCCATGCTGAAGGTGTGCATGGTGCTGGCGAGGTTCAGGCCGACGCAGGCGATGACGGCGCAGACCAGAAGGAGGCCGATGGGGGAAAGCTTCAGCTTGGATTCAATCCAGTGGGCGCAGAAGCGCAGGCCGAACATGATGATGGAGGTCCAGAAGAAGAGGATCTTGCCCTGGGTGGAGGAGAACAGGTTGCCCGTGATGTTCTGGATCCAGCCGTCGGTGCCCAGTTCGACAGCGCCGACGAGGGCGTGGGTCACGAACAGGACGAAGAGCAGGATGGAACCGAAGGAGAACTTGGTGATGATGCCGACAGCGATGAGCAACGCACCACCGATGGCGTAACCGATGGTGGCGGCATTGGCCGGGGAGAAAGCCTTGCTGATGTCACCAAAGAACAGGGCCAGCAGGTAGCAGGCGACCACGGCGCCCAGGATGCCGACAGGCTTGAACATCTGGACGAAGCTGGCGCCCTTCTCGGCGGCCTCGGACTTCGGAAACTTCTGGCCCAGGAACATGATCGCGTAGAGCACGGTGGGCACCAGGTAGAGGGCGAGCTGGGTCTTCCAGCCGACCTGCATCTGGTCGTCGAGGATCCAGCCGGCCACCACGCCGATCACCATGCCGGCAGGCCAGGAGGCGTGCAGGATGTTCAGGTAATGCGTGCGGTTCTCGGGGAAGAGGGTCGCGACCAGCGGGTTTGCCACGGCTTCAAGGGTGCCGTTGGCGTAGGCGAAGATGAACATGCCCCAGAACAGGAAGTTGTAGGCGTTATCAGGCGTGCTGGCCATGAAGGTCACCACGGCGGAGAGCACGTGGCAGATCAGCGCCAGGGCCACCAGCTTGCCATAACCAATTTTGTCCACGATCACCCCGCCAAGGATGATGCCGAAGCAGAATCCCGAGAAACCTGCGCCGCCGATGGCGCCAAGCTGGGCGGCGGTGAAGCCGTATTCCTTGCCCCAGTTGTCAAAGATGCCGCCACGGATGGCAAAGCCGACACCGGCGGCCAGAATGGCCATGAAGCCTGCCCAGAGGAGGCGCATTCGATTGTTTTCACTCATAGGGATGATGGATGGGATGATGGGGTGGATGATGAAACAGCCCGGCCAGCCCAGGCCTGATGGCCCGGGTGGAAGAGCGGGCTGGTTTTAGAGGCGGTGGCGGGGGGTGACAAGACAAAAAAGGGCGGCCCGCAAAGGCCGCCCCGATGGAAAAAGCTGAAAGAACCCGGACTCAATGACCGCCGATGGCGACCGGCTTGTAACCGCCCCGGCCCTTGAAATAGAACCACATGCCCAGGTAGCAGACGAGCATGAAGCCGGGCAGCACGGCAATGTTCGTGAAGGCCCCGCGCTTGCTGTCGGCCTGCACGGCGGTCAGCTCCTTCGTCGACGCCTCGTCCAGCGCCTTGATCTTTGCCTGGTCCAGGCTCGGCGTCTCCCCGAAGATGCTCGGCTTCGACGGTCCGGAAACCTTGACCAGCAGGGCGCCGTGATCCTTTTCCAGCCGGCTGTGGATGTCCTGGTCCTGCTGATAACCAATGAAGGGGCTGCCCAGCACGCCCAGAAACAGCACGCCCACGGCCGAGACGCCGTTCAGGGTCAGCGCGCCGCCCTTCGGGAACTGCTCGGAGGTCAGGCCCAGCGTCGTGCTCCACAGGAAGGTCTTGCCAAAGGCGTAGATCGTCGAGGCCGCGACAATGGCCCAGCCGACGCTTTTCGACAGCAGCATGAGCCCGACGATGGCCACCCCGGAACCCATGACCAGCAGGCCGATCGGCGAGAAACGGTGCACGATGGGGCCGGCGTAAAAACGGAGGATGGTCATGATGGCCGAGACATACACAAAGATCCAGGCGGCGAAGTTCGGCGAATCCGCCGGACCGTTCAGCTTCAGCAGCTCGGGCATCCAGCCGTCAGTGCCAAGCTCGGTGGTCGCCAGCGGCCCGATCACCACCAGCACGACGAGGAACAACCAGTTGCCCAGCGAGCCTGTGTAAATGCCTGCGGCCAGGCCGACGACGGCACCGGCGATGAGCGAGGTGCTCATGGTCGCCTCCCTGCCGGCGAGCTGCATGATGGCGAAGTACATCAGGAAGCCGATGATGAAGAAGCCCACCGCGCCCACCTCCTTCAGCATGTCGCGGTAGCTGATGCCGGCGGCCACGCGCTCATTGACCGGAAAGCTGCAGGGCAGGATGAGCAGCGCGTAAAGGATCACCGGCACGAAGCAGAGCGCGAAGCGGAACTTCCACACGGCGTCAAAGAACAGGGTCGTGTGCGGGAACAGGGCGCAGAACAACGCGCCCAGCGCCAGGCCGGCCGGCCAGCCCGCATGCAGGATGTTCAGCCACTTCGACTTGTCCTTGCTGAACACCGTGGCGACCACCGGGTTGATGAAGGACTCCACCGTGCCGTTGGCCACCGCGACGAGCAGCGTGCTCCAGTAAAACGACTCATAGCCCGTGGCGTTCAGGGTCAGCACCAGCGAGACCAGGTGGCAGCCGATGGCAAACAGCGCCACCGTCTTGTAGCCGATCCAGTCGATCACCAGGCTGAAGAAGATGATGCTGAGGGCGAAGGGCCACATGCCCGCGCCGTTGATGTTGCCCTTCTGGGCCTCGGACAGGTTGAAGCTGTCCTGCAGCTCCCCGATGGTGTTGGCGCGCACGCCAAAGACAAACGAGGTCGCCACAAGGGCGATGAAACAGGCCCAGAACAGCTTCATGTCAGGCCTGGAGTCGGAGGAGGATGGGGTGATCATGGTTCGGAATCGCGGGCCGCGATTACAGGGGAAAGCCCCTGGGGCGGCAAATCTTTTTTGCTGCCGGACTGAACCACGCGCACCGGCGGCCTCACTCGCTGAAGGCCTCGGTCACCACCTCGCCGTCCAGGATCGCGGGCCTGTCGACGCCCATCAGCCAGAGGACCGTGGCGGCGGTGTCGTAGGTCATCACGGATTTCTTGCCGATCGCGCGACCCTTGGTCACGCCCTTGCCCCAGGCCACCCAGGGGATGTGGATGTCCTCGGGAATGGGGTTGAAATGGTTCCTCTCCTTGCCGCCATGGTCGGCGGTGAGGATGACCGTGCTGGTGTCACGCAGGCCGGCCTTGTCGATGGCCTCCAGGATCCGGCCCAGCGCGTCGTCGCACTCCTTGAAGGCCGCGAGCTGCTCCGGCGAGCCCCAACCTATTTTGTGTCCAAGGGTGTCGCCGTCCGGCAGATGGATGAAGCAGAGCGCGGGCTTCTTCTCCAGGATGTAAGGAACGGCACGCTCAACCACGCCCCGGGCAGGCACGAGCTTCTTCTCCTCGCTGGCCGGCACCGGCTTCTCGTCATAGGCGCCGCCGCAGTCGAACAGGTCGATGGTGCCGGGCTTCCACAGATGGCGGAACTTGATCTTGCCGCAGAACAGGGCCGTCGAGTTGGCGGGGTTGGCCTGCTTGGCCAGTTCAAACACCGTCGGCACCTTCACCGCGCCGCGGATCGGCAGGTAGTCGTTCCAGTCCACGCCGTGCTTGGCGATGTCCACGCCGGTGAGCATCGAGGTGTGCGACGGCAGGGTCTTGGAGGGCAGGATCGTATTGGCCTCAAACGTGTGCGCCCCCTCGGCCACCAGCCGCTGGAAGTTCGGCATGTCCGCCTTCTGCAGGATGGTGGGGTTGCCACCGTCAAAGCTGATCACAAAGACATGCTCGGAACGCGGGGCGGCGACGGCAAGCAGGGGCAGGAAAAGAAGGGCGGTCAGTCGGCGGAACATGATGGGCAGGACAGACACAAACGCGGCGGAAGGCGTCTTCATCCAGACTTTTCCACCGGCCCGAGGTTTCCTGTCTCAGATTGGCTGCTGCCCTCATGCATGGCGGGCGGGCCATGGAGCATGGCAACCAATTGACTCGTCCGAGCCCTGAGCCTCACCACCACGCCTTCTTCAGCAGGCGCACCTCGGACGGATCATCCTTCAGCCCAGCCAAATGTTCGGCAATGCTGCGGGAGTGCCCCGGGAGCACCAGGCCGGGCCGGATGTCCGCCAGCGGCTGCAGCACGAAGCGGCGCAGGTGCAGACGTGGATGCGGCACGATCAGCACCGGATCCCCGCTGACAAAGTCACCCGCATAAAGCAGGTCGAGATCCAGGGGGCGCGGTGAGTTCTTCTCACGCAGCGCCGGACGCCCCATCGCCTGTTCAACGGCCTGCAGATGCTCATGCAGCTCGCGGGGAGAAACGGCCGCCTCCAGCTCGACGACCGTGTTCAGAAAGGCCTGAGTGCCCGGGGCGCAGTCCACGGGCTCGGTTTCATAAATGCCGCCCGCCGTCACCAACGATGGCCGGATCCTCTCGACGAGCATTTGCAGCCCGCGTTTCAGGTTCGCCTCCCGGTCTCCAAGATTGGAGCCCAGGGCGATGCCGAAGCGATGCTTGTCGGTGGTTTGCAAAAAATGGCGTGAGTTCTCGGTTGTTCGGCAAAACCCTCGTCAACCACAGTCATCCACCGTCAACTTCCTCACTTCAGCCCGAGCACGTCCTGCATGTCATACAGGCCCGCCGGCTGGCCGGCCAGCCAGCGCGCGGCACGCACGGCGCCGTTGGCAAAAGTGTCGCGGCTGCTCGCCTTGTGGGTCAGCTCCACGCGCTCGCCGACATTGGCGAAGATGACCGTGTGATCCCCCACCACGTCACCGCCGCGGACGGCATGCACGCCGATCTCCGCCTTGGTGCGCGCGCCGACATCGCCAAAACGGCCGTGGCGGCAGTCGCTGTCATACTGAAGCTCACGCACGTCGGCGAGGATCTCCACCAGGGTGCGGGCGGTGCCGCTGGGGCTGTCCTTCTTCAGGCGGTGATGCATCTCGACCACTTCCAGGTCGAAGTCCGGACCCAGCAGCTCGGCCGCCTTGCGGGTCAGCCAGAACAGCGTGTTTACGCCGACGCTGAAGTTCGAGGCGAAGACGATGGGGATGCTTTGGGAGGCCTCGCGGATGGCGTCCAGCTCCTCGTTGGTGTGACCGGTGGTGCCGATGACCAGGCTCTTCTTCTGCTTCAGCGCCTCAGACAGCAGCTCCGTGGTGAAATGATGCGAGGTGAAGTCGATCACGCAGTCGGACTTGGCGAGCGCCTCGGGAAAGGAGTCGCCGAGGTCGATGGCGGCGCCGACATCCACGCCCTGGGACTGGGCGGCTGAGAGCACGGCCTGGCCCATGCGGCCTTTGCATCCGGTGACGAGAAGTTTGAGGGAGGACATAAGAAAAAAGCGGGCGCGGAGGGTGGAGGGCGGCGGCGGGTTTTCAACCGCAGAAACGCGGTCAGCCGAAGAGCGGCTCAAGGAAGCCGGCCTTCATCGACATCGATGTAATGGGTGATGGTCTGGATGTCGTCGCGGTCGCCCAGGCCTCCGTCAGCCTTGCGTTTGGCCAGGATGGCCGAGAGGTGGTCGTTCCAGCCCAGCTTGGTCGTGTAGTAGTTCCAGACGAGCTTGTCGGTGTCATTGAGCGGCCGTCCCTGCTGCTGGCACCAGTCGAGGATCTCCTCGTCCGTGCCGCCCTGCAGCACCCGCGCCTTCAGATCGTCATAGCTCACATGCAGGAACTCCACACAGGCTCCGTCCGAGCCCTTGCCGAGGTTGGCATGCAGGTCGTCCCAGAGGCTGCCCTGGGCGTGCAGGCGGATCTTGCCCAGCATGCGGGGAAAGTACTTCAGGCCGGAGGTCTCCTCCAGAGGGCTGCACGGCAGGGTGGCGGGGTCGGGTTTCGCGGACATCCTTCATGCCTTGCCGGACAAGCGGGCTTTGTCAAACCCGCTCCCTGGCGCCGTCATGCCGGGAAATGCGCCTAACCAAAGTGGCATCCTCCATTTAAACCCGGGCCGGAACGGCGTATTATCCGGGAAATCCCCGTCCGTCCCGCCCATGTTCACCTTCACCGACAAAGGTTCCGTCACCACCTGCGATGGTGTGTCGCGCCGTGACTTCCTCTCCGCCGGGGCGCTCAGCGCCATCGGGCTGACCCTGCCGGGCTTTGCCAGGCTCAAGGCCGAGGGCCGGGTCGATGCGAAGAAGAGCAACAAGTCCTGCATCATGATCTTCAACCTCGGTGCGCCGAGCCAGCAGGACCTCTGGGACATGAAGCCGGACGCCCCCAGCGAGATCCGCGGACCGTTCAAGCCCATCCGAACCAAGAGCGACGCGTTTGAAATCTCCGAGATCCTGCCGCTGCATGCGAAGATCGCCGACAAGTTCAGCCTTGTCCGCTCCTGCTACCACACGGCCGCCGCCGTGCATGACACCGGCCATCAGATGATGCAGACCGGCCGCCTCTTCACCGGGGGCGTCATCACGCCGCATGTCGGCTGCGCGCTCGAGTTCCTGCAAGGTCGGCGCAGCGACCTGCCCTCGCACATCGTCCTGCCGGAGACCATGGGCCCCACCGGCGGCAACATGCCCCACGGTCAGGACGCCGGCTTCCTCGGCAAGGCCTACGACCCGTTTGTTCTCAACTCCGACCCCTCCGCCAAGGACTTCAAGGTGCCCGACCTGCTGCCGCCCAAGGAGATCAGCGAGGTGCGTCTGGAACGCCGGAAGCAGCTCCGCGAGCTGGTGGACAGCAGCGTACGCAACTTTGAATACAGCGAGCAGGCGAAGCTCATGGACTCCAACTTCGAGTCCGCCTACCGCATCATGACCAGCACCCAGGCCCGCGAGGCCTTCGACCTTTCCAAGGAGCCGCTGAAGGTGCGCGAACGCTACGGCCTGAACCGCTTCGGCCAGAGCTGCCTGCTCGCCCGCCGCCTCGTCGAGCGCGGCGTGCGCTTCGTCACCGTCAACACCTTCATCACCGTCTTCGGCGAGATCACCTGGGACATCCACGGCTCCAAGCCCTTCACCAGCATCGAGGGCATGCGCGACATCGTCGCTCCGATGTACGATCAGGGCTACACCGCCCTCATCGAGGACCTGTTCCAGCGCGGCATGCTCGACGACACCCTCGTCACCTGCCTCGCCGAGTTCGGCCGCACGCCGAAGATCAACCCCGCTGGCGGCCGTGACCACTGGCCGAACTGCTGGACCGTGAACTTCGCCGGCGGCGGCGTGAAAGGCGGCGAGGTCATCGGCAAAAGCGACGACATCGGGGGTTATCCCACCGAACGTCCGGTCGCCCCGAAGGAGATCGTCGGCACCATCTACCAGGCTCTCGGCGTGGACCTTCACACCGAGCTGCCCGGCCCGCAGGGCAGGCCCTTCCCGGTCGTGGACTTCGGCACCCAGGCGATCCAGGAGCTGTTTGCCTGACAGGCTTACGGTTCGAGTGCACAAACCTCACCGCCCATCTGAAGCACCCGCCACAGGTGCATCGCCACCTCCGCACGCGAGAGCGGGTAGTCGGCGCGCTTCAGACCGTGGTCGGTTCCGTCCACCAGGCCGCTGGTGACAGGCAGTTTCAGCCGGGTCAGCCAGGCGTGCAGCGTCGCCCAGGCCGCAGGCTGATCCGGCAAAAACTTGTCGGCGAGAGGTGCAAAATCACCCCAGCTCACCATCGCCTCGATGTCCCGACGATCGGGATCCTCCGCCGGCACGTCGTCATACAGGGGCTGCGCAGGCTTCGGCCAGTCCTTCGCCCCCGGCAGCAGGCGGCAGGTGCGCACGACCAGACGCGCCAGCTCTCGACGCGTCACGGTTTTTTCCGGACGGAAGAAGACATCCTCCGGCTCCGGTTTCCAGACGCCGCGAACCGAAAGCATGTTCACGGCCTCGAAGTGCAGGTCATCCGGCGTCAGGTCCTGCCAGGGCCAGAGCTGCAGGCCCGGGCCGCCGCGGCCGCGCGCCAGGCTGAGCTGCAGCTCCCGCACCCTTGCCGGGTCGGCCACCAGGCGGCGGGGCGCGGCTTTTTCACGCAGGCTCATCGCCGCCAGTGTCGCGGCCGCCTGGCCGACGTGCATCATCTGGCCGTGCAGCCTCAGGGCCGACTGCACCACGCTGCTGACGCCGATGTTCTTCCCGCAGCCGAGCAGCCCGTCCATCTCCACCGGCACCAGGCCGCGCAGCGGCAGCACGGCGCGGTCGGTATCCGTATGCCAGCCGCGGTCCTTGGTGTGAATGAACTGCCAGGGGCCGTTGCGGTCATCGGTCAGGTACTTCCGCCGCGTCGGGTGGAAGTCGATGTTGAACTGGAAGGCAAAGGCGGCGTCCTGCGGCATCAGCTTCGCCCACATCGGCTCGCGCGTGGCGGCACGGATGTCCTGCTCGCGCAGCATGTGCACGGCCTCCAGCCGCAGACCTTCACGCACGTAGGGCTTGGGCGGCAGGTTGTCCGGCGTACCAAACTCTTCGGTCAGACGCATGTAGCGGAAGGACTGGGGGAAGTCGCCCACGCGGTCATGCACGACGGTCTGCAGATGATGCAGCACGCCCAGCGCATGCTGCTTCGCATCTTCAAAGATGAGGCGGCGCTGCGCGGGCGTGAGATGAACAATGTTTTTCTTTGAGGCGCCAGCCTCCGTCTTCTCCAGAGCGTCGAGCACGCGCTGCGGGAGCTGGCAGAGCGGGTAGTCCTGCACGGGGTAGTTGATGAACGTGGCCTCGGTGCCGGGTGGGAAGCCGTTGTGCCAGCGGTCCACCAGACGGCGGTGCGTGTAGGGGCTGTTGCCGCTGGGTGAATAAATGCCCGCGCTCATGTCGCTGTCCACCCACGGAACCCCCTTGTCGAGAGACTTGAACGAGGCCGGATCATAGGTCGGCGGCCTGGGGATGGTCGCGTCCTTTCCCAGCGTCTCCCGCAGCACAACGCAGTAGGAGATGGGGTTCATCTCCTGGGCGCCCGCCTCATCAAAGGCCTCCGGTGCGCTCGTCTCACCAAACCGTGACTTCAAATCCGGACCCGCCCCGTATTTCGCTCCGCTGAGCCGGATCACATCGCCCCAGTCGGAGGAGTCGAGCGTCAGTGGCGCACGCACTTCACAGGTCTCGCCCGGCCTGGGTTCGGAAGGCACCTTGTCAAAAACCACCCCGGTGACGGCGCCGGACTTCACGTTCACACGCACCGGCTCCCAGCCTCGCAGCACCCGCACCTGGGAGGCATGCTCGCCGAGCCAGGCCTCGAAGATGTCTGCGGCGGCCTTCGGCTCGATCGTCTCGGTGCCGCAGAAGGCGTTGCCGGGACAGGCCTTGCCATACTTCGCCGAATTGTGCGCGCGGATGCGCCTGACCATCTCCAGGAACAGGCCGCTGCGAGGAAAGTTCGTCCGCTTGCCGTTCACCACGATCCATTCATCCAGACAGCCCACGCCCTCGGCGCTGAACTGGCCGCCCAGCCAGCCGATGTCGTTCACCAGCACGATCTTCCTCACGCCCAGGCGCGCCGCCTGGATCGCGGCGGCGCAGGCGGACTCGCCGCCGCCGACGATGAGAAGGTCGGCCTCGATGACTTCGGCCGGGCAGCTTCCGGCAACCAAAAATGCGGCAACAAGCAGGGTGAGTTTTCTTTTCATGAGGGAGTTCAGGCGGCGACGGCGAGGTCCACAAGCAGTACGGAGCAGGCGGGGCCGTCGTGAAGGGTGACTTCAAGACTGTTCCGCCCCTCACGCAGCAGGCCTGCGGGCACTGTCCAGGCCCGCAGTTCATCCGGCGCGCCCATCATCGATTGGTAGGGCACGGGAAAGGGTTCTGAAACGTCGGCCGAGGCGGCGATGGCCGCGCCATTGAAGGCGGCGCTCCATGCCGAGGCGCCGAGTCCCGCATCCGCCTGGATGCGCACACGGGCGTCCTTCGTCCAGCCACCGGCCGGGGCCGCGAGGTCCAGGTTGAACTTCGCGGCCCTGCCCGGCTCCATTGTGCGCGGCACCTGCAGCGGCTTCATGCCGGGCGCCCTCCAGCCGGAGGCGATGAAGGCATGCTGCGGCGCGCGTGCCAGCACCTCGGGTGAGCGCAGGTCCCGAAGCGCTTCAAAAGGCGGCTCGCCAAACGGTCCACGCCCCTCCCCCTGGCCATGCTGGCGGTAGTAGGCGAAATTGAACAGGCTGATGCCGTCCGCACCCCGGGCATAGGCGAGATGAGCGCTGCTGTGCAGATGCTCGCGCGTCGCACGTCGGAACGGGAAGACATCATAACCCGCCTGCACCTTGTCGCCCTTCCAGAGCGTGTGGCAGAGCTCAAAGTACAAGACTGAACCCATCGTTTGTTCGCGGATCGCCGCCAGATCGTGCTGCTGCGTGGTGAAGTAATGGTCGGAGGCGTTCACCATGTCGAGGCCTGCGGCGACGAGCGCCTTCAGATCAAGGCCGAGCACGTCCAGGGCGGGCAGATGGCAGGGCACGCGGGCGCAGAGCCAGCGGTCCGGACCGAGCAGGCGGCGCACCTCCCTGACAAAGCCGGTCATGATGGCGCGGCGCTGGTCGAGCGGCGTTTCAGCTTCGCGGAAGTAGCTGTAGAAGCGCAGGAAGTCGAGCTCCAGACCGTCCATCTCATAGCGCGCACACAGCTCACGGATCATCGTCAGCTTCTGCTCACGCACCTCCGGCACCGCCCAGTTCAGGACCAGGTCGGCGCCGCGCAGAGAACCGGGCCTGATGCGATGCTCCGGATTTTCGGCATACCAGCGTGTCACGCTCATGCCGATGCTGCTGCCCGGCCGGTCGCCCGGCTTCGGATCCACATACTCCTTGTGATGCGCATCGTTCATGCGCAGCGAGATGAAGGCCGCCTGGCCCTTCAACCGGCAGCGGTCGATGAAGACCTGCACGAGATCGCCGCCGTTGAGGACAAAGCGCGAGAACGAATCCGGTTCCGTCCCATAGCGGCTGCGCACCCATTCAAAGTGCTCCTTCAAAGGCAGCACCTCGCCCGGCCAGAGCGGCACCACGCCCAGGCCGGGCTGCAGAAAATGCGCGTCCGCCAGGCCGGACACCTCGTCCACCGAGGCCTCCAGCATCGCCGGGCGAAACGGCTCGCGCTGCCGGTGATACGGACTGGTGCAGGAGGTGATGTTCGTGAGGTCGTTGCTGTAGAGAACCCGGAACGGCGCCCTGCGACCCGCGCCTGCGGCGGCCAGCGGGGCGGCGGCGAGGGTCTGCAAAAGGCGGCGGCGTTTCATGGCGGTTGAACAAAAGGTGTAACACGGTCCTCCGCCTCGTCCTCATCCCTGAGCGGCGCGGACGCCCGGGCTTTCAGCGCCGCAGCTCGAGGTTGTCGATGAGGCGCGCCTTGCCGAACCAAAAGGCCAGCAGCGCCACCGCACGGTCCTCCACATGGGCCAGCGGCTGAAGGCTGTCCGGATCGACGATGCTGACGTAATCCTCGTGGCACAACGGCGCGTTGCAGGCCACGTGTTCGCGGATGACCTGCAGCAGGCGCGAGACATCCCGCTCGCCGGCAAGCCAGGCGTCACGGGCCTTGCGCAGGGCGGCCTGCAGGGCGGGCGCCTGGGCGCGCTCCTCAGGGGAGAGGTAGCGGTTTCTTGAGCTCATGGCCAGCCCGTCCGGCTCGCGCACGGTCTCCACGCCATGAACGACGACGGGGATGTCGAGGTCACGCACGAGGCGCCGGATGACGGCGAGCTGCTGGTAGTCCTTCCTGCCAAACAGGGCCTCGTCAGGCTGCACCAGGTTGAAGAGCTTGGTGACGACCGTGCAGACGCCGTCAAAATGACCCGGCCTGCTTGCGCCGCACAGGACGGCCGACAGCGAGGACTCGGTGATCTTGATGCTGCGGTCCGGGTGGTAGACCTCCGGCACAGGCGGGGCGAACACGAGGTCGGCGCCCGCCTCCTCGCAAAGCCGGAGGTCGGCCTCCAGGGTGCGCGGATAGCGGTCGAAATCTTCGTTAGGCCCGAACTGGAGCGGGTTCACAAAGATGGTCGCCGCCACGCGGGCCGATTCACCGGCCATGCGGCGGGCCTCGCGCACCAGCCGGGCATGGCCCTCATGCAGCGCGCCCATGGTGGGGACAAGAAGGACGCGCCCGGCCTGGCGGCGCCAGGTGCGGAGCTCATGGACGGTTTCGAGATGGATCATGACTTGAGGTCGCGGGACTGGAAGAAGGCCGTGCCGACGATGAAGAGGCTGAGGTTGACCGCGGTGATGACGGTCATGCTGCGCAGGATGACCGCCCAGGGGATCTCGGCCTTGAGGGCGAGCGCCCAGGCGCTGATGTGCTTGGTGAGCAGGAACTGGTCGTAGCTGTCCATGAAGCCTGTCTCACGAACGATGCGGTCGATGAGAAAGTACGTGAGCGCGCCGATGGTGGCGGCGGCGGGTTTCATCGGGAAGCAGGAGAAGAAAAAGGCGATGCTGGTGACCACGGTCATGCTGAAGGAAACCAGCAGCGTGCTGAGCACGAAGCGCCGCAGCCCTTCGTCCCAGGGATAGAACTCGAGGATCGCGGGATCCAGCGTGGCGACGAAGAAGCCCCCGCCCCAGCCCTTGAGGACCAGACCCAGCAGAAAGGAGGTCCAGACGATGAACTGGATGAGCAGGAAGGTGTAGCCGACGCAGCTGAGATACTTGATGCCCAGCAGCCTGACGCGGCTGATGGGGCGGACGAGCAGCAGGCGGTAGTGCCCGTCCTCTCCCTCCTTGGCCACGATGTCACCGCCGACAAGCGCCAGGTAGATGGCGCCCAGCAGCAGCACGGACAAACCAATGATGATGAAGGCCAGGGTCAGGCAGGAGTCATACTGCTCGAAGGACTGGCCCTGGCGCGCGATCAGCCAGGCCAGGCGCTTCTCCCCGTTGAGGAACTCAAAGAGCAGCCAGATGACCAGCTCGAGGGCGATGAAGGCCACGAAGCCGATGTAGGTGCGGCGACGTGCGAAGAGCTTCAGCAGCTCGCTTTTCCATTGATGAAAAAAAAGGGTCATGCGCCGGTCATGCCAAGGTAGAATTCTTCCAGGGTGGGTCGGTGGGCGGTCCAGGAATCCACACGCGCGCCGGCCTCCACGATGCGGCGCAGCATTTCATGCCCGTTCAGGGGTTCGGGCAGCTCCACCAGGCTGGTGACAGGATCGACCGTGGCGCCGGCGGCGTGCACCGCCTCGCGAGCCCTGGCAAAGTCCCGGGTCTGAAGCTGAAAGACCCGCTGCTTCTTCTGCTGCGAGGGCACGACGCCCTCATACATCTTCCGGCCCTGTTTCAGGATCACGCAGCGGTCGCACATCTGCTCGACCTCGGCAAGGAGGTGGGAGTTGAGCAGGATGGTCATGCCGTATTCCGCGCGCAGTTTCAGAACCAGTTCACGAAACTCACGGATGCCCTCCGGGTCCAGGCCGTCCGTCGGTTCATCCAGCAGCAGGCACTTCGGCCTGGGCAGCAGGGCCTGGGCCAGGGCGAGGCGCTGCCGCATGCCATGGCTGTAGGTGCGGGTCTTGTGATGCGCGCGCTGGTCCAGGTTGACCAGCTTCAGCACGCGCCTCACCTCGGCCTCGTCCCACCAGCCCGAAAGCGAGCAGAGCACGCGCAGGTTCTGCCAGCCGGTGAGGTAGTCATAAAAGTGCGCCGCCTCGTAAATGGCGCCGACATGCCCAAGGGCGCGGGCGCGCTGGCTCTGAACCGAGCAGCCGTTGATCACCACCTCCCCTGCGTCCGGCCTGACCATGCCGAGAGTGATGCCGAGCACGGTGCTCTTGCCGGCGCCGTTGTGACCGAGCAGCCCCAGGATCTCCCCCTGCCGCATCTCGAAGCTCACATTGTCCAGCGCAAGGCGTCCGCCGCTCCAGCGCTTGGTGAGGTTTTGAACTTCAAGGATGGCCATGGGGAGATGGGTGGCGGACGGCTCTTTAGCTGACAAAAAAGCCCTGTGAAGCAGGAACTTCACAGGGCTTTTGATGACGAATTGCTTCGCCGTGGAAGGTCTCATGCGAGACCCGTCAGCTTACTTCTTGGCAGCCTTCTTGGCGGCCTTCTTGGCGGCCTTCTTAGGGGCGGCGGCCTTCTTCGGAGCAGCGGCCTTCTTGGCGGCCTTCTTCGGAGCAGCGGCCTTCTTGGCGGCCTTCTTTGCAGCTTTCTTAGCCATGGTATGTGTGTTGTTGTTGGTTGCTTTGTTGTTTTGTTTTGCCGTGGAACCGGACTTGCCGGCACCGCGGACAGGTTTCCCGGCAGCGGCCTTCGCAGCGGCACGCTTTTCCTCGATGGCAGCCTGCGCAGCGGCAAGGCGGGCAACGGGGACTCGGAAAGGACTGCAGCTCACGTAGGAAAGCCCCACCTGATGGCAGAACTTCACGGAGTCAGGATCACCACCGTGCTCGCCGCAGATGCCCAGCTTGATGTCAGGGCGGGTGCTGCGACCTTTTTCGATGGCGGTCTTGATGAGCTGGCCGACGCCGGTGGTGTCCAGCGTGGCAAAGGGGTTCTTCTTGAAGATTTCGTTCTCCGTGTAGGGCATCAGGAACGAACCCATGTCGTCACGGCTGATGCCGAGGGCGGTCTGGGTCAGGTCATTGGTGCCGAAGGAGAAGAACTGGGCGGTCTGGGCGATCTCGTCCGCAGTCAGGGCGCCGCGGGGAACCTCGATCATGGTGCCGACCATGTAGTCGAACTTCACCTTCTTCTCGGCCATGACGGCCTTGGCGACCTTGTGAATGATCTCCACCTGGAGGTCGAGCTCCTTCTTGAAGCCGACGAGGGGAACCATGACCTCTGGCTTCACCTTGATCTTCTTCTTGGCCACGTCGGCGGCGGCCTCAAAGATGGCACGGGCCTGCATGGCGGTGATTTCCGGGTAGGCGATGCCGAGACGGCAGCCACGGTGGCCGAGCATCGGGTTGAACTCGTGCAGGGCGGCCACGCGGCTCTTCACCTTGTCGACGGACACGCCCATCTTCTTGGCAAGGTCGGCCTGGGCGGCCGCTTCATGCGGAACGAATTCGTGAAGGGGCGGGTCAAGCAGACGGATGGTGGCAGGCAGGCCGTTGAGGGCCTCAAAGATGCCGGTGAAGTCCTCGCGCTGGTAAGGAAGCAGCTTGGCAAGAGCCTTCTCACGATCGGCGACGTTGTCGGCGAGGATCATCTCACGGACGGCGGCGATGCGGTCGCCTTCGAAGAACATGTGCTCCGTGCGGGTGAGGCCGATGCCCTGGGCGCCGAACGCGATGGCGTTTTCAGTCTGCTCGGGGTTGTCGGCATTGGTGCGGACCTGGAGGCGGGACACCTTCGAGCACCAGCTCATCAGCTGCTTGAAGTTCTTGAACTTCTCGGTCGCCTGGGCGGCGTGGTCGTTGTGAAGCAGGCCGGTGACGATGGAGGAGGGACCGGTCTTGATCTTGCCGCCATAGATCGTGCCGGCGGTGCCGTCGATGCTAAGGCTGTCCTTGCCTTCCTTGAAGACCTGGCCGGAGATGGTGACGGTCTTCTTGTCGTAGTCGATTTCAACGGCGCTGGCGCCGCAGATGCAGACCTTGCCCATCTGGCGGGCAACGAGGGCCGCGTGGGAGGAGACACCGCCCTTGGCGGTCAGAATGCCTGCGGCGGCGATCATGCCGCGAAGGTCTTCCGGAGAGGTTTCATTGCGAACCAGCAGCACGGTTTCACCAGCCTCGGCGGCGGCGGCGGCGCGGTTGGCATTGAGGTAGATGATGCCGGAGGCGGCGCCAGGACCGGCAGGCAGGCCCTTGGCAAGCTCCTTGGCCTTCTTGACTTCGGAGACGTCGAAATCGGGGGCAAGAAGCTGCTCAAGCTGGTCGGCAGGGTTGCGCAAAATGGCGGTTTCCCAGTCGATGAGCTTCTCCTTCACCATGTCCATGGAGAACTTCAGGGCGGCGGCGGCGGTGCGCTTGCCGTTGCGGGTCTGCAGCATGAACAGCTTGCCCGACTGGATGGTGAACTCAACGTCCTGGACGTCCTTGAAATGCTTCTCAAGGATCTGGCGAACCTTCATCAGTTCAGCATAGGCCTTGGGCATCTCCTTCTCAAGCTGGGCAACGGGCTCGGGCGTGCGGACGCCGGCCACCACGTCTTCACCCTGGGCATTGATGAGGAACTCACCGTAGAATTCGTTGACGCCGTTGGCGGGGTTGCGGGTGAAGGCCACGCCGGAGCCGGAATCGTTGCCGGTGTTGCCATACACCATCGCCTGGACGTTCACGGCGGTGCCCCACTCATGCGGGATGTTGTACTTGCGGCGATAGACGATCGCGCGGTCGTTCATCCAGGAGCCGAAGACCGCGCCGGCGGCACCGCGCAGCTGGTCCCAGGCATTGTTGGGGAACACCTTGCCGGTGCGCTCCTTCACAAGGGCCTTGAAGCGCTTCACCAGTTCCTTCTGGTCCTCGGCGGTCAGGTCGCTGTCGATGATGTCCTTGTGATACTTCTGATGCTTGTAGGCCTCGATGACGGTCTCGAAGGGCTCATGATCCTCGCCTTCGAGCTTCTGCACGCCAAGCACCACGTCGCCGTACATCTGGATGAAGCGGCGGTAGCAATCCCAGGCGAAACGCTCGTTGTTGGTCGCCTTGACCAGCGACAGGACGGTTTCGTCGTTGAGGCCGAGGTTCAGGATGGTGTCCATCATGCCTGGCATCGAGTCACGCGCGCCGGAACGGACGGCGACCAGCAGGGGCATGCCCTTGGCGTCACCAAACTTGCAGCCCATGATCTTCTCCATCTTGGCGATGCCTTCCTCCATCTGCTTCTGAAGCACGGCGGGGTAGGTGCGCTTGTTGTCGTAGAAGTAGGTGCAGACTTCCGTGGTGATGGTGAACCCGGGAGGCACCGGCAGACCGATGCGGCTCATTTCAGCAAGGTTTGCCCCTTTGCCACCAAGCAGCGCCTTCATGGAGCCATCACCATCCGCTTTTCCTGCTCCGAAGGAATAAACGTACTTCACTGCCTTGCTGCTGGTGCTCGCTGCTTTTGCCATAGATGTGGGGTTGATGATCGGCTTGATGTTTTTTTGTTTGGATTAGGCGCCGATAATTATCCTTCGATTATAGGATGCAAGCACAAGTTGACAATCAAAACTTCAGCCGCGCAAAGACGCTCCGCCATGAGCACATCAAGACGATGCTCGATGTTTGGTGTCGGGACTCTTGACGGAAGGGCCTCGTTTATGATTTAAGCGGATAACGCTTTGAGATGATTCATGAGCCGTCCAGACGCCGGCGCATGACGACTGAAGCAGCCCCCCGCAACAAACCATGAAAAACACATCCACATTCATTCATCCCGCCAGGCGAGGATTCACGCTCGTTGAGCTGCTCGTCGTCATCGTCATCATCGCCATCCTCGCCTCGCTGGCCGTTCCCGTGACCAACAAGGTCATGCAGATGGCGAACACGACGCGCATCAAGGCCGTCATGAAGGACCTGCAGGTCGCCGTCGGCCACTATCGCACGGAGTACAACCGCTTCCCTGTCGACCTCAGCGGATCGACCGGCGGCGATGACATCGACCCCATCCTCACCAACGGCACCACCAACTTCATCAACGTGCTGATGGCGATGACGAACCCGAGCGACCCGACCAACATGAACCCCCGCGGCATCAAGTTCATCGACCTTCAGATTGCGAAGAACGGCAGCTCCTTCGGCATCATCGATCCAAGCGGCGGCACCGGCAACGGCGGCAATGTCCGGCTCGTGGACATCTGGGGCATGCCCTACTATGTGATGCTGGACACCAACCTCGACAACCGCATTCAGAACCCGGACGCGAGCAACGTCGACCAGCGCATCTCTTCGAGGGCGCCGCAGTACCTGCCGGCCAGCACCGGCGTGCAGTGCCTCGGTCCTGACAAGATCCGCAACACCAAGGATGACATCGTTTCCTGGCGCTGACCTGGCTCGCTCAACCGTCTTCCGCAAAGTCTAACAAAAAACCCCTCCCGGATTCCGGGAGGGGTTTTTTTATTCTCTGTCACGGGCTCCGCTCAGTTCTTCTTCGCCGCATCGGCCTTCTCCGGCAGCGCCGGCACGGACACCGGGGGCGTGGTCACGCTGACGGGAGTCGAGGCGCCGGCCGCAGGCGCGGGGGCGGGGGCAGATGCCGCGGGCTTCGCAGGCTCCGTCGCCTTGGGCACCTCAAGCTTCACGATTTCACTGCGCTTCTTCAGCAGGTTGTTGACGGTGTATTCGCTGACCTCATAGACCCAGCCGGCGAACTTCTGCTCCTTCGTCAGTTTCTCCTCGCGGGACTTCTTGTCGGCGGCAAAGGCTTCATCCGCCTGCTTCTTGTCCTCGTCCTTTTCATCCTTCACCGGCGCGCGCGACTTGGGAATGTCGGCGGCGACGCTGACGCTCATGTAGTACTTGTCACCGCCGTCCTTGCCCTGCTTGGCGACCTGGATGTCATAGGTGAAGCCGTCGAAGGTGGTGATCTTCACCTTCGTGGCGTCCTTGAGCAGCTCGGCGGCCTTGTCCTTCGGGCTGACGTCGTTGAAGCTGGGCGATGACAGCAGGCTGCTGGCCGTGATCTTGGAGTTGTCGAGGGACTCCGTGGTCAGGCGGGTGACGAGCACGAAGTCCGTGTCCGTGTCCTTGGCCCGGTTGATCGTCCAGGAATCATCGGCCTTGGGGGCGGTGACGGCGATCTCCTTGATCTTCTGGACGTCGATGAAGGACTTGTCGATCCAGTTCTCGGCCTTGGCTTCCAGGTCAAAGAAGGTGTTGCTCACCTGCCAGATCGTTTCGCCGTCCTCGACCGTGCGAACCAGCCGCTGGCTGGTGCCGCCCATCATCGGATTGGGGTTGTTCGTGCCGGAGATGTCGGTGTTGTCGCCCAGGATGAGCGTGGCCAGCGCCTTGTCGGCGCCGTCCTTCATCTCGACCTGCGTGCCGATGCCCTCGGCGCCGTCGCCCGGAGCCTTGAGCTTGTTCCTGGCCCAGGCGGACTTGCCGATCTGCACCTTGCTGGAGATCTTCTGCTCGCGCAGGTCACTCATGGTGCTGCTGAGCTTGTCCATGGAGGCGGGGTAGCCCGCGCGCTCGGCGACCACCGCGGACTTCAGGTCGTCGCTGACCGTGATGGTCACGGTGTTCTTGTCATCCTTGAGGATGAACTTGCGCAGGGCCTCGACGCGCAGGCCGGGCAGCAGGTACTCCCGCTGCCTCACGCCGCGCGTGGCGGCGGTGTTGAGGGTCTTGTTCTGCTCGTTCTGATAATAGACGGCAAAACCGATGAGGCCGCCAAGGACGACCAGGAGGATAAGAAGCTTCTTCATGGCTGATGAATCAGGTTGAGGTTCTCTCAGACGGCTGGGTCAGATGGCGGCGGTGGCGGCGCGACGGCGGATCGCCAGGGTCAGGCCGACGGCCACGACAAGCAGCGGCACGCCAAAGACGTTCAGCAGGGTGATGATGTTCTGGGTGAAGTCGATGTCCTTGTTCTGGTCCTTCTTGATCTCACGGATCTCACGCTTGATCTGGGTCTGCTTGTCCATGAGCTCCTGAAGCTTCTTGATCTGGGCAGGATCGACCAGCTGGCCGTTTTTCACGCGCAGCGGCCCCATGTCAGCCGCGATCTTGTCCATCTCCGCCTGCTTCTGGGTCAGGCTGGGGCGGAATTTCTTCTCCACGTTTTCACGCAGCTCGTCCATCTTGGCAAACGGACGGCGGGTGCTGGCGCGGCTGCGGACCTGCAGGAGATCGCCGCCGCCGCTGAGGATTTCCACGGTGTTCAGGAACATCGGCAGGTTGCCGTCGACGGCGACCATGCCGCCGGTCATCGGGTCCTGCTGAACGGTGAAGGCGTCGTACATCATGTCGGCGTCGGCAAAGACGACGACCACGCCTTCGGCATTCTGGGACTCCAGGATGGTGCCATCCGTGGGCTTGGCGGGTTCGGCGGGCTTGGCCTCGTCCTTCTTGGCGCCGTCCTTCTTCGGTTCAGCCGCAGGAGCCGGAGCCGGAGCGGGAGCAGCAGGAGTCACGCTGGTCTTGGGTGCGCTGGCGTCATCCTGCGCACCACCACCCTCGGGCTTGGCCTCGGCAGGAGCCTTGGGCTTGCCGCCCGGGAAGGCGGTCTTGAACTTGCCCTTCAACATCACGGCGAGGGTCTGCTTCTTGCCGCTGGCGTTGAAGTTGGAGACCGGTTCGCGCAGCAGCTTCTCGGCCGTGGTGTTGTCGATCAGCTCGCTGGCCTCGGAGGAGGCGGCGAGGACGGTGGCGTTGATGCCATCCTTGCCGACCACGTCCAGGGTGCCGCTCATCATGAACAGCAGGCTCTGCAGGTCGGCGGTGATGCGCTCCTGCTTGTTGAGCGCCTCGCTGGGCAGCCGAAGGGCGACCGGGGTCTGGCGGCCCATGAGCTGCGTGCGGTAGTTCACATCGGCGACGATGTCCGCCTTGTTGTAGGTGAGTCCCCAGGCCTTGAAGAGGTTGGGCAGGTCGGAGGTGGGATTGACCACGCCTCCGGGCTGGCCGGTCATCGGATTCTGCTGGCCGCTGTAGACACGCTGCGCCACGAGGCACTGCGGGTCGACGAGGGCGACGACCTGGCCGCCCTTCATCAGGTACTGGTCGATCGCGTACTCGGCCTGCTCGGTGATGTCGGCCGGATGCACGACGACAAGCACGCTGACATCGCTGTCGATGGTGGGGGAGCTCATCTGGACCTCACGCACTTCATAATCCATGCGCAGTCTCTGGATCAGCACCCAGGGCTGCTGGCCCTGCTGGCGCTGGAAGGGGAACATGGGGGAGCCGATGATCGGCATGGAGCTCATGACACCGACGACGGTCTTCTTCTCCTTGGACACCTTCTGGATGGCGCGGGCGACATTGTATTCGAGCGCGGTCTCCTCGTTCGGGTTGAGGAAAGGCAGCACCTCCTTCTGCTTGGCGCACTGGATGGCGAGGCCGAGGTAGACGTTGTCTCCGTCGGTGTTCACCGGCACGCCCTGGATGTCATCCTCT
The DNA here is from genome assembly GCA_964642905.1 of uncultured Prosthecobacter sp. Lineage (GTDB taxonomy): Bacteria > Verrucomicrobiota > Verrucomicrobiia > Verrucomicrobiales > Verrucomicrobiaceae > Prosthecobacter. The sequence continues at coordinate 33,381 of CAZXPU010000012.1, forward strand.
CGGGCCTTGTCCTCATCCTCGGTGTTGGGGTTCGGCGCCATCTTCTCAAGGATGACCTTGCCCTTGGCAGCCTTCTGGAACTCGAGGATCAGGTCCTGCACCGTGCGGGAATGCGTCTTGAGCATCGGCGGCATGACCCGGTCCTCGGTGGTCACATAATACCGGATGGTCACCGGTTCGTCCGGGTTCAGGCGGTCGAGGATGTTGCGGGTGCCCTGGGAGAGGGTGTAGAGCCTGTCCTCGGTGACGTCAAAGCGGCCGTTCAGGAAGCCCAGGCCGCCGACCAGGAAGTTCACGGCGATGACGATGGCGATGGTCAGCAGGGCCGTGAGACCTGCGGTGCCTTCTTTGCTGTTCAGATTCATGAGGAAGTTCGCGTGTGAGGGTTCTCAGTTCGCTGGGCGGTGGGATCAGGCGCGTTTCGAACGCAGGCCGAGGTGGGTGATGATCAGCGCCACCACGATCACGGAGACAAAGTAGAGCACGTCGCGGATGACGAAGATGCCCTTGGTCATCTCATAGAAGTGATCCATGAAGCTCAGGTAGCTGACGAAGCGGACCAGGCCCTCCAGGGAGCCCGGAAGCGTGCGGACGACGCTGTCCACGATGCCCGGGTAGCCGATGAGGGTGAGCAGAATGCAAAGCGCCACGCTGACGATGAAGCAGACGACCTGGCTGCGGGTGTAGGCGCTGGCGGCGCTGGTGACGGCCAGGCAGCCGAGGGCATACATGTAGCTCGCCACGTAGCCGGTGATCATCGGCCCGGGGTCCGGATTGCCCAGCCAGGAGACGGTGATGACGATGGAGAAGGTCAGCGCCAGGCCGATGGCCCAGACGAGGGCGGCGGCGACGAACTTGCCGACGATGGCCTGCCAGGGGGAGAGCGGCATGGTCATCAGCAGCTCGAACGTGCCCAGGCGGTGCTCCTCAGACCAGAGGCGCATGCCCACGGCGGGAGCCAGGACAATGTAGATCCAGGGATGCCAGAAGAAGAAGGTCTGCGTCAGGGAGGCGTTGTCGCTGTCCAGGAAGCGGCCGAAGAAGAAGGTGAAGCCCATCGACGCCAGCAGGTAGATGACGACGATGACGTAGAGCACCGGCGAGTTGAAGTAGGAGAGGAACTCCCGTTTGAAGATCGCCAGCGTGGTCGCGAGATCGGAATTTTTCATGGGTGGGAAGAAGAGAGGTCAGGGGTTGTTTCGGTCTCTTATTTCTCCAGGTCGGAGCGGGTGAGGGAGCGGAAGACCTCGTCCAGGCTGGCGCAGCCGGGCACGAGCTTGCGGAGGGACTCGGGCGTGCCGTCGGCAACGACCTTGCCGCGGTCGATGATCATCGCGCGCGAGCAGGCGGCGTCGACCTCCTCCAGGATGTGGGTGGAGAAGATGATCGCCTTGTTTTTGCCCATGTTCTTGATGAGCTGACGCACTTCATGCTTCTGGTTGGGGTCCAGGCCGTCCGTCGGCTCGTCCAGGATCAGGATGTCCGGGTCGTGAATGATGCTCTGGGCGAAGCAGGTGCGGTGGCGGTAGCCCTTGGAAAGCGTGTCCACGCTCTGGTTGCGCACCCGGTGCAGGAAGCAGAGGTCCAGCACCCGGTCGATCGCCTTGGACTTGGCCGCGCCGGTGATGCCGCGAACCTCGGCACAGAAGCCCAGGAAGCTGGCCACCGTCATGTCGGAGTAAAGCGGCGCGTTTTCCGGCAGGTAGCCGATGCTCTTCTTGGCCAGCTCAGGATTTTCCAGCATGTCGACACCGCCAATCTTGATGCTGCCCGATGTGGGCCTGAAGTAGCCGGTGACCATGCGCATGGAGGTGGACTTGCCTGCGCCGTTGGGGCCGAGGAAACCGAGAACTTCACCTTTTTCCACGGTGAAGGACACATTGTCCACGGCCACCTTGGCACCGAACTCTTTTCGGAGGTTTTGCACTTGGATCATATTGTCACTGTCATGGTTGATGGGTTGTTTTGCGAAGGGGACGCCATGTGACACAGTGGCACGCTGGCGCGTTCAAAAACGAACGGGGCGCTCTTATGATTGCGGGCAAAAAATTTGCAAGGGTGTTTTCGCCTGCCCGAGCCCAGGTGCCTGAACTCAGCGCTGCCAGGCGAACTGGCCTCTGCGACTCCCTGTGAAAATCCAAGTCTCATGAAAAGACTTACTCGGACTCCGCCTCAAACTTAAGACAATCTCGAAGTCGGACACGGTGTTCCGCTGAACCCGCCTCCTTTTCATCTTCTCCATTCCGACCCATGGGCCTGAGTTCCTGTGATGTGACCACATTGACCGTTGCATTCCCCCCCCGCCGCCTAGAATCGCGCACCTCCCCGCCGTGCCCCTGCGGCCCCTGCTCACCCCTTTTTCTCTCCAGCCCTTCATGTCCCATAAAGTCCTCATCATCGGAGCCGGCGGCGTCGGCCGTGTCGTCACCCACAAATGCGCCCAGCTCCCCGAGGTGTTCGGCGAAATCATGCTGGCCAGCCGCACCAAGTCCAAGTGCGACGGCATCGCCGCCGAGCTGAAGCGCCCCATCCAGACCGCCGCCGTCGACGCCGACAACGTCCCCGAGCTCGTCAAGCTCCTGAAGAGCTTCAAGCCCGAGGTCGTCATCAACGTCGCCCTGCCCTACCAGGACCTCACCATCATGGACGCCTGCCTTGAGGCTGGCGTACATTACATCGACACCGCCAACTACGAGCCGCGGGACGTCGCCAAGTTCGAATACCACTGGCAGTGGGCCTACCAGGAGAAGTTCAAGAACGCCGGCCTCACCGCCCTGCTCGGCTGCGGCTTCGACCCGGGCGTCACCAACGTCTACACCGCCTACGCCCTGAAGCATCACTTCAGCAAGATCGACACCCTCGACATCATCGACTGCAACGCCGGCGACCACGGCAAGGCCTTCGCCACCAACTTCAATCCGGAGATCAACCTGCGCGAGGTGACCGCCAACGGCCGCTACTGGGAAAACGGCGCCTGGGTGGAGACGAAGCCGCTGGAGATCAAGCGCAGCTTCTCCTTCCCGGACGGCATCGGCCCGAAGAACATCTACTGCCTCTACCATGAGGAGCTGGAAAGCCTCACCAAGCACATCCCCATGCGCCGCGCGCGCTTCTGGATGACGTTTGGCGACGCCTACATCAAGCACATGGAGGTGCTGGTGAACGTCGGCATGACCGGCATCCATCCCGTGAAGCACAAGGGCGTGGACATCATCCCCATCGAGTTCCTCAAGACCCTGCTGCCCGAGCCCGGCACCCTCGGCCCCGACACCAAGGGCAAGACCTGCATCGGCAACTGGATTGAAGGCACCAGCAAGGACGGCAGGCCCCTGCGCTACTACGTCTACAACATCTGCGACCACCAGGACTGCTACAAGGAGACGAACTCCCAGGGCGTCAGCTACACCACCGGCGTGCCCGCCATGATCGCCGCCCGTCAGCTCCTCACCAACCCCGCCGAATACCGCCAGCCAGGCGTCTGGAACGTCGAGCAGCTCAACCCGGATCCCTTCATGGCCGACCTCAACAAGTACGGCCTGCCCTGGCTCGAGACCTGGCCGACGGAGCCGCTGCCCGGCGAATAAGCCGCATCCCTGCGGAACCGCCACCCGCCTCAGCCTGCCAAACTTTGCTTCAACGCCGCCGCCTGGCCGCGGATCGCCGCCTTCTCGGCCTCCTTCAGCCTGTCCAGGTTGCGCATCTGCATCGCCATGCGCTGGTTGCGCCGCAGGCGCGGCTCGTGGCGCATCAGGAAGTCCCAGTAAAGCGTCGTGAACGGACAGGCCCCGGGCCCGCTCGCCCGGGCCGGGTCAAGGCGGCAGCCCACACAGTAGTTGCTCATGCGCTGGACGTACTTCCCCGAGGCGACGTAGGGCTTGCTCGCCATGATGCCACCGTCGCCATGCTGGGACATGCCCAGCGTGTTCGGCAGCTCCACCCATTCCACCGCGTCCACATACATCGCCAGGTACCACTCGTGGACCTCGCGCGGACGCACTCCAAGAAGCAGGGCGAACAGGCCCGTCACCATCAGGCGCTGGATGTGGTGCGCATAGCCCAGGCGCAGCGTCTGGCCGAGGGTTTCACGCAGGCAGTTCATCTCCGTCTCCCCGTTCCAGTAGAACTTCGGCAGCGGCTGGTCGCAGCCCAGCTCGTTCATCTCCAGATAACCCGGCATGAGGCGCCAGTAGACGCCGCGCACATACTCACGCCAGCCGAGAACCTGGCGGATGAAACCCTCCACGGCCGCCAGCGGCGCCCTGCCTTTTCGATAGGCCGCCTCCGCGGCCGCGATCACCTCCCGCGGGTCCAGCAGCTTCAGGTTCATCACCGCGCTCAGGCGGCTGTGGTAGAGCCAGGGCTCGCGCGTCCACATCGCGTCCTGATACTTGCCAAACTCCGGCAGCCGGTGGTTGATGAAATCCGCCAGCGCAAGCCGCGCCTCCGCCTCCGTCACCGGCCAGTCAAACGCATCCAGGTCGCCAGGATGCGAGCCGAACCGTTCCCGCACCTCGCCAATGACCTCGCGTGTGATGGCGTCCGGCGGGAAGCGCAGCGGCGCGGGCTTCAGCGGCGGCCCCTCCTTGCCAAAGCTTCCCCGGTTCTCGACATCGTAGTTCCACGTGCCGCCGACGGGCCTGCCATCGTCCATCAAAACCTGGTGCCTCACCCGCATCTCCCGGTAGAAAAACTCCATCCTCAGCTGCTTCCGCCCCTGTGCATGACGGGCGAAGTCCTCGTGGCTGGCCAGGAAATGCCGGTCCGGCCTCTCCTCCAGCTCCACGCCCAGACGACGTGCCGCCGCCCGGAGGTCCTCACGCACCTGCCACTCACCGGCCTCGACCATGATCAGCTTCCGCGGCTTCAGCCGGGCGACCGCCGCCTCCAGCTCCGCCACAAGGCTGCCGCCGTTTTCCACATCGTTGATTCGGCGATACTCCACCGCGATCCCGCCTGCGCGCAGGCTCTCCTCAAAGTGCCGCATCGCCGACAGAAAGGTGACGATGCGCGCCTGATGCACCCAGACCTTCGTGGATTCCTCCGCCACCTCGGCCATCCACAGCCGGTCCTGGCCCGGGTCCAGGCCGTCGAAGGCCGCCGAACGGCGGTCAAGCTGGTCGCCCAGAACAAGGATGAGATGACGCATGGCCTTCCGTTACGAATCGTTAGGCAAGCCGGACTTGGCTTTTCAGAAAGGCCTGTGCTATGAGGCAAGTCCATGAAGGTCAGCATCTTTGGTCTGGGTTATGTCGGCGCGGTCACCGCAGGGTGCCTGGCCGAGCAGGGACATGTCATCATCGGCGCCGACGTGCAGCCGGAGAAGGTGGACGCCTTCAACACCGGCCGCAGCCCGATCATCGAGCCCGAGCTCGACGATCTTCTCGGCACGGCCCGCCGTGAAGGCCGCCTTTCCGCCACCACCAGCGCGCAGGACGCCGTGCTCGGCAGCGATGTCAGCATCATCTGCGTCGGCACGCCCTCCCTGGAGTCCGGCCGCCTCAACCTCGACTTCGTCCGCAAGGTCAGCGAACAGATCGCCGCCGTGCTGCGCAGCAGCGGCAAGAAGCACGTCCTGCTCTTCCGCAGCACCATGCTGCCCGGCAGCACGCGCCAGATGGTCCGCGACTTCTTCGAGGACCTGCGCGCCTCCGGCCAGGTGCAGGTTTACTACTGCCCCGAGTTCCTGCGTGAAGGCACCGCCGTGAAGGACTTCCGCGTGCCCTCCCTCGCCGTCGTCGGCACCCATGACGGCTCTCCGCCGGAGAGCCACGAGGCCCGCCAGCTCCTCGGCGGAGAACCCGCCGTGCTCGCCTGGGAAGGCGCCGAGATGATCAAGTACTCCTGCAACTACTTCCACGCCCTCAAGGTGGGGTTCGCCAACGAGATCGGCCGCCTCTGCAAGCATCTCGGCGAAGATGGCTCGCGCGTGATGAACGTCGTCTGCAGCGACACGCGCCTGAACATCTCCAGCTACTACATGCGGCCCGGCACGCCCTTCGGCGGATCCTGCCTGCCCAAGGACGTCAGCGCCCTGCTCTCCTTCGCCCGCCAGGAGGGCATCTCCCTGCCCCTGCTCGACAACACGCTCGACACCAACCACGCCCACCTCGACCTCCTGCTGAAGCTCATCACCAGCAAGGGCGTGCGCCGTGTCGGCCTGCTCGGCCTCGCCTTCAAGGCGGACACCGACGACCTGCGCGGCAGCCCCATGGTCGCCGTCGCGGAGACGCTTCTCGGCCGCGGCTATGAGCTGCGCATCTTTGATCCCAGCCTCAACCTCTCCCGCCTCATCGGCGCCAACGCCGCCGAGATGAAGCGCCGCATGCCGCACCTCGAATCGCTGCTCAAGCAGGACGTTTCCGAAGTCATCGGTGACGCCGAGCTCATCATCGCCTCGCAGAAGTGCGCTCCGCTGGAAACCCTCGCCGCCCTGGCCCGTCCCGGCCAGCAGGTCATCGACGTCAATGGCTGGCGCGAACTCAAAACCCTGCCCTGGAGCTACGAAGGCCTGTGCTGGTAAGCCAGGTTTCACCCCTTCCCCACCCATGCCCTCCAACGTCCTCGGCACTCCCCTTCAAGGCTGCTGCTTCAAGCCCGTCACCGGTTTCTACCGCGACGGCTTCTGCCGCACCGGACCCGATGACATCGGCCTGCACACCGTCTGCGCCGTGATGACGGACGAGTTCCTGGCGTTCAGCAGCGCCCGTGGCAACGACCTCTCGACGCCCATGCCGGAGTTTGACTTCCCAGGCCTCAAGGCCGGCGACTCATGGTGCCTCTGCGTCACCCGCTGGGCCGAGGCCCTGGAGGCGGGCAGGGCGCCGCCCGTCGTTCTGGAGGCCACCCACATTCATGCGCTCGAGTTTGTCAGTCTCGAGGATCTGCAGGCCCATGAGGCTTGAGGTTCGCAGACGGACGCTTTGATTCGAACAAAGCCGCCTCTTCCTGCATCGAATCCGACATCAGCCACCTGGCACGACCCGTGCTTGAAGGAGGCTGAACCCAATCATCGCAAGCCATGATGACCCGATTCCCCCGCCCAGGCTGCTGGTATCGTTTCTCCGCCGCCGACTGGCAGTTCATCCGCGACTCGCTCGCCCTCACGCCGCAGGACCGCGACAGCCTCATGACCCTGCTCGACGACCCGGAGGCCGTGAAGATGATCCTCGACCACCCGAAGCTCTTCGAGGCCGTCGTCATGGGCCGCCGCGCCGCCCTGCTCTCACCGGAGATGTTCTTCTTCACCATCGTCCGCCACACCCTGAAGCAGGCCGGCGTCGACGACCTCGAGGTCGCCGATTACATCGCCGTCGTCTGCGCCGACTTCGGCCTGCCCGCCACGGCCGAACAAACAATACCGAACAATCGCCTGGAGAGCCTCTACAGCGTGGACTACATCCAGGCCCTGGAGAACGCCCGCGCCCACGAGCGATTCTTCATCCATGTGCAGTGCGCCAACCAGTTCCTCGTCCTCACCTGCCTCTACCCGGACTTCCTGCATCGCCGCGCCGAGCGCCGCGGCGCTCCGGACGTGGATTATTATGAAAAGGTCGTCGTCAGCCATCTCGAAGCCGCCGGCCGTCATGCGCTGGCCGGGGAGTTCGCCCTCGATGACACCCTGTCCGAAGTCGCCGCCGCCTTCCCACCCGCACGCCGCGCCCTCAACCACACCGTCCGCGAATACCTCAGCCTCGGCGCCTGATCCGGCCCGGTCCCATCGCCCCGATGCAGGCCCAAGCAAGGTCGGCCCCGTTCCGGCGTTGTCCTGACCTGCATGGACATCGACCCGCACCTGCCTGAACATCTCGTCCGCCGTGACTTCCTGAAGAAGCTCGCCGCCGCAGGCACCGCCGCCTGGATGAGCGGCGAACCCCGCATGATCTGGGGCAAGACCGGCGAGGTCGTGAAGCAGCCGCCCGCCAGGGCAGACGCCTGCATCCTGCTCTGGATGGCCGGCGGCATGGCCGCGCCGGAAACCTTCGACCCCAAACGCTACTCGCCCTTCGAAAAGGGCCTCGAGGTGAAGAAGATGCTCAGCACCTTCCCCGCCATCGACACCCGCCTCGACGGCGTGAAGATCAGCGCCGGCCTGCCGGAGATCGCCAAGGTCATGGACCGCGCCACGCTCATTCGCAGCGCCGTGCAGCCGGACCTGGGCAGCATCCTTCACAGCCGCCACCAGTATCACTGGCACACCGGCTACGTGCCGCCGCAGACCGTCGCCTGCCCGCACATCGGCTCCTGGATGGCCCGCGTGCTCGGCCCGCGCAATCCGGTCATGCCCGCCTTCATCAACATCGGCCAGCGCCTCGAGGGCGTTGGCGAAAGCGAGGAGCTGAAGGCCTTCACCACCGCCGGCTTCTTCGGCAGCGAGTTCGGCCCGATGAACCTGCCCTTCCCCGAAGAGGCCGCGCAGTCCGTGAAACCACCGAAAGGCATGGACGCCCAACGCTTTGCCAATCGTGACAAACTCTTCCGCAGGCTGGTCGAGAAAAGCCCGAACCGCGAGCTGATGAGCGACTACCAGCAGCAGTCCATGCTGCGCAGCCTCGACAACGCCTACCGCCTGCTCAGCGCCAGGGAGCGCGAGGCCTTCGACATCACGCTCGAGCCGAAGGACAGCTACGCGAAGTACGACACCGGCCGCTTCGGACGCGGCTGCCTGCTCGCCCGCAGGCTCGTCGAGGCCGGGGCACGCTTTGTCGAGGTCACCACCGAGTACGTGCCCTTCCTCTACTGGGACACCCACAAGAGCGGCCACGACACCGTGTCCGGCCTGCATCGCGAGATCGACCGCCCCATCGCCCAGCTCGTCATGGACCTGGAGGCCAAGGGCCTGCTGGACCGCACGCTCATCGTCATCGCCAGCGAGTTCAGCCGCGACGCGCTCATCGAGGGCAGGCCCGGCTCCAACGCCAACGACCAGGCCACCTTCAAGGTAGACCGCATCGAGGAGGCCCAGCATTACGGCCTGCACCGCCACTTCACCGGCGGCACCAGCGTCGTCATGTTCGGCGGCGGCATGAAGAAAGGTTTCCTTTACGGTGAAACCGCCGACGAACGGCCGCTCGTCGCCACCAAGAATCCCGTCACCGTCATGGACCTGCATGCCACAATCATGACGGCCATGGGCATCAGCCCGAAGACCGAGTTCGAGATCGAAGGCCGACCCTTCTACGTCACCGAGGACGGCAGGGGCAAGGCGGTCACGGAACTGTTTGCCTGACGCCTGCCTTCCTGCCATTCACCCAGACGACCAGCGTTTGGCCGTCGACATCCACCCCTCATGCGCCTGCTCCCACGAACCCTTCTTCTTTCCTGCCTCGTCTCCTGCCTTCCAGCCTTTGCCCAGGAGACCGAGCAGGGCTGGATCCGCCTGTTCAACGGCAGGGATCTGAGCGGCTGGACGGTGAAGATTGCCAAACGCCCGCTGGGAGAAAACCATGCCGAGACCTTCCGCGTCGAGGACGGCATCCTCAAGGTCAGCTACGACGGCTACGACAGGTTTAACGAACAGTTTGGTCACCTCTACACCAACCTCGCCTACTCCCGCTACATCCTGCGCCTGGAGTACCGCTTCACCGGCACGATGATGCCCGACGCGCCGAAGTACGTGAACCTGAACAGCGGCGTGATGATCCATGCGCAGCCGCCGCAGAGCCTGCGCTTCGACCAGGGCTTCCCGGCCAGCCTCGAGATGCAGTTCCTCGCCGACGAGGGCAAGGGCCCGCGCTCCACCGGCAACCTCTGCACGCCGGGAACCCATGTCGAGCTCGGCGGCCAGCTCGTCACAAAACACATCGTCAAGTCCAGCGCCCCCACCTTCCCCGCCGGGGAATGGGTGCGCGCAGAGATCGAAGTGCGTGGCCACGATGAGATCATCCATCGCATCAACGGCGTCGAAGTCCTGCGCTACCAGCACCCGCAGCTCGATCCCACCAACAACAACGCGCCCGCCACCGACCTCATCGAGGCAGGTGCCCCGCTCCGCCTCAGCCACGGCCACATCGCCCTCCAGGCCGAAGGCCAGCCCGTCTGGTTCCGCAACATCGAGCTGAAGAGCCTGGAGCCGAAGTGAGCCATCAGGCAACGCCTGGGAGTGAATGACCAAGGACCAGGGGCCAATGACCAGGGAAGTTCCAAGGCTCAAGTTTCAAAGGGCTGGATTCATCCGTCACGAGCCGGAGGCTCGAAGGAGATGAGCCTGGAGTGAAACTCCAGGACCAGGTCCCCACCCCCACGTTTCACCTTCACCGCATCCTGGAAGCATGCGAGAAGCCTTCGCCAACCCCGTGCAGCCGCGATGGGCCAATCGTGCCCTTGGCGAAACAAATGAAGGCTCGCTCCTTCATCCGCCGTTTCAGCCTGCTCCGAACCAACGATGAAACCGCTCCTCGCCCTTCTCTGCATCGCCAGCTCCCTGCTGGCCGGACCCACGGTCGTCTATGTCTCCGAAAGCGGCGAGAAACGCATCGCGGTCTGGATGCTGGATGAAGCGACCGGTGCGCTCTCAAAAACTGGTGAAGCCCAGCTGCCAGGCGCCCCGGGCAGCCTTTCCCTCAGTCCGGACCGCCGCCACCTCCATGCCTCGGTGCGCAGCACGAAACAGTTCGCCACGCTTGCCGTCGATCCGAAGACCGGGGCGCTGTCGAACCCTTCGTTCGCCGACGCCGGCTTCAACGCCGCCTACGTCCTCGCAGACAAAACCGGGCGCTGGCTGCTCGCGGCCTCCTACAGCGAAGGAGTCATCGGCTCATCCGCCATCGAAAACGGTCGTGTCACCGGCCTGCCCGTCGTCACGCTGGAGACCGGCAAGAAGGCCCACTGCATCCAGACCGATCCGGCGAACCGCTTCGCCTTCGTGCCGCATGTGGGCGAGCTGAACAAGGTGGAGCAGCTCCGCTTTGACGAGCGCACCGGCAGGCTCACGCCTAACCAACCGCCCCACCTCCCCGGCGGCGTGGGCGAGGGGCCGCGCCACATGCAGTTTCATCCCAACGGTCGCTGGGCCTACTTCGTCAACGAACAGGGCAAGAGCGTCACGCTCTGCGACTACGACGCCGCGCAGGGCACGCTCAAGGCCAGGCAGAGCGTGCCCACCGTGCCCGAGGATTGGCGCGACAAGGGCTCCTGCGCCGACATCCATGTCAGCGCCGACGGCCGCTTCGTCTACGCCTCCAACCGCGGCCATGACAGCCTCGCCGTCTTTGCCGTGAACACGCAGACCGGTGAGCTCGCGGCCCTCGGCCAGACGCCCACCGAAAAGACCCCGCGCTCCTTCGCCCTCACGCCGGGAGATGCCTTCGTGGTTTCCGCCGGTGAAGGCTCGCACCGCCTCATCGTCTATCGCCGCAACGCCGAAACCGGGGCTCTCACGCCGCTGAAAACCTACGACTGCGGCAAGGGTCCCGCCTGGGTGACGAGCGTGAAGCTGGACTGACCCTCTGCCTTTTCATGAAACCTCTTTTTCTTGGCCTGCTCGCCGCCTGCCTGTGCCTTCCCTCCTCCGCCCAGGAGGCGAAAAAGCGCACAATGATCGGCTCTCGCCCCCTGCCCGCGCTGCCGGACAAGGCCTTCACCGTCGTCGTCATCCCCGACACCCAGAGCTACCATGGCAGGGGCTGCAAGGCCACGCCGGACAGCACCGATCCCGTCACCAACAAAAACCTCGAGGCCCAGGTGCGCTGGATCCGCGACCACCGTGCCGACCAGAACATCGTCTTCGTCAGTCATGTCGGCGACATCGTGGACAAGAACAACGCCGACCAGTGGGCGGTGGCGAAGCAGCACCTCGACCTGCTGCGAGGCGTGACGCCCTTCAGCCTGACGGTCGGCAATCATGACATGACCAGCAAGGGCGACGCCCACCTCTTCCAGCAGCATTTTCCCGCCGCCAGCTTTGCCTCCGAGCCCTGGTACCTCGGCAGCTACACGCACGACCGCAAGGATCAGAACGTCTCCGCCAACAACGTCAACAGCGCCCAGCTTTTCAGCGCGGGCGGCGTCGCGTTCATCCATCTCAGCCTCGAATGCAACGCCCCGGACGACGTGCTCGCCTGGGCCGACGCCCTGCTGAAAAAACATGCGGACCGGCAGGCGCTCGTCACCACCCACATGGACCTCGGCATCCTCGACAAGCCGAAGGAGGAGAAGGGCTACATCCACGACGCCAAGGGCCGCATGCGCTGGGTCAAGATCCACGGTGCTCGCGGCAACACCGGCGAGCAGATGTGGGACAAGCTGTTCCGCAGGCATGCAAACCTGCGCCTCATCTTCTGCGGCGACCAGAGCCGCGTCACCGCCCTCAGGCTGACCACGCCCGCCGACGACGGCCATGCCGTCACCTCCCTGCTCAGCGACTACCTCAGCCAGCCCGTCCTGCGCCTGCTCCGCTTCGTGCCTGACGAAAAGCGTGTCCACGTCCTCACCTACGACGTCGTCCAGCAGGTGCTCGTCGAGGACACCCCCTACGTTCATGAGCCGGACCAGCACCAGTTCACGCTCGATCTGCCGCTGAAATAAACCTCCATGCGCCTGCCTTTCCTCCTCCTTCTCGGCCTGTGCTCCGTGCTGCAGGCGGCCACGCCCAACTTCCTGCTCGTCCTCGTCGATGACCTGGGCTTCTCCGACCTCGGCTGCTACGGCAGTGAAATCGAGACGCCCAACCTCGACCGCCTCGCCGCCAACGGCCTGCGCTTCACGCAGTTTTACAACACCGCCAAGTGCCATTCCTCCCGTGTCAGCCTGCTCAGCGGACGCTGGTGCCGCCAGGCCGGTGACGAAAGCCTGCGCCGCGCCGTGATCCTTCCGGAGGTGCTTGGCCCCGCCGGCTACTTCACCGCCATGACCGGCAAATGGCACCTCGAGAAGCAGCCCACCGACTTTGGCTTCCAGCGCTTCTTCGGCCACCTCTCCGGCGCGACCAACTACTACCTCGGCGACAGCACCTTCCGCCTGAACGGAGAGAAGTGGCATGTGCCTGACCAGGGATTCTACACCACCATCGCCAATGTCGACCGCGCCCTCGGATTCATCGACGAGGCCCGCGCCGCGAAAAAGCCCTGGTTTCAGTACATCGCCTTCAACGCGCCCCACGCGCCGCTGCAGCCCCTGGAGCAGGACTATCGAAAATACCTCGGCCGCTACGACGTCGGCTGGGACGCCGTGCGCGCGGGACGAGTCGCCAGGCAGAAACAGGCCGGGCTGCTTCCATCAGACCTGAAGGAAAGCCCGAGGCCGGATCATGTGCGCGCCTGGGACCAGCTCAGGCCCGAACAAAAAGTGTGGGAAGCAAGACGCATGGCCGCCTACGCCGGCCTGATCGACCGCATCGACCAGGAGATGGGACGCCTCATCGCCAGCCTCGAGCAGCACGGCGACCTTGCGAACACCGTCATTCTCTTCGTCTCCGACAACGGCGCCTGCCCCTATGATCGCGGCCGACCCGAGCCCGACGCGCCGCCGTTCGACCCCGGCACGAGCTGGAGTGACAGCACCGGCTGGGCCTGGGCGCGCAACTCCCCCTTCCGCTACTACAAGCAGAACCAGTTCGAGGGCGGCATCACCACGCCCGCCATCCTGCACTGGCCCGCCGGTTTGAAGCAGAAGCCCGGCAGCCTCATCGACACACCCGCCCACCTCGTCGATGTCCTGCCCACCTTGGCCGAGCTCGCCGGAGCCCCGGTTCCCGAGACCTTCCCCGGCCGCGAACCTGCGCCGCTCGCCGGAACCTCGCTCGTTCCGATCATCGCCGGCGGCCGTCTCGAGCACCGTCCGCCGATTCATCTTTTGTTCGCGGCCGACCGCGGCCTGCGTGATGGCGACTGGAAAATCGTCAGCTTTCAAAGCGGACCCTGGGAGCTCTACAACCTGCGCAACGACCGGACCGAGCTGAACAATCTGGCCGACCGGCATCCGGACATCGTCGAGCGCATGGTGAAACAGTGGACTGACATGGCCGAGCATGTCCTCATGACGCCTGCCAAGGAACGCGCCCCGGTTTCCAGCCAGGCAGCGCCGCAGCGGCATCGCGAATGGACCGACTACGACAAGCCGCTCACCGAAGGCAGGCAGGGCAAGGGCAGAAAGAAGCAGGCCGCCGCCTCGCCCCTGCCGCGTGCCCGCAAGGGAACCCAGCTCAGACTTGAGGGAGACCAGCTCATCCTGCAATGCAGCGGCGAAGATCCGGGCCTCGCCTTTGAGCGCCTCGACCTCGCTGCGCCCGGCCCCTACGTTCTTGAGTTCAGGCTGCAAAGCCAGGCCAGCGGCAACGGTGAACTCTACTGGACCACCGACGCCCAGACCCTTCTTCCGAAGGGCCGCCACGCGAGCTTCGAGGTGAAGCACGACGGCGAATGGCAGGCCCACAGCCTGCGCATCGAAGAGGCCAAAACCCTGCACGCCCTGCGCCTGGATCCCTGCGCAGGCCCCGGCATGGCAAGGCTCGAAGGCCTGGTTCTCAAGACCGCCGACGGCCGGGTTCTGGCGAAATGGCCCTGAACATGCCCGCCCCAAAAAGCCTTGGCCGGATCGTCCGCAGGGCGGCATAGTAAGGTTCATGTCCGAGCAGGTTCATCTTCAGAGCCCGACTCCAGTTTCCCCCGGGCGGGGCGGCTGCCTGAGGGGCGTTTTGATGCTGGGTTTGTTAGGCCTGCTCGGGCTCGGGGCGGCCGCCTGGTTCTTTTTCGGCACCCTCAAGCAGGCCGGAGCCTGGCTGCGCGAACTTCCCGGCAGGCTGGTCGAGCAGGACATCAGCACGACCTTCCGTGAATCCATCACCCGCATCACCGCCACGCATGGCGACGTGCTGGAGGTCGCCACGCTGGAGACGGATGAAACGGTGACGCGTTTCGACATGAAGACCGCCTTCAATGAGCTCGTCTATCTGGGCACCACGGTTTCCGAAATCCGCACGCCGGTGGTCTATCGCTATCACATCAAGATCTCCGAGGACTGGCAGGTTCAGGTGGACGCGGGCCGCTGCATCGTCCGGGCTCCCGCCCTCCGGCCTTCATCGCCCCCCGCTGTGCGCACGGACGGCATGCAGAAGAAATCCGAGGCCGGCTGGCTGCGCTTCAACGCCGCCGAAAACCTCGCCAGCCTGGAACGCGAGCTGACGCCCACCCTGGAGAAGCGCGCCGGCAACAAGGCCCACCTCGACCGCATCCGCGAAGCCGCCCGCGGCTCGGTGGCGGAGTTCGTCAAACGCTGGCTGCTCAGCTCCAGCCACCAGGAGGGCGTGCAAAGCATCACCGTCATCTTCCCGGACGACCACCAGCCCGCAAGCGGCCCGGTCACCCTGCCGCCGACGCTGCAACTTCAGTGAGGCTCAGGGCCGCCTGACAAACTTTTGGACACGCGCCCCGGTGGCTTCCGCCACATACACCGCGCCATCGGGACCGACCGCGATGTCATGGCCAAGCTGAAACTGGCCCGGCCCTTTTCCAGAGGAACCCAAGCTGTCCACAACCCTGCCGCCGAGGTCGAGCTCCACCGCCTTGCCGCGCAGCTCCGGCCGAACCGAAGGCGAACCGCCGTCGATGATGAACACGCGACCGTCAGGCGTCGTGGCCACCCCATAGGGCTTGCCCAGCTGCGGGCCCTTCCAGGCCTCAAGAAAACCGCCGCGCGCATCAAACACCTGCAGGCGCTCGTTTTCACGGTCGCAGACGATCACACGACCCAGGGCATCAAGGGCCACGCCGTGCGGCAGGTTGAATTCGGCGTTGCCCGCGCCCTTCGCACCCCATTCAAACTCGAACCGGCCTTCGGCGCTGAACTTGATCACCCGGGTGTTCTTGTAGCCGTCGCTCACATAAAAGGATCCATCCCTGAGCACGGCCACGTCGGTGGGCAGATTGAAGTGCGCCTTGTCCGCCCCAGGCACGCCCGCTTCGCCCAGAGTGAGCAGCACCCTGCCCTCCGGCGTGCATTTGAAAACCTGATGCAGGCCGACATCCGTGAGCCAGACGTTGCCTTCCGAATCAAGGCTCAGCCCATGCGGCATGATGAAGCGGCTCTCACCCCAGGAGCTCAGCAGCCGCCCGCTGTCACCGTCGATGATGCTCACCGTCGGCTGCGCGATCGTCTCCTTCGGAAAAGGGTTCGACCACTTCCTGCCGCTGCGATGAAACACAAACACCCGGTTCTGCGCATCGACCCCGACTCCCGCACATAGCCCCAGCTCATGCTTCTCGGGCAGCCGCGGCCAGTCCGGCACGACCTCATGGTGCGACGGCACCTGCGCCGCAGCAGCGCTGGCAAGAACGAGACTGAGGACAAGGCGGCGCATCCGGTTCACTTCAACCTCCAGACCTTCACATCATCCACATCGGCCGACTTGTTCACCGCCAGGGTGATCATGCGCTTCGTCGGATGAGCGATGCCCTCGCTGGCAAAGCGGCCCGTGTCCTGGCCGTCGATCTTCACCGACATCGTGTCGCCCGCGACCGTGATGTGCAGCGTGTGCCAGGTGCCCGGCTGGAGGTCGAGCTTGAAGGACTTGGTCTTGGTCTTCAGCAGCGCGGCCAGCTCCGGCGACTTGTCGCCCTTCTGACGACGTTCGCGGATTGTGTTGTCCATGCCGCCGGTCTTCGAATCGATGATTGTCAGCGCCTTGTTCGTCACCCGGGCGATGCACAGATGACCGGCATGCACGCTCTTCAGCTCACGGTCGACAAAGTCGACACCGAGGTCATCGCCCTCGCCCAGCTTGAACCGCAGCTCGACCGCACCGTCCTGGAAGGCGACGTCATGGAAGATGGCCACGCCATGATCCGCCTCGGCATGCTTCGTGACATGCATCACGCCGTCGATGAGATCGACCTGCTGATGGCCCTTGGCGCGCCAGCCGCTGTTGCTGGTCCAGCCGTTGCCGATGTCCTCCCTGCCCGGCGTCTTTTCATCGCGGGCAAAGTCATCGGAGAAAAGCAAAGCCGGTTCGGCGGCAGTGGCCAGGGAGCAGGCGGAAAGGATCAGGAGGAGTTTTTTCATGGAGAAGTCTGGCATCCAGGGATCGACCGGGGCCCGGGCATTCAACGTCGGGACCGGACTTACTTTGCCGAAATCCTTCCGCCAGGGGACGGCAGGCGCTTCTTCGCAGGTTCCGGCTTGTTCGGCACTTGCCCTGCGAAAGCGGCATGGGAGTTGCTGAATAGCGGGCTCCCCTCTGCATTGACAACCCCCCGCCCTGTCCTAGCCTGCGCGGCCTTTCGCCAACCCATCCCGATCCTCATGAGCACCGAAGCTGCCGCTGGAAAGCCTGTCTACAACGTGAAGAACCCCTTCATCGCGAAAGTGAAGAAGGCCTATGACATCTCCGGACCCGGCGCTCCGAAAAACACCCGTCACTATGAGATCGACCTGGAGGGCGGCGAGCTGGAATACCTGCCCGGCGACTCCCTGGCGGTGCAGCCGACCAACGACCCCGCCCTGGTCGAGGACACCCTCAAGGCCCTCGGCTTCAGCGGCGATGAGACCGTCAAGCATCCGAAGACCGCCGCCGACGTGCCGATCCGCCAGGCCCTGTTCGAAGCCACCCTCATCACCGAGGTGGATAACAAGCTCATCAAGGCCATCATCGAGAAGACCGGCGGCAACACGCCGCTCAACGGCCTGCTGGAACCCGAGCGCAAGGAGGACCTCAAAAAGTACCTCTGGGGCCGCTTCGTCATCGACCTGCTTCTGGAAAACCCCGCCGCGAAGTTTGAGCCGCAGGAGTTCATGGCCACCCAGAAGAAGCTGAACATCCGGCTTTACTCCATCAGCAGCAGCCAGAAGGCGCATCCGAAGGAGGTCCACCTCACCGTGGCCACCGTCAAGTACAGCAGCCATGGCCGCGAACGCGGCGGCGTGGCCTCCACCTTCCTGGCGGAACGCATCCAGGTCGGGGAGACTCTCATCCCCGTGTTCGTCAACCACGGCAAGGGCTTCCGTCTGCCCGAACCTCACGAGGACGTGCCCGTCATCATGATCGGCCCCGGCACCGGCATCGCCCCCTTCCGTGCGTTCCTGGAAGAACGTCAGGCCACTGCGGCCAAGGGCAAGGCCTGGATGTTCTTCGGCGAAGTCAGTGAAAAGACCTGCTTCTTCTACAAGGACGAATTCGAGACCTGGCTGGCCGACGGCACCCTGACGAAGCTGACCACGGCCTGGAGCCGCGACCAGGCGGAGAAGATCTACGTGCAGCACAAGATGCTGGAAAACGGCCCCGAGCTCTTCGCCTGGCTGGAGCAGGGCGCCATCGTCTATGTCTGCGGCGACGCTTCGCGCATGGCCGTCGACGTCGACAAGGCCCTGCACACGATCCTTGAGAAGGAGGGCGGCAAATCCCCCGAGGAGGCCGTCGCCTACATGGCCGCCCTGAAGGAGGCCAAGCGCTAC
The DNA here is from genome assembly GCA_964642905.1 of uncultured Prosthecobacter sp. GTDB lineage: Bacteria > Verrucomicrobiota > Verrucomicrobiia > Verrucomicrobiales > Verrucomicrobiaceae > Prosthecobacter. The sequence continues at coordinate 51,762 of CAZXPU010000012.1, forward strand.
CGCCGCGACGTGTACTAAACCATGAATCCGGCATCTCGAAAGCGCACCCACCTCACCCTGAAAACGGGTTGGACCGGTGTTCGGTGATGATGCCTGGAAAGATCGAGCCGGTGGTGAAGCGAGGCTTGGCGAGCGAGAACCACCGGGTCCATGTGGCGCCTAACCATCACCGGACCTCGGGTGCGCCCTGGAAGGGCGCGAGAAGAGGGCGGTTGCGCAGGGTTTTCGATGGCTTCTCGCGTCCTGCCAGGACGCGGTGAAGATGGGATGTGGGGGTGGGGTCCTGGTCCTGGAGTTTCACTCCAGGCTAATGTCTCTCGAGCCTTCGGCTCGGAGGATACCATTGGGTTCGTGATTGTGTCTGGATGTCGGAAAGATCGAGCCGAGCCGGAGGCTCGAAAGAGACAAGCCGGTGGTGAAACCACCGGAATCGAACCGTTCCAGGGTCCGCAAATCGGGATGCGCCCTGGAGGGGCGCGAGAAGGCGGCGATTTTGTTCCGGCGGCGGCAAAGGGTTGGCGGTGGCCTCTCGCGTCCCTCCAGGACGCGGTGAATCTCCAGAGTGGGGGTGACGCCGTGGTCCTGGAGTTCCCACTCGCGCTGCTCGTTTCACTCCAGGCTCATCTCTTTCGAGCCTCCGGCTCGTGAAGGATGAAGTCAGCCCTTTGAAACTTGAGCCTTGGAACTTCCTTGGTCATTGGCCCCTGGTCCTTGGTCCTTCATTCCCCGGCCTTCTGACACGATGCCGGATTTACGCCCTGAAGGGCGCGGCGCGATCAGAATCGCCTCCGCCCGCCGCAAGCATGGCGAAGGCCGTGCCAATACACGCGCAGTGCCGGGCAAGCCATAGGCAATAAGCGGAACTCCAGTTCCGTATTTCTCCCAGTCCAACCTTTCCGTCATGAACCTTCGCCGACTGCCGCCCCTGCTCGCGCTCACCCTGTGCGCACTCCATGCGCGCGCTGAGAACGAGTATGAGCAGGCGCCCATCCACTACTCGGAGACGCAGCCGCGCGACGCCGCCTATGAGATGGAGAAGCTCATGCTGTCCGGGAAGCTGAAAATCGACCGCAGCGACGCCTGGAGCGTGCTGCGCGGCGTGCTGAAGCAGTTCCGCATCCCCGAGGAATCCCAGGTCATGGTCTTCTCCAAGACCAGCAAGCAGAACGACCGCATCAGCCCGCAGACGCCGAGGGTGATCTATTTCAGCGACGACGCCTATGTCGGCTATTCCGTCGGCGGCTCCCTGGAAATCTCAACGATCGACCCGAAGCTCGGCCCGATCTTCTACCTGCTCGACCCCTCGGTGGAGGACTCCAAGCCGCTGCACTTTGAGCGCGATCAAAGCTGCCTGAGCTGCCATGGCGGCCCCTTCACCCCCGAGGTGCCGGGCGTGCTGGTGCGCTCCGTCTTCCCCGGCCCCGAGGGCCATCCCATCATGAGCCAGGGCAGCACCGTCGTGGACACGACCACGCCGTTCTCCGAACGCTGGGGCGGCTGGTACGTCACCGGCAGGCATGGCGACACCCTCCATCGCGGCAATGTCACCGCCCGGGAAAATCCGGACAACACCTGCGACATGCCCGTCGAAAAAGGGGCGAACGTCACCGACCTGACGAGCTTCTTCGACACCTCCCCCTACAAGCGCAAGAAGAGCGACATCGTCGCCCTCATGGTCCTGGAGCATCAGACCTCGGTGCAGAACATCCTGACCAAGGCCAACCACACCTCCATGCGGGCCATGCACATGCAGTCCAGCCTGCAGAAGGAGCTTGGCGAAAAAGTGGAAAGCGAGCCCGTCGGCACCGCCAGGCGCATCATCGACCACTGCGCGGAGGACGTCGTGGAGGCCCTGCTGTTCAAGGACGAGGCCGCCCTGCCCGACGGCGGCATCGAGGGCGAGGAGGACTTCCAGATCGCCTTCACCGCCAGCGCGCCCCAGTCCAAGGACGGCCGTTCGCTCAAGGACTTCCAGCTCAACACCCGTTTGTTCAAGCATCGCTGCAGCTTTATGATTCATTCCCTGACCTTCCGGAACCTGAACCCGCACCTGAAGAAGACCGTGCTGGCCCGGCTGGACGACATCCTCGAAGGCCGCGACCGCAGCGGCACTTTTGATTATCTCGGCAGTTCCGAGCGCGGCCACATCCTGGCCATCCTGCGTGACACCGGCGTGATGCCGAAGGCTTGAGAAAAGCCCGCCCAGGGGCGCGTTCTTTGCTTTCATGCGCCGCGCCCTGCTGTCCCTCCTTCTCTGCTCCGCCCTGCACGGCCAGGACCTGGAGAAGATCTTTGAAGAGGACAACCTGGAGCCCATGCGGCGCATCCTCGCCGCCGGACGCTACGAGGACGTGGCCCTGCTCACCGACCGTGCCATCCAGGCCGGCATGAAATCGCCCGAATGGCGCACGCTGAGACTGAAGGCGCTGCTGGAACTGGGACGCGAAACCGAGGCGCGCGATGTGGCGCAGCTCGCCGTGAAAACCTTTCCCGGTCATCTGGAACTGCTCATGCTCCAGCACGCCACCGCCCTGCGGCTGGGAAGGAAGGACATCGCCAATGAGGCCCTCAAGGCCGTGAACGCCGCCGCGAAGGCCGGCCAGGCCAAGGATCGCAGCGCCGCCGACTGGGTGGCCCTGGGCCAGGCAGCTATCGCCCTCGGAGCCGACGCCAAAAAAGTCATCACCCAGTACTTCCAGGCCGCCCAGAAAAAGGATCCGAAGTTCGAGCCCGCTTATCTGGCCGAAGGACGGCTCGCGCTCGACAAGGACGATGCCGCACGCGCCGCCACGGTCTTCCGCGCCGGTTTGAAGGCCTGCGGTGAAACCGCCGACCTGCGCGTCGGGCTCGCCCTGGCCCTGGCCACCGGTGACCGTGAGAAGTCCGCGGAGAGCCTCAAGCGCGCTCTGGAGCTCAATCCCAGCCACGCCGGCGCCCTGCTGAACCAGGCCGAGTCCATGATCAGCTCCGAGAAGTTTCTCGATGCCGCCGGGCTCGTGCAGAAGGTGCTGTCCACCTGCGACAACTCGCCGGCCGCCTGGGCCTTGCTGGCCGCCATCACCCAGCTCAGCGCCGCCGACGCCGCCAAGTTTGAAGCCGCGCGTGCCAGCGGCCTGAAGCGCTGGGACAGAAACCCCGAGGTCGATCACATCATCGGCCGTGTGCTGTCCCGTGCCTACCGCTTTGCCGAAGGCTCGCGGCATCAGCGCAAGGCGCTCGAGCTGGATCCCGGCTACCTGCCTGCCAAGGTCGCGCTCTGCCAGGACCTGCTGCGCCTGGGCGAGGAGGATGAAGCCTGGAAGCTGGCCGCCGCCATTCGCGAAAAGGACGGCTACAATGTCCGCGCCCATAACATCGGCCTGCTCGAGCAGCAGATGCGCGGCTTCACCACCCAGGTGTTTGACGACTTCATCCTGAAGCTGCCGAAGCGTGACTGGCCCATCTATGGCGAGCAGGCGCTGGCCCTGCTGCGCGAAGCCAAAAGCGTGCTCACGGCCAAGTACGGTCTCGAGTTGAAGAAGCCCGTGATGGTCGAGTTCTTCGGCGAGCAGCAGGACTTCGCCATCCGCACCTTCGGCAGCCTCGGCGGCCAGGGCCTGCTCGGCGTCTGCTTCGGCACTGTCATCACCATGAACAGCCCCGGCGGTCTCGCCCATGGCCGCAACAACTGGCAGGCGACGCTCTGGCATGAGTTCTGCCACGTGGTCACGCTCAACCTCACGCAGAACAAAATGCCGCGCTGGCTCAGCGAGGGCATCAGCGTCCACGAGGAGAGCCTGCGCAACCCCGTCTGGGGCATGGCCATGGACGCCCGTTTCCGACGCATGATCCTCGAGGACAAGGCCACCACGCCCGTCAGCCAGCTCAGCAGCGCCTTCCTCAACGCCGAGGACGAGGACCACCTCATGTTTGCCTACTTCCAGTCCAGCCAGATCGTCGGCTACCTGCTGGAACGCTTCGGCACGGCGAAGTTCCAGGGCATCCTGCGCGACCTCGCCCAGGGCCGCCGAATCAATGAGGCGATCACGGCGAACACGGAGCCGATGGAGAAGCTGGAGCCCGCCTTCGCCACGCATCTGGAATCCAAGGCCGCCGCCTTTGGAGCCACGGCCGACTGGGGCAGGCCGGCGCCGGAGGAGGTCAACCCCCTCGATCCGGAATCGCTGGCGGAATACCTGCGCAAGCATCCCGCCAGCCTCTGGGGCATCCACCGCCAGGCGGAGCTCCTGACCGAACAAAAAGAGTGGCAGGGCGTGCTCGCGCTGGCGGAACGCCTCATCACGCTCGTGCCCGAGGATTTCAGCGCGGAGGGCGGCTGGCAGCTCAAGGCGACCGCGCTGCGCGAACTCGGTCGGGACGACGAGGAAATCGCCGTGCTGCGCCATCTGGCCGAGCACGAGTCCAGCCTCATGCCGGTCTTCCTGCGCCTTATGGAGCTCGACCAGAAGAAGCAGGACTGGCCCCAGGTTCGAGCCAACGCCGCACGCGCCATGGCCCTCAATCCCTTTCTGCGCACGCCCCAGCAGGCTCATGCAGAGGCCTCGGAAAAGCTGAACCTTCCGCAGGAGGCGATCGCAGACTGGCGTCGCGTGCTGGTCCTGGATCCGCAGGGCGCCGCCATGACGCACTTCCGCCTGGCGGTCCTGCTGCGTGAACAGGACGCCGCCCAGGCCAGGCGTCACCTGCTCGACTGCCTGGCCCTCGCGCCACGGTTCCGCGAGGGCCTGAAGATGCTGCAAGGCTGGCCCTGAGGCCGCTGCTTACTTGCCAGCGTCTTTGAGGATCTTCGCCGCCTCCTCGCGGCTGTATTCCTTCACGAAGAGGTTCCGCCAGCGGATCTCGCCACCATGCGTCTGCAGCATGATCGGCCCTCGGCGGTTCAGTGGCTTGCTGCGGTCATAGAAGTTCTCCATCACCGCGCCATCGACGACGAGCTTGTCGTTCAGCCACACCCAGGTCACGGCACCAATCTGGCGGATGCGGAAGCTGTTCCATTCACCGAAGGGCCTGTCGGCCAGCACCAGCGGGTCGCGGCCCGGAGTTCCCGGCGTGTTGTTGAACAGGCCGCCGGAACCGAGGTGCGGTTTGCGGTCCGGCTTCTTCGGATCAAAGACCTGGTTCCAGTCCCAGATCTGCACCTGCGGCGTGCCACGCAGGTAGATGCCGCTGTCAGCCTTCGCCACGGTCTTGTATTCGATCCGCAGCTCGATGTCGCCAAAGTCCTTGTCGCTGGTTGCGTAGGCGCCGTGGCCGTCATTGACGAGCTCGCCGTTTTCGACGCGCCAGTGCTGCGGAAACTCATCGCGCTGCGCCTTCAACGCGGCCTCCTTCTTCTCGCCCTGGAGCTTCACCACCGAGTGCGGGTTCAGGCCATGCCAGCCGCTGAGGTCCCTGCCGTTGAAGATGGCCTTGAAGCCGGGCGGCGGCGCGGGGTCGGTGGCCAGGGCGGCGGTGACAAGCAGCAGGGAAAGGGCGTGAAGTCGGAGTCTCATGGGTGCAAGCAATTCGACCCGGCGACACGGCTTCTTTCCAAAGCGGATCGCAATTCTGGTTCGGCAGAACCCGGGCCGCCCGGGGCTTCAGGCAACGTCCACCCTGCCGCCGCAGCCCGCCGCCACATAGACGGCGCGGAGACGTTCGAGAAAATCGGCGGTTTCCTCATCCGGCCCGCAGGTCAGGGGTTCACCCAGGCTGAGCCGCAGATGCACCGTCTCCCGGGGCAGCCGCCAGATGGGCCAGCCCTTGCCCAGGTAGCGGCTGCTGGTGTGGATGATCACCGGCACCACGGGAGCCCTCGACTGACGTGCCAGCACCGCCAGGCTGCCGGTGAGCGGGTTGACCGCACCGTGCTCCGGCCGGGTCCGTGTCCCCTCCGGAAAAAACAGCACGCGCTCGCCGCCGCGCAGTCGCTCCAGACAGGTTTTCAGCATGCGATGCAGCGGTTCATTCTTCACAAAGCCGGCCATGCTTGAGCCCACGACCAGCAGAGGGTTGTGCATCAGCGAGGCCTTCAGCACGCAGGACGCGCGGTCCGCTTCGGCGATGACGAACACGGCATCCCACAGGGCGGGATGGTTAGGCGCCAGGATCAGCGGCCCGGTCTGCAGCTTCAGCCGGTCAAAGCCCTCATACGACACCTCGACAACGCCAAAGCTCTTCAGGATGCCCGCCACGCCGCGAAACATCAGGTTCAGCGCCGACTGCCCCAGCTCACGACGTCGCGGCTGCTGACGCAGATGAAACGTCGCGCCCGCCAGCGGCAGAAGGAAAAAGGCGCAGACCGACCAGAAAATCAGCAGAACCAGGCCCGCCGTGGCAAAACGAAGCCCGCTTGCCAGTGTCAGCCGTCCGCTGTCCTCCGGTGGGTTCTGGGTCATCATGCCGGACTGGAAAAAGGGTGGGTGGTTTGCCGTTTGTCAGGCGCGTGCTTCATCGCTAAAACAGGTCGATTATGTCGCAGCACACCGGCCTTTTCCAAGCGCTTTCCTCCCTGCCCCACGGACCGTCCTTTCGTTTCGTGGATGAACTCATCGAGCTGATCCCCGGCACCTCCGCCACCGGGCGCTGGACGCTGAAGGGCACGGAGGCCTTTCTCGAAGGCCATTTCCCCGGCCAGCCCCTGCTGCCCGGCGTCATCATGATCGAGTCGCTCGCGCAGCTTGGCGGCGTGCTGGCCCAGAGCAGCCGCGGGGACAAGCCCCTGAAAAACATGCGCCTCACCGCCGTGCGCCAGTTCAAGATCCTTGGCACCATCCCGCCCGGTGAAACGCTCACCATTCAGGCCCGCCAGGACGCGGTGATGCCCGGCCTGGTGCAGGTCAGCTGTGAGCTGACCACCCAGGATGGCACCCGGCTCGCCACCGGCAGCGTGGTGCTCAGCGGTGAGGAATGACAGGCGGTTGTTTTATTTCTTCATCAGCGCATCGGCAGCCTTCAAATCCAGGCGCACGCTGACCACGCTGTGCTTCTCCTTGCCCGGCGCGTATTTCACATAGGTCGTGGCCACGATCGTGCCGTCCGGCAGCAGCTCCATGCCGGGATAACCGCAGTCGCCGACCCGCGTGGCATGACTGTGCAGCAGCTTCACGCGATACTGCCCTGGCCTGCCGTTTTTGAGGTCGTCATAGGTGCCGACCCAGGCGACGAAATGGCCCAGGGTCGGACTGTTGAGGGCCTGGTCACGGAAGGCAATCACCAGGCGACCGTCCTTCGTGAACACACCGGCATGGCGGTCGCCGGTGAGACCCCAGCTGGTGTTGACGGGTGTGCTCCAGGTCACGCCCTCGTCGCGGCTGAACATCACCAGGCTGCGTTCCTTGTGCGTGTTTTCGCGCATCAGGCAGCAAAGCTCCGCGCCGTCCGGGGAACGGAACACAAAGGGTTCACAGGGGTTTTTGCCCGCCACGCTCGCCACCACCTTCGGCTCGCTCCAGGTGAAGCCACCGTCGGCGGTCAGGGTCTGCAGCACCTCCAGCGGCGCCTTGTCCGCACCCCCGGGACCTTTGTGGTAGAGGCCGAGATAACGTCCGTCCTTGAGCCGCACGATGCTGCTGAAGGTCATCACGCAGGGGAAGCCAAGCGGCGGCATCTCCTTCCAGGTCCTGCCCGCATCCTCGCTCATGATGCTCGGCATGCCAGGACCCTTGCGCGTGCCTTTCGCCGCGGAAAACACCCACAGGCGTTCCTTGCCCGAGGGATCGGTCATGCGGTAGATGCTGGGGCAGTTCTGATGCGTCTTGAAGCCCTCCGGCAATGTGTCGTCGATCCGCGTCCACGTTTTGCCGCCGTCATCGCTGCGCGCCATCGGCCCCGCCGCGCCACCATGATTGATGCACCACACGCAGAAGATCGTTTTGCCATCGGCAAGCAGCGTCGTCGTCGGATGTCCCTGATAGAGATGCTCCGTTCCCGCCGCGAGGATCGTGTGCCGCTCCTTTTGATTGGAAAGGTCGAGGATGGGCAGATCCGGTTTTTCTTCGGCAGTCACGAAGGCGGCGGTCAGCAGCAGGGAAAGGGCAAGGAGGCGCATGCACCGAAGAAACGCCAGCTGCCCGCCCGTTCTTCGCCCATGACATGGACTGATATGTTCTGATATGTCCAAACCATCGAACCGCACACCTGCGCAAGCCTGGAGTTTCTGCGTTCTCAAAGAAACTCTCCTGTCTGTGATTCGTGACACTCCAGGGTTGACCTATGCGCGATGCTCCATTCATGCCACGTCATCATGTGGCCTGATGTTCCGTCTGAAGAGGCATGCGTTCGCGGCACACGCGACTGGCCGCATGCACCGCCCCATCGGCTTTCTGATAGCGGCGTCTACTTCGTCACGGCGCGAGCTCGCGATGAGAGACTTCTCTTCAACACACCTGACCGCCGCGATTGGTTTGAGCAGCTGATTTTCGACGCATTCGCAGAAGCCGGCTGGAAACTCGAAGCCTGGGCGGTGCTTTCGAATCATTACCACGTCGTTGCGCAGAGCCCTCAGGGAGGAGCAGAGACCCTGCGGAAGGTGGTCCAGAAGATTCACAGCCTGGCCACCCAGCGATTGAATGTGGAAGATCAAACACCTGGGCGCACACGGCTGTGGCAGAATTATCGCGAGACGCATCTCACCTACGCGGAGAGCTACTTCGCAAGACTGAACTACGTCCATCAAAACCCGCGTCATCACGGCCTGGTGCCGCTGGCCTCGCAGTGGAAGTGGTGCAGTGCCGCCGCCTTCAAACGTGAAGCCACCCCCGCCTGGGTGAAGTCCATCGCCAGCTTTCCCTTCGATGAAATCGCCGCCGAGGATGGCGAATGACATGGTCTGATGATCAGATATGGACTGCGGCAGCCTGCTGCCGCTT
>CAZXPU010000013.1:0-7105 GCA_964642905.1 uncultured Prosthecobacter sp.
GCGAAGTTGCGCAGTTCAGACGCGGCATCGAGCTCCTCGACCAGCTTGCTGATGTAATCGACCTGGTCCTGGGCGCCAATGACCAGCAGGCAGTTGCGGCGGGTGATGGAAATGATCTTGGGGGGAGCCGCCTCGGTGGAGGATGAACTGCCTGCGGATGCGCCGCCCGGGGGCGTGACCGACACTGGCTGTCCTGGCACGGTTCCGGGGGTGTTTTGGGGAATGGCCGGCGTCTTGCTGGAGCCGCTTTTGTCACTGGTCCCGAGGATTTCATCCAGAGCCTTCTTCACGTCTTCGGCGGAGGAACGGGTGAGCTGGATGGTCTTCTGCACGGTCTCAACGGGCTTGTTGTCGAGCTTCTCAAGCAGAGCGATGATGGAACGGATGGTATTGCTGTTTTCCGTGATGACCAGGGCGCGAGCGTTTGGCACTGGAGTGATGACGCCGTAGCTGTGGCGGGGGATCACCTGGTCAATCGCCTTGGTGGCGTCCTCCGAATTCAGGAATTTCAGCGTCACAACATGGCTGACAACCTGATCCGTCTGCGGCAGGTCCATGGCCGCCTCGATAAGCGGGGCTCCTTCCATCGAGGGCTTCTTGGCATCGAAGGCAAGCAGCTTGACCATGCCCTCGCCGGCGGGCGTGAAGGCATAACCGTTGAGCAGCAGGCTCTTCTCGATGAACATGATGGCCTTCTCCTTGGGCAGCTGGCCCGTGGTTTCGATGGATACCGTCGCCTGCTCGGCATTGGCATCCCGGATGATTTTGACCCCGGTCAGCTCCTCATAAAGCAGCAGGATTTCGGAGAGGGGCGTGTTCGGATACTGCAGTTCAACGCTGCCGTCGGCCTTGATGGCGTCCTCTGGGCGCATGGCAGGCTTGGCGTTCGGATCCGCGGCGGCGGCTCCAGGCTGGGCTGGCGCGCCCGGACGTGTGAAGGGACGGGCAATCCCCGGTGAAGGAACGGCGGGAGGCACGGCGCGGCCGGGCTGGGGCGGGATCTGGGCCAGGCCAAGGGCGGGCATGAGCGCCAGGAGGATGAGAAGGAAGCGGAACATGAAGAGAAAGATGAAGGGCGGGCGGAACCCGGTGGATTGAATCAAGGATTGGCAGGGGGAACAACCGGGGCTGGAATCAGCTGCCTGCGCCTGGAGATCGAGGGAGGGCTGGTGGCCCCGGGAACCTGGGCATTGTTGATGATGCCGGTCTGGGGAGCTGCCATGGGAGAGGAGCCAGACGTGGCCGCCACGCCCCCGGGCAGAACTGGCGAGTTGAACACACGCCCGCCGGGAACCGCCGTGGAGGGCTTGTTGATGGGAACGCCGCCGGGCACGGGCGGCACACCCGGAACATTGCCCGGAGCAGCGCCGCCGCCGGGGCGCACCGTGTTGTTGATGGTCACCGGCGCGGCGTTTTCATCATACTTCAACTCGGCCTCCTGGCCCGCCTTGGCAATGACCGCCGAGGCATCCCTGCGGCTCTTGCTGAAATTGGCGCGCACCAGCCTGAACTCATCGCCTTCCTTGACCTCGTTGCTGACACGCTTCATTTCGTTCGTCTGCTTGTTGCGGATGCTGATTCGGATCTTGCCATTGTAGCTGAACATGCCAGCAAGAGTCCAGTCCTGCCCCCAGTTGGCGGTCGGCTGGGAAATCGGAGCGGTCTTCAGCAGAAACGGATTTTTTTCCCAGGAGGTCTGATACCTCGACAGTTCATAGGCTGCAGGGATGGCGGCCCCATCCTCCTCAGGCAATGGAGCCGGAGGCTTTCCTGGCTGCACGTCCGCCGGTGCGGGGGCTGTTTCCGGCTGCGGCGAATCCGGCGGCGTTTCAACCGTCGTTTCAGGCGGGCTGTCCGGGCCAGAGCCCGTCACGGGCGGAACGTCCTGCGCCAACAGGGCGGTCGCCGTGAAGAAAATCAGAAGACAGCGTGAAAATTTCATGAAGGAGGCAGGCGGAACCATTTTTCGACACGCAGGCTGATCTCGATCTTGGAAGCATCCTCCTCGTTGGGCGTGATGGTCATGGCCGGAACGGAGATGAAGTTGGCGGGCTGCTGCAGATCGTAGAGCCAGTTCATGACCGGCTTCATCTCCCCGATGACCCGGAGTGTCACCGTGGCGGAGGTCATGCCGGCACGTTCACTCGCTTCATTGGGCTGTTTGAGCGGGATGTTCACGCCATGTTTGCCGGCCAGGTCATCCACCAAGTTGAGGATGGTTGTCGTGGCCTCGCCCGCCTTGGTGAAAAGGGGCTGCTTTTCCTCCAGCCAGGAGGAACGCTGCTCCCAGAATTCACTCCGAGAAAGCAGTTCATCAGCATCCGCCTTGCGGCTTGCCACGTCTGCAGCCAGGGCATCGACGCGCAGCTTCCAGGACTTCAGCCGGGTCAGGCCCAGGAAGGCGCCGCCTCCGATCAGGATGACGCCAAGGGCAAGGGCAAGACGTTGTTCGCTGGCGGTCATAGCGAGGTCACCTCCTGGCTTGTTCCCTCACCCTCCGTGCCCGACTCCTGCGGACGGGCTTCAGCCCGGAAGGTGGCCCTGCCGTCGGGCAGACTGGTGGGCTGGGGAAACTCCCACTGCCAGTGACTGAAGGCCGGTGAGGCCGTCAGCTTGTCACGAAATTCAATGCCATGTCCCAAGGATGAGGCCTCTCCATCAATGACCACTCCATCGAGGCGGATCTCAAGGCGGGTGACGCGGATGCCTTCAGGCGGCAGCAGCTGGACGAGTTGATAAATCGACTCCACCGGATACTCCGACGGCTTCAAGGCGGGCCGGAGATCCTCCCAATGCGCCCGGGCCTCACGGATCGACTCAATCTGGGGCCCCAGTTCATCCAGTCTGCGCTGCTCCGCCATCAGGGACCTCTCACGCACCAGAACCCGGGCGGCAAAGGCGCCCAACGCCGCCACCAGCACCAGGGAGAAAGCCGCCACCCCCAGCATGACCATGCGGCGTTGCTGACGTTCTGCCCGCAGCTGGACCACCGGAGCAGGCACCAGCCGGGTGGCCTTCCCTGGCATCACCGGAGGCCCCGCGCGGCGGATCACCACCGGAAGATCGAGACCAGTCTCGAAACTTACCGGCACGACGTCCTCCGACTCACTGGTGCTCGAAATGCCAAGCGACTTCAGTTCAGGAAGCACGCCGGACAACTCCAGGGAAGCCAGAATACGCCGGATTTCCGAAGCGGCGTCGGCATCCAGCACCCGGGCGGCGAGAGCCTGGCAGTGCAAGGGCGCGCCATGTTCATCCGGAACCGCCATGACCAGACCGCCGGACTCATACCAAAGCAGGATTTCCCCAGGCTGCAGCTGATGGAAGGCCACCGAAGGGACAAACCGGGCGTCATCCGCCGCCTCAAGTACCTGGGCAGGGAGCGAGGCCACCTGGATCATGGCCGCCACGGGTGCGTCCCGGTCGTCGGAGCCGCCATGCGGCACGATTTCAAAATTGTGCGTGTCTGCGAGCTCGTTGCTGAAGCCGGCGGCCTCCAGTTCAAGCTGGGCGGCGGACTCCCTGCGCGGTCCGTCAGCCCCCTGGATGCGCATGGGCACGCTGACGATGTTGCGGGCAGGCAGGGCGATCCACTCCGCCCTTTTCCAAGCCCTGCCATCCTGTTCCAAGGCCTGGATTTCCCCGCCTCTCTTCTTCCACGCACGAAACCCCTCTTCTTGAGGAACGAGAAGGACTTCGTCAGAATTTTTCATAATGCGGGCTGGGAATGAAGCGGGAGATACTAGAGATGCCCGCTGCAAGTGCAAGGCGGGAGACAACGCCTTGATGATTGAAGTTCAATTCCTGATGCAAGTGACGGAATCGTCCCAGTAAACCCGGCCGGCATCCTCCGGCCTAACCATTTCTGAGGCTTCTTGACGCTCGCGGCATTGAAGCCTACGACAGCCCTGCCTTGATGCCCCCCGACCAAGCCACGCGCCGAACCTTTCACAACGAACTGTGGAGGTCCCTGCCCACCGGTGTGATGGACGCCATGGCTTCCACTTTCGGCATGCTCATCGCGGTCAGGGTCTTCCATCTCGGCCAGGTGGAGAAGTCGATCTTCCTGAGCGCGACCAGCGGCGGACTGATCACCAGCCTGTTTGTCGTGCCCCTGCTCCTGCGCGCCCGCAGCACCATCGCCGGCACGGCGGCGCGCGTGCAGATGCTCGGCGGCGCCTGCATGGCGGCGGCGGCCCTGTTTCCCCGGGAGCCCTGGGTCTTCATCATCGGACTGAGCCTGGGCCTGTTCTGCTTCTCCATGCAGATCCCGCTGATGACCCAGATCTATCGGCTCAACTATCCCGAGGCCCAGCGCGGCAGGCTCTATGCCATCACCGGCGTGACACGCTCGGCTGCAGCTGTGGGCTTTGGCTTCTTCGGAGGCTGGCTTCTCGGCATCGAGGTGGAAAACTACGTCTGGCTGTTGTGGTGCTTTGCCGCCAGCGGCTTCCTCTCCGGATGGTGGACCCATGGGCTGCCGGCCGTGGCCTGGGAAAGCTCCGAAGGCGGAGCGCGCCTCTGGTCGGCCCTGCGCTGGGTCAGGGAGGACCGCGACTTCCGCACGCTGCTCATTTCCTGGATGATGATGGGCATCGGCAACCTGGTCGCCGCCAGCCTGTTCGTGGAATATCTCGCCAACCCCAGGCACGGCATCAACCTGCCGGAACGCGAGGTCGCCTGGATCACCGGCGTCGTCCCCGTGGCTGTCAGGATGGTCAGCTCCTATCCCTGGGGGCTCATCTATGACCGTGTCGGCTTGTTCACCGTCCGCTCCATCCTCAATGTCATCTTTGCCATGGCCATCCTGACCTTCTTTGCCGGTCACGGTCACCTCGCCTGGTGCGTGGGCATGGGTCTCTGGGGAATGGCCAACGCCGGCGGCAATGTCACTTGGGGCCTCTGGGTCACCAAACTGGCCCCCAAGCACGCCGTGGCCGAATACATGAGCGTGCATTCCTTCCTGACCGGCTTTCGCGGACTGCTCGCCCCTCCCCTGGCCTTTGCTTCCTTGCAGATCATGTCCTTTCAAACCCTGGGCATCCTCTGCAGCGCCGCCATCCTCAGCGCCAGCGCCTTCATCACCGTCCGCGCAAGGTCCAGTGATGATGAAACGCGACGCCGTCTCGGCCCCCGCGAAAGGCTGTGAATTCGCCTTGCAACGCCTGGCGCCCTGACTTAGGGCCAGCGCCCCATGGAAACGACCCAAAAGTCCGTCCTGACTGACCTCCAGGCGTTCGACGTGGCGAGCCTTAAAGGCCGCCTGATCGAACTCCGGAGGTATCTTTGACGTCCCCAAGCTGACCGAAGAGCTTCAAGCTCTGGAACATAAAATGACCGCGCCGGGCTTCTGGGACAGCCAGAACTCCGCCAAAAAGGTCATCGACCGCGCCAACATCATCAAGAAGCAGATCGAGCCCCTCGGCGGGCTTGAATCCCGGGTCGAAGACTTCCCCGTCCTCATCGAACTCGCCAAGGAACAGGGAGACGTGCAGAGCATCCGCGAGGTGCAGGCGGAATTCGACGCCCTGCAAAAGGCGATCGCCACCTATGAGCTCGACCTGCTGCTCTCCGGACCGTTTGACCGTGGCAGCGCGTTCATGACCATCCACGCAGGCGCTGGCGGCACCGAGGCCTGCGACTGGGCCGACATGCTGATGCGCATGTATGTCCGCTGGTCGGAGCGTCATGGCTGCAAGGTGCAGATCGTCGACCACCAGGAGGGCGACGATGTCGGCACACGCTCCGCCACCTTGGAAATCCAGGGCGAAAACGCCTTTGGCTTCCTCAAATGTGAACGTGGCGTGCATCGCCTCGTGCGCATCTCCCCCTTCGATGCGGCCAAGAAGCGCCACACCTCCTTCGCCTCCATCGACGTCATTCCGGACAACGAGGAGGACATCAACATCGAGATTCGCGATGAAGATCTGAAGGTGGACACCTACCGCTCCGGCGGCAAGGGCGGCCAGAACGTCAACAAGGTCGAAACCGCCGTCCGCATCACCCACATTCCGAGCGGCGTCATCGTCGCCTGCCAGATTGAGCGCTCCCAGCCAAAGAACCGCGCCAAGGCACTCGCCATGCTGAAGGCCAAGCTTTACCAGATCGAGGAAGACAAGCGCCAGGCCGAGGTCGCCCGCCAGTATGGCGAGAAAATGGACATCGGCTGGGGCAGCCAGATCCGCAGCTACGTCTTTCAGCCCTACCAGATGGTCAAGGACCTGCGCACGGGTGAAAAAACCAGCGACATCTCCGGCGTCATGGACGGCGATCTCGACGCCTTCATGGAAGCCAAGCTTCGCGGCAAGAAGGCCGGGGCTGACGATGTGGATGACGACGTGTAAAAGCTCGGCACTGTCGCCCCGCCTGCCGCCATGCCGGACGATCTTTTTGCCGACCCCTCCGCCGCCCCCGTCTCCGAGGGTGACGTGGATCCCGCCGCGCCTCTCGCCGCCAGGATGCGCCCCCGAAACCTGGCTGAATACACCGGCCAGGACCACATTCTAGGCGAGGGCAAGCTGCTCCGCCGAGCCGTTCAGACGGATCGCTTTTCCTCCCTCATCTTCTACGGCCCCCCGGGCGTTGGCAAAACCACCCTGGCCAACATCATCAGCCAGGAGACCAAGGCGCGGTTTGTCACCCTGAGCGGGGTCGAAAGCAGCGTGGCTGACATTCGCAAGGAAGCCGACGCAGCCGCCCGGCTTCGACAGCTCAACGGCCAGGGCACCGTCCTGTTCGTGGATGAAATCCATCGCTTCAACAAGGCCCAGCAGGACGTGCTTCTGCCCCACCTCGAACGCGGCACCCTGCGCTTCATAGGAGCCACGACGCACAACCCTTATTTTTACGTCAACAGCCCCTTGGTCAGCCGTTCCCAGGTCTTCACCCTGGAACCCCTGACCGTCCAAAACCTCGAAGATCTCATCGACCGGGCGCTCTCGGACACCGAACGCGGCCTGGGCGGCACCGGGGCCGTGATCACCCCTGAAGCACGCCGTCACCTGGCCAACGTGTGCGATGGCGATGCCCGCAAATGCCTGAACGCCCTGGAGCTCGCCGTGCTTTCCACCCCGCCCGGCAGCGACGAACGGATCCTCATCGACCT
>CAZXPU010000013.1:7115-40655 GCA_964642905.1 uncultured Prosthecobacter sp.
CGCCGAGGAAAGCGTGCAGCAGAAGGTGGTCGTCTATGATGGTGATGCTGACGCCCACTACGACACCGCCAGCGCCTTCATCAAGTCCATGCGGGCCAGCGATCCCGACGCTGCGATTTACTGGCTGGCCAAAATGCTCTACGCAGGCGAGGACATCCGTTTCATCGCCCGGCGCATCGTCATCGCCGCCAGCGAGGATGTCGGCCTGGCGGACAGCAACGCCCTCCGGGTTGCCGTCGCCGCCCAGCAGGCCGTCGAGTTCATCGGCATGCCGGAAGCCCAGCTGATCCTGGCCCATGCCACCCTCTACATGGCGACAGCCCCGAAGAGCAACAGCGCCACCAAGGCCATCGGGGCCGCCCTGGCCGATGTCAAAAACGGCCGTACCCTGCCCGTCCCGAAACACCTCCGTGACAGCCATTACGCTGGGGCCAAGACCTTCGGAAACGGCGAAGGCTACCTTTATCCCCACGACTTCGAAGGAGGTTTTGTCCCCCAGCGCTGCCTGGAGGGAGGGCGCCAATACTTCGAGCCAACCACCCATGGCCTCGAAGCCAGGATCAAGGAGCGGATGGATCATTACCGACGCCTCTGGGAGCAGGCTGCCCAGGACAAATCCTGACAAATTCCCGCCCAGCCGAGGGGGCACTGAATTATTTTCAAAAAGTTTCAACGCATCCCGCAAACCAAGAATCGAACATGCCAACAGTGATGGCGGGAGCAATCCTGCCCAGCTGGTCTTGAGAGTGATTGGTTGTTGTCACATCACCGTCTGTCGCATGGCAGATTGTGTTGAGGTTGATGCAAACACATGGGGCCGGGCGGAATCGGGAGCCGCCCGGCCCTCTTTTTTAAATCTTTGACCATCAAGCGTCAGGAGCCCGCCATGGCGGCATGCATCAGTTTCTCCTGGCTGGCTTCGGCCCGGATGAAGGAACCGCCCACCCGCCCCTCATTCAGCATCAAAATCCGGTCGCTCATGCCGATCAGTTCCGGCAACTCGCTCGAAACCAGCAGCACCGCACAGCCCTCGGCTGTCAGACGGTTGATCAACTCGTAGATCTCGATCTTCGCGCCCACGTCGATCCCCCGGGTCGGCTCGTCCAGCATCACCACTTTGGGCCGTGTCAGCAAGGCCTTGCCGATGACCACCTTCTGCTGATTGCCCCCTGAAAGCCGCCCCACCACCGCCTCCAGCCCGGTGGCCTTGATTCGCAGCTGGTCAAAAATGGCCCGGTTCCGACGTGTCTCCTCCGCCTGGTTGATCCATCCAAGCTGAGTCACCTCACCCAGACTCGAGAGGCTGAGATTGAAACCAACCGCCTCCTCCAGAACCAGGCCATATCGACGGCGGTCCTCACTGACCAGGGCCAGGCCCATGGACAAAATCCGGGCGGGGTCCCCCTGGGGCAGCGGCTGTCCCGCCAGGGTGACGCTCCCGGATTCCCGCCGCCCCCAGGCTCCAAAAAGGTGCATCAGAAGTTCCGTACGCCCGGCGCCCATCAGCCCGCCGATGCCCAGCACCTCGCCCCGGCGCAGTTCAAAACCGACCTTGTTCAGACGCAGGCTGCCCTCCTCATCCCTGACTGTGAGATCCTGCACGGAAAGCAGCACCTCCCCGGGATTCGTTGCACGTCGGGGAAACAGGTCGCCCAGTTCCCGACCCACCATCCGGGCAATCACCTCTTCCCGAGTCGCCTCCACCATCTTCAAGGTCGTCACCGTGCTGCCATCTCGAAGCACCGTGATGCGGTCGGCGATGGCGAAGACCTCGTCCAGCTTATGGGAAATATAGACACAGGTGATGCCACGGCTGCGAAGATCACGAAGGATGTCCAGCAGCACCTGCACCTCATGCTCCGCCAGGGCAGCCGTGGGTTCGTCCAGAATCAGCAGGCGTGAATTTTTCCCCAGGGCCTTGACGATCTCGACAAGCTGCTTCTGGCCCACTCCCAGCTGCTTCACCGGCGTCGCCGGATCCAGGTCCACCTTGAACCGTTCCAGCAGCAGCCGGGCCTCCCGAAACATGCGCGGCCAGTCCACCAGCCCGCCCCAGCGTCGCGGCTCACAGCCGAGGAAAATGTTCTCCGCCACCGTCATCTCGTCCACCAGGGCAAGCTCCTGATAAATGACCGCGATGCCGACCTTCACGGAGTCAGCAATGCCCGAAAACCGGGCCTCCACTCCATCGACCTCAAAATGGCCTTCATAGGAGCCATGGGGATGAATGCCGGACAGCAGTTTGATCAGCGTGCTCTTTCCCGCGCCGTTTTCACCGCACAAGGCATGGATTTCCCCCTGGGCGATGTCAAAGGACACCTGGCTCAGGGCCGTCACTCCGGGGAATTTCTTGGTGATCTGATGGGTGCGCAGCAGCATGAACGCGAGATTTAAAGACATGCTGGCAAAGCCCCCCCGCCTTGCCAAGCACGAAGCAGCTGCGTCACCGATCTCCATTTGCAGCCCGCCTGGTCCCTGGCATCATGCGGCGATGGCCAGTGTCACCAACGAAAAACTCATCTCCCACACCCAATGGCTGGAAAGCGAGGGCAAGCGCGGCCTCAGGCTCAATGAGACCGGCATGAACCTTGCCGGCGCCACATTGAACGACCTCAACCTGGCCCAGGCCCATTTTATCGGCACCACCATGACCAAGGCCAACATGGCCGGCGCCAGGCTCAGCGGCGCGGATTTCAGCGGTGCCAACCTCGACAGCGTCAACCTCTCCGGGGCTGACCTCAGCGGCGCGGACATGGGCGGCGTCTCCATGCGCAACGCCAACCTCAGCCACGCCCGGCTGGTCGGCGCCGACCTCTCCGGGGCCAACCTGGAAGGTTGTGACCTGACCAACGCCGACTTCACCGACGCCGACCTCATCGCCGCCAATCTCAAGCGCACCACGCAGACCGGCATGATCCTCACCGGAGCCAAGCTGGCCGACACCCAGGGGCTGCAAAACTGAACCAACCGCAGGCCGCCCCTGGCATGATCTGGAAAGCCCGCCATCACCGTGTCGAATTCCCACGCCGCCCGCTGGTGATGGGCATCGTCAACATCAACGACGACTCCTTCTGCGGCGACGGCACGCTCGATCCGGACAAGGCGCTGGCCCAGGCCGCTCAGATGCTGCATGAGGGCGCGGACATCATCGACATCGGCGCGGAAAGCGCCCGCACCAACCGCGGCCCGATCACGGTGGCGGAGGAGATCACCCGGCTGATGCCCTTCCTGAAAGCTTGGCCGCAACTTGTCGAAACCGCCGCCGCCTCCCCTTGGGATTCCCGGCAGCTCTCGCCTCCCCTGCTCTCCATCAACACCTGGCGCAGCGAGGTCATCGCTGCCGTGCTGCCGCATGGCGGTGACCTGATCAATGACATCAGCGCCCTCCCCAACGCCACCAACGCCCGCCTCTGCGCCGACCATGACGCCAGCCTGCTGATCATGCACAGCATCGGCCAGCCCAAGGTGCCCCATACCCATGTCCAGTATCCCGACCTCTGGCAGACCCTCGACAGCTTCTTTGAGGAAAAGATCGACCTCGCCCTGAGCGCCGGGCTTTCACCTGATCAAATCGTCCTGGACCCCGGCATCGACTTCGCCAAGCAGCGCGAGGACAACCTGGAGATCTACCGGCATGCCGAGCGCCTGCAAAAGTGGCGGCGCCCCGTCCTCCTGCCCGTTTCACGAAAAACCGTCATCGGCCAGGTGCTCAACCTGCCCCAGGCCACGGATCGTGACGCCGGCACCCTCGCCTGCATCAGCACTGGCATGAATCGCGGAGCGCAGATCTTCCGGGTTCACAACGTCCAGGCTGCCGCCCAGGCGGTGAAGATCCTGCACGCGCTCGCCTGATCAGGCACCGGGTTCAATAGCCCAGCGCGGTGCCGACCTGGTAGATCGCCAGGGCCAGCAGGTAGGCGGTGCCGCTCATGTAGCCAAGCTGGAACCACATCCACTTCGATGAACCCGTCTCACGCTTCACAATCGCCATCGTGCTGACGCACTGCATGGCAAAGACGTAAAAGACCAGCAGGCTGATGCAGACGAGCGGGCTGTAAACCGGCCGGCCATTCGCACGAACCTCCTGCTTCAGCCGGTCGCGCAGCGGCGTCATGTCCGCCTCATCCTCGGACTCCACGGCATACACCACGGCCATGGTGTTCACAAAAACCTCACGGGCGGCAAAGCTGCCGATCAGGCCGATGCCGATCTTCCAATCGTAGCCCAGGGGCGCGATGATCGGTTCAATCAAATGCCCCGCCCTGCCCGCGATGCTGTTTTCCAGCCTGACTGAGGCGTCGGGCGAATCGCTCTTGGGATAGGTCGATGCCGCCCAGATCAGGATCGAGATGCCGAAGATGACCGTGCCCGCACGCAGGAGAAAGGCCCGGGCCCTCTGCCAGACCAGCAGCAGGATGCCCCGGATCGAAGGCATCTTGTAGCTGGGCATCTCCAGGATCATCGGGGCGTTGGCGCCACGCATGACCCCCTTGTTGAAGATCCAGGCAAACACGAAGGCGCCAAGCGTGCCCAGGGCGTACAGCCCGACCATCAGGCTCGCCTTGGCCCAGAGCGAGACCGAGTCAGGCACAAAGGCGCTGATCAGCAGCAGGTAAACCGGCAGACGCGCTGAGCAACTGGCCAGCGGCGAGACCAGGATGGTGATCAGGCGGTCCTTCGGGCTGTCGATGGTGCGTGCGGCCATGACGCCGGGAACCGCACAGGCATACGAGCTCAGGAAAGGCAGGAAGGCCTTGCCGTTCAGCCCCACCAGACTCATCAGACGGTCCACGATGAAGGCCGCACGCGCCATGTAGCCGGTGTCCTCCATGACGCCGATGAAGAAGAAGAGAATCAGAATCTGCGGCAGGAACACGACCACGCCGGAAACGCCGTTGATCGCTCCATCCACGATGAGGTCACGCAGGTCCCCCGGCGGCATGATGCCGGTCACCCAGCCACCCAGCGCGGCAAAGGCCGCCTCAATCCAGCCCATCGGACCTTCGGCGACCTTGAAGATGAGATAGAAAAGGAAGACCAGGAAGGCCAGCACTGTCAGTCCGCCAAACCAGGGATGCAGCAGCCAGCGGTCAATTTTCTGCGTCATGGTCACCGGCTCCTGCTCCGGCCTGACCAGCACCTGGGCACACAGTTTCTCAATGACCGCATAGCGGGCCTGCACAAGCTGATCCTCCCAGCCAGGATGCGCTTTTTCCAGGGCATCCCTGCCGCGAGCGACCTGTCCAAGCTGCTCATCCTTGATGCCGGCATGCAGAGGATCGTGATCAGAAAGCAGGTAGAGCGGCTCCAGCAGCGATGCCTCGGGCTGGATCGCACCGGCACGGGTCAATTCCGCCTGGGTGGCAAGCAGCGAGGCACGAATGTCCTCAGGCAGCGGCGCGGAATGCCAGCGCGGCTGAGGCAGGTCCTGCCGGCTCATCGCCGCCTTCAACTCCAGCAGCCCCTTGCCTGAGGTGGCCTGCATCGGCACCACCGGCACGCCCAGCTCCTCGGCCAGTCGTGCGACATCAATTCGCCACTGCTTGGCCTCGGCGATGTCGATCATGTTCAGAACAATGATCGTCGGCAGGCCGAGTTCGAGGATCTGCGAAGCCAGGTAAAGGTTCCGCTCCAGGTTAGCCGCATCGATGACCATCACCACACGGTCGGGCCGCGGCGTGTCCTTGCGTCGCCCCAGCAGCACATCTCTCAGCACGGCCTCATCCGGGCTGCGCGCATTCATGCTGTAGGCACCGGGCAGGTCGATCAGCCGCAGCTTGCGCCCATGCTGGCTCCAGCACTCACCGATCTTTTTTTCCACGGTGACCCCTGGGTAGTTCGCCACTTTCTGGCGCAGCCCGGTCAGCAGGTTGAACAGGGTGGTCTTGCCCGAGTTCGGGTTGCCGACAATGGCGAGCAACGGGGAGTCTGGCGCGCTCATGCTTCAGCCTTCGTGACAAGAATGTGCGCCGCCTCATGATTGCGCATCGCCAGATGGGAGCCGCGAACCGTGATCTCAATCGGCTCCCCCAGGGGCGCACGCCGGACCACCATGACTCTGGCTCCGGGAGTCAGCCCAAGCTCACGAAGACGCGTCAGTCCCGCATTGCCGACAGGCAGGCTTTGAACAAAGGCACGACAGCCCACAGGGAGCTCGGCCAGGGTGGAGGGTGGGTGCATGGGAGCGCGAAATTGAGACGCTGTTTCAAACGACGATTAGCGGGCGGATTCTCACTTCGCAAGGAACAAGACTTGGGAAATCTTCATCCCGATTTGCCATGCCCAGCCAGCACTTCGGCCACCTCCTGCAATCGTTGCCTCAGATCAGCCGCACGAACCGCAAGATCACGCTGCTCCTCCTCATACTGCACCCTGCCTTCCGCCGTCTCGATCAAAACGGGCTTATAGCCCAGATGGGCCAGGTCATAGGGGCTGGCCCGCATGTCCAGGTCACGTCCAGCCCAGGCCAGATCAAAGCATTCTCCCACCAGGTCACTGCCGATCCAGGGCCACAGCTTCGACGACCACTTGTAAAGATCCATGTTGGTGTGCAGGCAACCGCCCTGCTCCAGGTCGATTCGACTTTCCAAAGCCGGACGTAAGGTGTTCAGCGGCAAAGCCTCAGGCGTGAAAAAGCGGTAGGCATCGTAATGCGAGCAGCAGACCGTCATGGAGTCGACCACCGACGCCACCTGGTCCGGGGACAGGCGAAGCTCGTAACCTTGATGTCGGATCTTCTCGCGCGGCAGCCGGTAGACCATCGCCCACTCATGCAGCCCAAAGCATCTGAAACGAGGAGGGCGGTCCTGAATGGCCCGGCAAAGGGCGGCCACCCAGCTGGCCAGGTCCGCCACCTTGGACGGCATCTGCCTCGGGTCCAGGCGGCAGGCTCCCTCGTTCCGAATCATGGGCACCTCCATCAGCCAGGGCATCGCGGCCACATCCTCATCCGACACTTCCAGGTCCTGACCGAGGGCTGGCAGCCAGCGTTTCAGCTTGGCAGGCGGAAAATTGTAGTAGGTGAACAGGAAATCGTGGACGGGATGCTTCAGGTCACGGCTCCTGCGCTGCAAATGTTCATCCGCACGCCCTGCGACTCGCCGGGAATGAGCTCGCATCCGCTCCTGCCAGGCATCTCGTGCCAGAAAATGAGGAGGGGCGGGGACTTGAGGGCGGGACATCGGGTCGACGGCGTTTCCTAAATTCAGAAAACGCCCCCCGCAAGGCGGGAAGCGGGCGGCCGAAGGCAGTGCCAGGGCCCTCCTGGCTGCGGACGGAACAAATGCTTTCCAAGGTTGCCAGGGCTGCCGCCGCTGGCTTAACGTGTCCTCTTCCCTCCCCCTCACGCATGATTGATGTCCAGGATCTCACCAAGCAGTACGCCGGCCGCACCGCCGTGGACCGGCTGACCTTTCAGGTCGAGCCTGGACAGATCGTCGGCTTCCTGGGCCCCAACGGCGCCGGCAAGTCCACCACGATGCGCATCCTGTCGGGCTACATGCCACCGACCAGTGGTCGTGCCACCGTCAACGGCCATGACGTCTTCCACGAATCCATCGCCGTCCGGAAAAGCATCGGTTACATGCCGGAAATGGCCCCGCTTTACACCGACATGAAGGTGAAGGAATACCTGCGCTTCCGGGCCGAGCTCAAGGGACTCTCCGGGCGCGAGATGCGCCAGCGCGTCGGCGAGGTGATGGACCTCTGCACCATCACCGACGTACGCCGTCGGCTGATCGGCCATCTTTCCAAGGGCTTCCGTCAGCGTGTGGCCCTGGCCGACGCCCTGCTGCACAAACCGCCCCTGCTGATCCTGGACGAGCCCACCAACGGCCTCGACCCCGTCCAGATCCGCCAGGTTCGCGACCTTCTGCGCAGCCTGAAGCCTGCACACACCATCTTGCTCTCCACCCACATTCTCCAGGAAGTCGAGGCCGTCTGCGACCGTGTCCTGATGATTCATCACGGCCGGATCCTTGCCAACGACACCCCCGATCGCCTGACCCGCAGCCTGCGCGCCGCCTCCGTCGTTCAAGTGGAACTGCAAGCCAAGGGTGATGACGTGACCGCCAAAATCGAAGCCCTCCCCAACGTGCGCAAGGCCGCCCAAGACGGGGAGGAAACCGGCTGGCGCCTGATCACCGTCCGCGTGGAGGCCAACCAGGACGTCCGCGAACCCCTCATGGATCTCGCCTTGAAGGAAGGCTGGAAGATCCGCGAACTGCACCGTCGACTCCCCAGCCTGGAGGATGTTTTCATCGAACTCTCCGCCGCTGACTGAACCGGCCCCGAACCCACCCCTTTGCCAAACTTTCATGCGCCTCCTCTGGGTACTCTTCAAAAAAGAACTGCGGGCCTTCTTCGTCTCGCCCGTGGCCTATGTGGTCCTGGCTCTCGTGATGGTGCTCAGCGGCTACTCCTTCCGCGCAGCCCTTTCCATCCTCGAACGCGGCCCCAGCGAAGGCAGCATTGTTCAGTGGATGTTTCAGCCCAACTGGTTCTGGCTTTCCTACTTCTTCATCTTCCCCCTGCTCACCATGCGCCTCTTTGCCGAGGAAAAGAAGATGGGAACCTTTGAAACCCTTTTCACCACCCCGGTTCACACCTGGCAGGTGGTTCTCTCCAAATACCTCGCCGCCGTCTTTGTCTACTCGGTGCTCTGGGCCCCCAGCTTCATCAACTTCCACCTCATCGACTGGATCACCGCCGGCCAGGTGGAAATCCCCCGCGGCTCCCTCAAGGGCAGCTATCTCATCCTGCTCGTCATGGGCCTGTTCAACCTGTCCATCGGCTGCTTTGCCTCCGCCCTGACCTCCAACCAGATCATCGCCGCCGTCATCTCCTTCACCTTCAGCCTCCTCCACTTCCTCGGCGGCCTCTTCATCATGGTCCTCGGCCGCAAGGTCTCCGAAACCTTCGTCGACATCATCAACTACTTCGCCAGCATGGAGCACATCCGGACCTTCACCAGCGGTCTCATCGACACCCGCCCGATCGTCTATTACACCAGCCTCGCCCTGCTCTTCCTGGCGCTCACCCATCAGGTGCTTGAATTCCGTCGCTGGAAGCCCTGAGCCCGCACGAAACGCGATTCCCGCCCCTCATGCCCGAAGACACTTCCAACGCCCCCTCCAAGGCAGCCCCTCCCATGCCCCGACGCTGGAGCATCGGCCTCAATGTGGCCGTCCAGGTCGTGCTCACCCTGGGACTGTTCTTCGGCGTCAACCGCATCAGCTACCGCTACCACACCCGCTGGGACCTCAGCCCACAGAAAAACTTCACCCTCAGCAGCGCCACCCTCAACTACCTCGACAAGCTCGCCAAGGACGTCTCCATCGCCAACGTCATCCCCCGCGACGGCCAGCTCTTTGGCGAAACCCAGACCCTGCTGGAGGAATACCGCCTCAACGGCCGAGGGCGCGTCAAGGTCCGCAGCATCGACCCCCTGCGCGACATCGAACGCGCCGAATCCCTCAAGACCGAAACCGGCCTCGCTCTGGACCAGAGCGGCGTGGTCGTCCGCTGCGGCAAGCGCGTGCGCTTCATCCCCGAGGAGGAACTCGTCATTCGCGAAAAAGGCACCGAAACCCAGCGGACCATCAAGGAATACCGCGGTGAGGACGCCATCACCTCCGCCCTCATCAACGTGGTCGAGGGTGATGAAAGGAAATTTTACATCGTGGTCGGCAAGGGCGCCCGCACCGAGGCCGCCCTCGTGGAATCCATGCTAGCCCTCGGCGAGCTCGGCCGCGCCCAGAATTTCCAGCTCTTTCCCATCAACCTCGCCGAGGTGAGCGCCGTCCCCGATGACGCCGACGGCCTGATCGTCGCCGGCCTGCGCTACGACCTCTCCGAACGCGAGATCAACATGCTCAAGTCCTACTGGGGCCGCCAGCGCGCCGGGTTGCTCATCCTGCTCGACCCCTCCGGAGAAACCCCGAGACTCGGCGCCTTCCTCGGCCTCAACGGCGTCTTCCCCAGAGGCGACCGCGTCCTCTACGCCGAAAGCACCGGCAGCGGCGCACGCAAGGAGTTCTCCGTCCAGGCCATCTTTGACAACGCCTCCTCCATCACCCGCCACCTGGCCGCCAGCACCACCACCCTGCCCGGGCAGAGCGAATCCCTGGAACTCCATTTCGACGACGAATACCTGAAAAATCAGAACATCAACGTTCACCCCCTCATCGGTGCCACCGACCGTTATTGGGGCGAAAAAAACTACCTCGAAGACCTGCCCGTCGCCGACGAGGAGGACGTGAAAAAGAACGTTTTTCTGGCCGCCAGCGTCGAACGTGGTTCCATCACCGACGAACGGCTGCGCGTGGACAGCTGCCGCATGATCATCGTCGGCAATGCCGCTCTTCTCGACAAGCAGTCCGCCCTGGCCGTGAACCGCGACTTCATCTCCGCCTCCCTGAACTGGATTCTGAATCGCGAAAAGCTCATCGGCATCACCCCCAAGCCCAAGCGCAACTACCGCATCCAGCTCACCCAGAAGCAGGGCGAAATCATTTTCTGGAGCACCACCCTGGTCATGCCCGCCATTGTCCTCTGCCTCGGCCTCATGGTCTGGGCCAGCCGACGTGCCGCCTGAAGCGCCCGCCGGCTTCCCGCCAGTTCAGGCTTGTGCCAGACGCCCGCCTGACGGCAGACTGGCCTGATGAAAATCGCCCACTGCCAGTTTGAATCCTGGTGCGGAGACTTCGCCCACAACCTCCAACGCTTCGAGCAGGGCCTGGCAATGGCTGACAAGGCCCAGGCCGCCATCGTCAGCTTTCCGGAATGCTTCCTCACCGGCTACCCCGACACCGAGGAAGCCGCACGCGCCGGCGCCCTTGCCAACGATTCCCCGGAGATGATGCAGGTGCTGGATGTCACCAGCCGCCACGAAGCCCTCGCCATCGTGGGTTACAACGAACGACGCGGCCCCGACCTCTACAACACCGCCCTGGTCGCCCACCGGGGCCACCTCCTGGGCACCTACAGCAAATGCGCCGCCTACCAGAAGTTTCACAAGCAGGGACGTGAGTTCCCGGTCTGGGAACACCAGGGCCTCAAATTCGGCGTGCTGATCTGTGCGGACGGCGGCTACATGGAACCCGCCCGCATCCTGGCCCTAAAAGGCGCCAGGGCGATCTTCGCCCCCCATTTCAACTACATCTCCGACAACGGCCTCATCCCCCACTTCATGAAGGTCCGAGCCGACCACAGCGCCAGGGCCGTTGAAAACGACGTCTATTTCATCCGTGGCAACAACGTGGTGCTGGACCGGACCAAAAGCGGCATCACCCGCAATGAAGGGGTCGGCTACGGCGACAGCTACATCATGGACCCCAACGGCGAAATCCTCGTCCGCAGCCGCCGCCATGTCGAAGATTTCATCACGGCCGACATCGAAGAACATCCCACTCAAGGCAAGGCCTGGGGTCTGACCAAGTCTGCCTGGAGCTGGCGTGAGTTTCACGGTTTCATCGAGGAAGCCATGCGGAAAGCCTGACGAAACCGTTTGTCACTGTTCGTTCGAAAGCTGGCCAGGACGGAGATTCAGCCTCGTTCGCATGATGGCTCTGTCAACGAGCCCGTCAGCACGATGCCCTGTCTGAGGTCGGCTTACGGTCAAAACAGCATGGCCTGGGCTTCGTCTGCCTCCTGCTTCTTCCGCCCCTTTTTCGAAGGAGTTTCCGCCTTGGCATCCGGTGTTTTCACCGGCTCTGCAACGGGAGCAGGACTTGGCGTCAGTTCTTCCACAGATTCGGCGGGCTCGGGTACCGGGTCCATCTCATCCACGGGGACATACTCGGAGGGAACGTCCTGAAGCGCTGCCGCAGGTGAGTCGATATGCAACGGCCGAAACGTTGGTTCAGCGTTAATGGAGATGGGCTCAACCTGATGCACAGGTTCTTCGACCTCACCTCCATCCACCCATTCGGACCCCGGGCTTTCAACAACATCAACCACTGGCTCAACCACTGGCTCAGTCGCAGATTCAATGGATTCAGCTGCGGGTGATAAAGCCCCGATTGGCGTTACAATTTCGTTAGAATTCCACGAGACATCCTCTTCGCATGAAACCATCCCATCAGTCACATTAGTTTCTTTGCTTTCTAACGTCTTTACCGTTACTTTTTTGCGCGAAGGTTTGGTCATTTCTTTGACTTCCTTGAGGGCACGGTGCCTGGCCACACGGACCGCTGTCAGCGCTCGAGTCTTGGCAGCGTCACTGTGATGCCGTTCGAAATTGGGCAGCAGAAGGCGCTCACCTTTCTCCTGCAACCAGCCCGCCTTGATCATGGCCTCAGCAAAACCCTTCCGAGCGACCAGTTTATCAATAAACTCTTTTGTAACGCTTAAATCGTCACTTTTGACATGATTAACCGTCACCCAAGACCAAAGACGCACCAACTTTCCCATCACCATGTCTTCATCCATCTTCAGAGAGGTGGCGATGGCGCAGATTTCCGGTTTATCAGGCGTGCAGGCTTCGATTTTAATCCAAGGGCGTCTCATAAGGGTGGGTTGGGCGGGTGCTGACCATACGTCGAACACTCACCTCTTGATTTCAACCCTTTTGAAACCTCAATGAAACGCTTCACGGGTTAAAATTAGCGCACAATGACCTTGGCCCCTGGACGAATCAGGGTTGGCAGGCGCACGATGTCCCAGTTGGCAAACCTGACGCACCCGGCGCTTCGGCTGCGCCCAATCGTTCGAGGCAGGGCGGTGCCATGAAGCCCAATTCCGCTCTTGCTGATGCCGCACCAGAGGATGCCGACTGGACTGTTGGGCCCTGGGGGGAGTTGCCAGGCTTCGCCACCCCTCACCCCCTCTTCCAGGAACTGCTTGTCGTAACGGAAGCTGGGGGTGTTGAGCATGGTTTTCACCTCCCAGGAGCCGACCGGAATGAACTCCGGCTTGCCGGGTGTGATTGGAAAAGCGGCCAGAAACTTCTCCCCGGGAGCATAGACCACCGCAATGCGCTCGGTGGTGTCGATGACGATTGTGTTCAGACTCAGGACAGGATCCGGCTTGTGGCTGGCCAGCGGCTTGATCTCCTCGATCCGGAAAGAACGGACATTGGGAACGACCACCGAGTCCCCAGCCTTGAGCTGGTTCAGGCGCTTGTCGGGATTGATCCGGGCCAGAAAATCCTCATCCGTATGAAAGCGTTCGGCGACCAGTTCGACGAGGCTCCGGTAGGCCATGTAAGGGAACTGCACCTGATCCTCCGGCTTTTCCGGCAGGTCAGGATTCACAAATTGAAGCAGTTCCGGCCTGATCTTGAAGGATGCATACATGACCGGCACTTCCTTCGCCGCCTGGGCCAGAGCATGGCTCCAGTCATAGATGTCCTTGCGCCCCTGGGCGAAGTTGTAGTTCACCACCGCCTTGTGGGTGAATTCACCGACCGCGCCGTCCAGCTTTCCAGGTCCAAAAAGCTGGCGGTCGAGAAAGATCTGGAGTTGGAGGATAGTGCTGCGGTCGAGAGCCTCCGGCTTGAAGGGGGCAGGCGCAGCTTCCTGGGGAGACGTCGCCGCCCCTGCGGGCAGGAAGCCCAGGCAGAAGCAGAAAAGGCAGAGCAACCAACGAAAGACCGGAAACACCACCCCAGTTTAGGGAAGACCGTGCTCCTGGCAACCCCTCGACATCAGGCTCCGCTGACCCCTCCCATGGCCCGGTAAGCCATCGGAGTCAGGCCGACATGGCGTTTGAACCAGGCCGTGAAATGAGGCGGATGACGAAATCCAAGCTGATAGGCAATCTCCTTCAAGGCGCTGTCCTCCGTGGCCAGCCGTTGCTTGGCCGCCTCCAGCTTTCGGCATTCCAGCCAGGCCTGAGCCGTCATTCCCAGTTGAACCCTCAGCAGGTCATGCAGGCGTCGCTCACTCCACGGCGATCCGGCGGCGAGCCGTCCCAGCTTCAATGATTCCCCCAGCGGCCAGGCCTCCAACCTCTTCAGCACCCTGGCAAGCCGGACGTCTTTGCCAGACCTTGGCTGGGGTGACACCCCCATCTTCCTCAGCTGTCCCAGGTAAACGCTGAACCAGCTCTGGAACGCCGCCGCATGCACGCTCCAGCCCGGCAGCGACCGGTTCGCTGGCCCCACCGCCTCGCGGTAGCCCACCTCTTCCCTGCCCGGATGCACGACGGCAAACAGCGCTTCCGTGGCGACTTTGAGCGGCAGACTGGCCCGCCGCCCCTGCCTGACGTTGAGTCCAGGCTTGAACAAGGGCGATCCATCCGGCCAGTCACTGCGCAACCCCACCGACATCAGCCTGGTGCCCTCGGCAAACCACTGACGCCGGGTTCCCGGTGCCGTGAAAAATCCCTCGCCGGATCTGACCACGATCTCCTGTCCATCCGCCCGGATTTTCACCAGCCCCGACTCCACCAGAAACCACCCTGACGGCACGACGATCTCATCCGACCACTCCGCGGCCCGTGGCACCGCGCCACGATAAACCCACAGCCATTGAAGGCGGAGGCTCAGCCAGACATCTGGGGAAATCAGCAGAGTGTTCATGGACCCAACGGTGTGTAAGCGATTGCAGCCGGATGTAAGCCAGCGGACTTGCCTGAACGAGCCTTTTCATGCTCCACTGGCAAATGATGCGCCTGCTGATCTCCTGCCTCGCCCTTGCCTCTGCCGCCTTGCTTCACGCTGAGGAACCCGTCCCCCGCCACATCAGCGGCATCTACCCCCACCTCGCCATGTTCAACCAGGAAGGCGAATGCGGCACCGGAGCCGTGGTTCCCTGGGCCGACCGCCTCTGGGTCATCACCTACGGCCCCCACCTGCCCTTTGGGTCGAGCGACAAGCTCTACGAAATCACCCCGGATCTGCAGCAGATCATCCGCCCGGAAAGCATCGGAGGCACCCCGGCCAACCGCATGATTCATCATGAAACGCAGCAGCTTCTCATCGGGCCCTACGTCATCGACGCCAAACGCCAGGTGCGTGTCATCCCCCCAAACCGGATGCCCGGACGCCTGACCGGCAACGCCCGCCACCTCACCGAACCCGCCCGCAAGGCCTTCTATGCCACCA
This sequence comes from uncultured Prosthecobacter sp., assembly GCA_964642905.1. GTDB lineage: Bacteria > Verrucomicrobiota > Verrucomicrobiia > Verrucomicrobiales > Verrucomicrobiaceae > Prosthecobacter. Next base: position 22,162 of record CAZXPU010000013.1, read on the forward strand.
TGGAAGAAGGCCTTTATGAGGTCGACCTAACCACGCTGGAGGTCATCGGCCACATCAAGGACGGCAACGGCGCCAAGAAGGGCTTTTCCAAGGAAACCCATCCGGCGACGCTCAGCTCCAATCTGCCCGGCTACCATGGCAAGGGGCTGTTCAGCGGCCAGGGGCGGCTGGTTTATGCGAACAACGGCGACCGCGACAAGCGCGTCACCACCGATCCGGCGACCCCCAGCGGCGCCCTCGGTGAATGGCGCGCCCCAGGTCAGGACTGGCAGCTCGTCAGGCGCAACCAATTTACCGAAGTCACGGGCCCGGGCGGCATCCAAGGCAATGAAAAGCCCGAGACCGACCCCCTGTGGAGCATCGGCTGGGATCACCGTTCCCTCATCCTCATGTGCCTGCATGAAGGTCGTTGGCAGGGCTACCGGCTGCCCAAGTCCAGCCACAGCTACGACGGCGCCCATGGCTGGAACACGGAATGGCCGCGCATTCGTGACATCGGCGAATCCGACCTGCTGATGACCATGCATGGAGCCTTTTGGAAGTTTCCGCGAAACTTCACCCCCGCCTCCAGCGCCGGCCTTGCCCCGCGCAGCAACTACCTCAAGGTCATTGGCGACTTCGCGCGCTGGGGCGACCGCCTCGTGCTGGGCTGCGATGACTCCGCCAACAAGGAGTTCCTCAACGTCCGCAAGGCCAAGGGCAAGCTTGCCGGCCCCGGCCAGTCCCAGTCCAACCTTTGGTTCATCCAGCCGGATAAGCTCGACCAACTCGGCCCCGTCATCGGCCGCGGCGCCGTCTGGCTCAACGATTCCGTCAAAGCGGGTGACATCAGCGAGCCCTATCTTTTCAGCGGCTATCGACATCGCTCCCTGCTGATCAGCACCACCGAACCCGCCACCTTCACGCTGGAGGTGGATGAAAAGGGCACAGGTGCCTGGACACCGAAAAGCACGCTCGATGTTCGCGCTTCCATGCCCGTGCAGATCGACTTCCCCACCAAGGAAACCGGCACCTGGCTTCGACTCAAGGCGCAAAAGGCCGCCGCCAAGGTCACCGCCTGCTTCCATTACCGCAATGACGACCCACGCCCCGCCGAAGCCGACCCCATGTTCGCAGGCATTGCCAAACCTGACGACAAGGACGTCACCGGCGGCGTCATGCTGGCGCGTGGCGGCGGCTTCAAAACCCTTCGCCATGTCACCACCACCGGGGCCTGCTACGATCTGGGCTCCTCCTTCGACCTGAAACCCGTGAATGATCCTGCGGGCATGAAATGGACCTCCCAAAACGCCGCCATCCCCCAGGGTGTGCTCAGCCACGACGAAGCCTCCATCCTCTACGTGGATGAAAAAGGCCGCTGGAGGCTGCCGCGCGGCACCGCCAGCCTCGACACAAGCGGCCCCCTCGGCGCCGAACGCGTCTGCCGTGAGGTCTGCACCGAGCGCGACCTCTTCAATGCTGGCGGCACCTTCTTTGAGCTGCCTGCTGAAAACGCGGGCGGCTTTGCCAAGGCGCGCCCGGTTTGCACCCACAACCGACGCATCAAGGACTACGCCAGCTATCGTGGCCTGCTTGTGATCAGCGGCCTCCGCCAGGATGCCCGGGGCGAACACATCGTGCGGTCCACGGATGGCAGCACCGCCTTGTGGATGGGCGCCGTGGACGACCTCTGGGCCTTTGGCAAACCCAGGGGTTTTGGCGGGCCTTGGAAAAACACGAAGGTGAAAGCCGGACAGCCCAGCGATCCTTACCTTGTGACAGGCTATGACCACAAAGAACTGACTCTCGGCACCGACACGCCGGCCCGTGTCACCGTCGAGGCCGACCTCACCGGCACCGGCTTCTGGGTGCCTGTCCAGTCCTTCGATCTCTCCCCGGGCGAGGATAAAACCCACATCTTCCCGGCCAGCTTCGGCGCCTACTGGCTGCGCTGCACCAGCAGCGAGGACGCCACCGTGACGGCACAGCTCGAGTATCGCTGACCCTGGTTTCCTCCGTGAAAACGATCAGGGCGGACCACCCGGTCCGCCCTGAAGTTTTCGAAGGTAGCCAACAGCCAAGAAGGTACCATGATGAGAAATGTTCGGCAGGAAGGTGGCCGCTGGGGCTCTTCCGTTACCTGTTGAGATTCTGCCACATCCCGAAGTGAATGCGTCAGACGCTGGTAAATGGGTTGTAAGGCGATTGTCAGAGATCAGACATCACAAACCATCGCCGCGTGGCGAAGCGCCAGGATGGTGTCCTGCCAGGTTGGGATGAACTCATGCGCCACAAAATCATGGTAGCCGATTTCCAGAAGCGCCTGCATCACCGCCGGATAATGGATCTCCTGATGCTCGTCGAGCTCGCATCGGCCCGGGTTTCCAGCCGTGTGAATGTGGCCGATGTAGTCCTTGTGCAACCTCAGCCGGCGGATGATGTCGCCGTTCATGATGCTGACATGGTAGATGTCGAACAGCAACTTGAAATTCGGGCTGCCCACCTGCTTGATCAAATCCACGCAGAAGTCGACATCATCGCCAAAATAGCCCGGATGCCCCTTCATCGGATGGGAGCTGTCGCGTGAATTGAGATGCTCCAGAACCAGCGTGATGCCCTTTTTCTCCGCATGCGGAAGCACCTCCTTCCAGGTGCTGATGCAGTCCTTGACCGCCTGCTCCCGGTCCATGCCTTCAAACTTCATGCCGGTGAAGGTGATGACCTTTTTCGCCCCCACGTCCGCCGCCACATCAATGCCTTCCCGTAGCTTGGCGATGACCTCGTCCCGGAATTTCGGATTGCAGGGCCCGTTGCTGAAGCCGTGACCGCTCACCAGCGAGATGTCCAGCCCGAGCTTCTTCACCTCAGGGTAATATTTACGGTCGATGCCTTCAATGCCGACCAGTCCGATCTCCTTCGCATGCTTCGCCAGCTCCAGGGTGTCCATCGGCTTCCAGCACCAGCCCATCAGCGTGTGCTTGATGCCCTTGTTTTTGATCACGTAGGCCGGATCTGCGGCAGACTTGTCGACGCTGACAGCCCTGCTGAGGGTAGGCAGCACGGCCGAAGCCCCCAGAGCGGCGGCTGAAGTGCGGAAAAAGGTGCGGCGAGAGAGGGCAGAAGAGTTCATGAGGCAGAGTCCAAACGCGTCGCCCACCCCGCGTTTCACGACAAATGATCAAAAGCAAAAACTTGGCCGCAATCCCTGGGCATCAAGGTCCTCCAACAGACCGCACAGCCTGCCGTGCTTATCATTACCAAATGGTAAGGTGATGTTTTTAACGCGGCTTGCTAGCCTTTTGGAAATTCAAGAAATTCCCCCTGAATTGCTTCAAATGCCCTGGCGCTACATTCTCTTTTCCCTGCTCATCCTCATTCTCGCCTGTAGCGCCTCCCGCCACCTCGCCAGCTCCAAAATTTCCCATGAAAAAACCAGCCTCCTCCCTGCCGCGCCAAGCGCCGAGGAAGCTGCCGTTCCGGTAAAAGTTTCTGGAAGATCCATCGCTCCGGGGGGGGCTGGTGGACGCCAGTCGTAATTCCCGGCGGTGCTCTGATTCACCAACCTAGATCAAGCACCGCCGGGATTACTCCCAAAAAAGGTTTGTCCATCCGCCTTTTTGTCAGCTTGCCAGCCTCCAGGGCGGGTTATTGATGACCCATGAGTTCCATCGTCTGGCTGAACGGCTCCTTGTTGCCCGCTGCAGAAGCACGCATCTCCCCTTTTGATCAGGGCTTTCTGGTCGGAGACGGCGTGTTCGAAACGCTGGTGGCCCGCCAGTCCCGCCCTGTGGCGGCCGCGGAACATTGGCAGAGGCTGCTGAATTCCTGCGCAAAAGCAGGCCTCGAAGCGCCTTCGGAAAACCTTTTCCAAGTGGCCCTCCAGGCTGTCATCACGGCCAACCACCTGCACGATGCCCGGCTGAGGGTCACCCTGACCCGGGGTGAATGTCCTCCAGGATCCCCATCCACCCTGGCAAACCAAACTTTTCTGGCCACTGCGACACCTTTGAAACCCTGGCCACCCGTCGAACGCGTCTGCCAGGCGCCCTGGACCCGGAATGAAAACAGCACGCTCTGCGGCATCAAAAGTCTCTCGTATGCCGAAAACCTCCTGACCCTTGCCCATGCGCGTTCACTTGGCTGCGGCGAGGCGCTCCTGGCCAACACCCGCGGCGAGCTTTGCGAAGGCACCGGCACCAATGTCTTCCTGGTGGTCGAGGGCAGGCTGCTCACCCCGCCCCTTTCCTCCGGCTGCCTGGCGGGTGTCACCCGTGCCCTCGTCCTCGATGCCTGCCGCCGTGAGGGCCTGGCTGTCTCAGAAGAACCTGTCCCGCTTGGCCGCCTTCAGCAGTGTGAGGAGCTTTTCCTCACCTCCTCGACCCGTGAGATTCATCCGGTTGCCCAGGTGGATGAACGCCTGTTGACGGCTCCCGGGCCGATGACCCGGCAGGTCATGAAAGCGTACGCCAGTTTGCGGTTGTCCCGCAGCGGCACCTGATGTTTGGCTGCGTCCTCACTGACGCATGTTTTTTGACACCCACACCCATCTTGGCAGCCGCCAGTTTGACTCCGACCTGACCGAGGTCATCGCCCGGGCCCGGACAGCTGGCGTGGACCGCATGCTGGTGCCCGCCACCGACCTGCCGAATGCCTGGAAATGCCTGGAGATCGCCAGTCAAAACGCCCCCGGCATTCGCGTGGCGACCGGCATCCATCCCTGCGACGTGGACAGCGTTTCCGGTGACGCCTGGATCGAGGAACTGCGTCTGCTCGCCCGGCATCCCTGCACGGCGGCCATCGGCGAAATCGGCCTGGACTACTTCCACGCACCGCCAGACGGCTTTGACCTGGCCTCGTGGAAGGCCCATCAGGCGCACTGCCTCCGCCTCCAGCTCGACCTGGCCGTGGAGCTGGGCCTGAACGTCGTCCTGCACAACCGTGACAGCTGGGACGACCTCGTCGCCATCGTCAAACCCTACACCGGCAGGCTGCGCGCGGTCTTCCACTGCTTCACCGGAACCTTCGATCAGGCCAGACCGCTGCTCGATGACGGCCACCTGATCTCCTTCACCGGCATCGTCACCTTTAAAAACCCGGGCCCCGCCAGGGACACGCTTCGACAGGTGCCCGACGGCTCCTACATGCTGGAAACCGACGCCCCCTACCTCGCTCCGGTGCCCCATCGCGGCAGGCGCTGCGAACCCGCCCATGTGGCCGACACCGCACGTGCGACGGCCCTCATCCGCGAACAACCGCTGGAACAGGTCGCCCAGATCACCAGCGATGCCGCCCGCGGCTTTTTCAAAGGATTCCCCTGAAGCCAGCAACACGCATTTCCGCAGGAATGTTGCCCGAACCAAAAGAGTGACGGCACATCCAGCGTTCTGTCGCCCTCATTCATTCCTTCCCTTTCCCCATGCGCCACCTTGCCCCCGCCCTCCTGCTCAGCCTCACCACCAGCCTTGCCCAGGACTGGACTGAATTCCGGGGCTCTGACAAGCAGGGGCATTCCGCAGTCACCGGACTTCCTGTGGAATGGAATCCCGGCCTGAACCGCAACATCATCTGGAAAGCCTCCCTGGCCGGTGTCGGCTGGTCCTCGCCCGTGATCATCGGCGACCGGATTTATCTCACCAGCGCCGTGCCGGTCGGTGGTGAAGAAAAACCGGTGATCGACCGCAGCCTGCGCACCCTCTGCCTTTCCGCCACCGATGGCAAGACGCTCTGGGACAAGGAGATCTTCGCCCAGAAAGCGGCCACCGCCCCAAACATCCACCGGAAAAACAGCCATGCGAGCCCCACACCGGTTTATGAAAACGGCCGTCTCTACGTTCACTTCGGCCACCAGGGCAGCGCCTGTCTGAATGCCGAGGACGGCAGCACGGTCTGGAGCACGCGCGACTTCGCCTACAAGCCCGTTCACGGCAACGGCGGCAGCCCCGTCATCGAAGGTGACCTCTTCATCTACAACGCCGATGCGGACAGCGATCCAGCCGTCATCGCCCTCGACAAAAACACCGGGAAACTGCGCTGGAAGTTCAGCCGCGTGAGCGATGCCAAGAAGAAGTTTTCTTTCTGCACACCGCTCGTCATCGACGTCAACGGCAAGCGCCAGCTGATCTCGCCCGGCAGTGGCGTGGTCAACGCCCTCGACCCCGCCACCGGGACCGAGATCTGGAAGGCGCGCTACGACCAGGGCTACTCGGTCGTGCCCCGCCCTGTCTTCGCCCATGGCATGATCTTCATCAGCACCGGTTACGACAAGCCCGTCGTGCTCGCCATCCGCACCGATGGCGCCGGCGATGTGACCGACACCCACATTGCGTGGAAGCTGGACAAGTTCGCCCCGCACAACCCCAGCATGGTCGTGGTCGGCGATGAACTCTATCTGGTGGCCGACAATGGCGTGCTTTCCTGTGTCGACGCCAAAACCGGCGGCGTCCATTACCAGGAGCGCTGCACAGGGCCCATCAGCGCATCCATCCTGCACGCCGACGGCAGGCTTTATCTCCAGGATGAAAAGGGTCTTGGTGTCGTCGTGAAGCCCGGTAAAACCTTCCAGGTGCTCGCCAAAAACGACCTGGCCGAACGTTCCCTCGCCTCCTATGCCGTCGTGGGAGACGACCTGATCATCCGCACCGAGAAAAGCCTCTGGCGCGTCGGCAGCAAATAGTCATGCCCGGCCTCAGGCCAGGATGTCCTTCACCAGCTTCGTCGGCTCCACGCCGGTCAGGCGGAAATCCAGCCCCTGGGCGCGGAAGGTGAAGCGCTCATGATCAATGCCCAGCAGGTGCATCACCGTGGCATGCAGATCCCTCACATGCACCGGATTCTCGGCGACGTTGTAACTGAAGTCGTCCGTGCTGCCATAAGTGATGCCGGGCTTCACACCACCGCCCGCCATCCACACGGTGAAGCAGCGGGGATGATGATCGCGCCCGGCCTCGGGGCTGTCCCACTTGCCCTGCCCCGCCACGCCGCGACCGAACTCGCCGCCCCAGATGACCAGCGTTTCATCCAGCAGACCGCGCTGCTTCAAATCCTTGATCAGGGCCGCGCTGGGCTGGTCGGTGTCTCGGCAGCGCGCCGTGCACCAGCTTGGCAGACGGCTGTGATGGTCCCAGTCCGGATGGAAAAGCTGAATGAAACGCACCCCGCGTTCCGCCAGACGTCGGGCAAGGATGCAGTTGGCCGCATAACTTCCGGCACGCCTGGAGTCAGGACCATACATTTCAAACACATGATCCGGTTCATCGCTGAGGTCCGTCAGCTCCGGCACGCTGGCCTGCATCCGGTAGGCCATCTCATACTGACGGATGCGCGTGGTGATCTCGGGATCACCTGCCTGCTCAAAACGCCTCTGGTTCAGCTCCGCCAGCCCGTCCAGCATGCCCCGGCGCAGATGCCGCGGCAGCCCCTCAGGATCGCTCAGGTAAAGCACGGGGTCCTTCGAGTTGCGCAGCTTCACGCCCTGGTACCGGCTCGGCAGGAAACCGCTGCCCCAGTAGTGATCGTAAAGCGGCTGGTCACTCGGTCGCTGCATCTTTGAGATCAGCACCAGATAGTCCGGCAGGTTGCGGTTCAGGCTGCCCAGCCCATAGCTGATCCAGGATCCCATGCTTGGTCGTCCTGGCAGCTGATGTCCCGTCAGAAACTGCGTCATCGCAGGCGCATGGTTGATCTGATCGGTCGTCATCGACTTGATGAAGCAGACATCGTCCGCCGCCTTCTGAAGATGTGGCAGCCACTCGCTCACCGTCGCGCCGCTGCTTCCACAACGGGAAAACTTCGTGATCCCCGGCAGGATCAGCTGCTTCTGGTTGGCCGTCATCGTCGTCAGACGCTGCCCGCGCCGCACGCTCTCAGGCAGCTCCCGGCCCGCCCATTGCATCAGGCCCGGCTTGTGGTCGAAAAGCTCCAGCTGCGAAGGCCCGCCCGACTGGGTGAGAAAGATGACCCGCTTCGCCCGGGGCGCAAAATGCGGAAGATGCGGCAGCCCGGGCCTCTCCTCGGCGCCCATCGAATGAAGGGCCATCGCCCCCACGGAAACGCCGGTGCAACGTCCCAGGAAATAACGGCGGGTGACTTGAAGCCTGTCTGGATCGGGTGAAGCTGACATTTGCATCCTTTAAACACCAAGTTCGTCCAGGTCCTACCCCCATGTTGAAAAGCACATGGCTGCGCGAGTTTTATGCAGGTGCTGATTTTTGGCTGAACAATAAAAACCTGGGCTCGTCTGAATTTCGGCCCCACTGCTCCATGAAACACATCCGCCTTCCGCTGAGCCTGCTGCTTGCCCTTTCCCTCCTGCCCTCCTGCAAGCCCGCATCGGACTCCGCCGCCGAGGAATCCCGCAGGCTCCTGGAGCAGGCCCAGATGGACAATGCCCGCCAGGCGGCTGAACTCCAGCAGCGCAGCGATGACCTGCAGCAGCAGCTCGCCGACCTTCAAAAGACCCTCCAGGAAAAGGAGACCGCTGAACTCAAGACACGCCTGGAATCCATCCGTCAGGAAAACGAGCGCCTCGCGGCGGATGCCCAGGCGGCACGCCAGAAAAGCCTCAGCCTTGCCGAGGAACTGGAACGCTCGAAGCTTCCCAGGGCCCTGCCCTACCTGCCACCCTCGGCCCCAGCCGTGCCCCAGCAGCCCTGGACCACGCCCGACGACGATTACTCGCTGTTTTATGATTCACTGAGGCCGCATGGCAAATGGGTTGAGGTGGACGGCTACGGCTATGCCTTCCGACCCGGCCTGGCCGACCGCCCCAACTGGCGCCCTTATGTCGACGGTCGCTGGGCCTGGACCGACCAGGGCTGGGCCTGGGACTCCAACGAACCCTTTGGGTGGGCCTGCTACCACTACGGCCGCTGGGTGCAGGTGTCCCGCCACGGCTGGCTCTGGGTGCCCGGCAGGGAATGGGCGCCCGCCTGGGTTTCCTGGCGTTACGGCGACGACTGCGTTGGCTGGGCGCCACTGCCCCCGGGAGCCGGCAGGACGGCGGTGGGCCATGACTGCGACGTGCAGTACGGCCTGGGCCCCTCCAGCTACACCTTCATCAACGCCGGCAACTTTGGCCGAACCAGCTATGTGAACGTCAGCCTGTCCGTCACCAGCATCACCCGCCTCTTCCAGCAGACCCTCAACGTCACCCGCATCGTCCCGTCAAACCATGGCAGCGTTTTCACCCAGCGTGGCGGCCCGGACCTGGACTGGGTGCAGAAGCGCTGCGGATCCCCGGTGGTCCGTGCCCCCGTCCACTTCAAAGACCGGCTGGATCGGGCTCCCGACTTCCGCAGGGGACATGACCATGGACATCCAGGCTTCAATGCAGCGCCGCTGGAAATCGTCCGGGGCAAGTCCAAGCCCGGCACTCCCCTCATCGCCGAACGCATCCAGCAGCCCATCATGATCGACGCCTGGAAAGATGTGCCCGAGGACAGAAGGGCATCCTTGAAGGAAGCCATGCTGCGTCAGGCAAAACTCCCCCAGCCCAGGCCCGCGCTTGCAGACACCCCCAAGCAATCCGAACCCGCTCTGCAGCCCAGACAGCCCGGGATGGAGCCACCCACAAGGACGCCAGGCATCCCAGGCGGCGATCACCCCACCCTTCCTGTCACCGTCGAAGCCGGCAGGAACCCTGAACGCCCTGAAATTCCGGCAACCCCGGGCAGCCGGCCCGGCTCGCCAGACATGGGCAAAGGCGGTCGCTTCCCCCATGAACCTGGCAAAGGCAGGCTCGAAGACCCTCGCAGGCCCGGAAGCATCCAACCCCAGCCTGGAAAGGAAGTTCAGGCACGCCACAACACCGCCGAAGCCGAGGCGATGAAGGCCCGCGAAGAACAAGCCGCCAGGCAGCAGCAGGAGCTCGCGCTCCGGCAGGCTGCGATGGACGCCCAACGCGCCCAGGCCGCCGAACAAGAAAGGCAAAACCTGGAACGGCGTCAGGAAATGCAGTCCCGGATGGAACGGCAGCGCCAGGACCTGGAAAAGTCCCGCCAGGAAAAACTGACCGAGGAAAACCGCTCACGAGAAATGCAGTTTCGTCGGCAGCAGGAGGAAATGGCCGCGAAACAGGCCGAGGTCGAAGCCCGGAAAAAGCAGGAGGAGACGGCCATGGCCGCCCGGCAGCAGGAAGCCGCTCAACTTCAACAACAGGCCGAGGCCATGAAGGCGCGTGAAGATGCAGCCAAACGCGAAGCTGAAATGCAGGAGCAGCGCGGACGCGAGACCGAAATGAAGGCCCGGCAGGAGGCCGCAGAACGCCAGCAGAAGATGGAACAACAGCGCCAGATGCAGGAAGCTGCCGAGCGCCAACGCGAAGCCGCCGAGCGTGCCCAGCGTGAGGCCATGGAACGAGCCCAGCAGGAGGCCGCCATGCGCGCCGCCCAGGAAGCTGCCGAGCGCGCCCAGCGTGAGGCCATGGAAAGGGCCCAGCAGGAGGCCGCCATGCGCGCCGCCCAGGAGGCTGCCGAACGTCAGCGCGAAGCCGCCGAGCGCGCCCAGCGTGAGGCCATGGAAAGGGCTCAACGCGAGGCCGCTGAACGCCAGCGCGAAATGCAGCGCCAGCAGCAGGAGGAGGCACGCCGCCAGGCCGAGGAAGCCGCAAGACGTCAGGCCGAGGAAGCCGCAAGACGTCAGGCCGAGGAAGCCGCAAGACGTCAGGCGGAGGAGGCTGCCCGCCGTGCTGCTGAAGAAGCCGGGAAACAGCAGGGCCAGTAACCGCCCACAAAACAGAGCCTAACTAACGTCAATCCGCCAGCCGCGAGCAGGCGAAGCATAGTGGCCATCTCGCTCCGCGAGATGAGCTCAACGTCCCGCAAACGCACACGTTCGCCCTCCCCAGATGTCCTGCATTCAGGCGCAAGCCATCCGCTCCGTTCGTCACCGCTCACCATCTCCCCTGCGAGAGCACCACCATCGGTTCCGCAGAATGCACAGGGCCTAGGCGATGGCAAAGTCCGACGGCTCATGGCCATAAATCCCAAACCGGGTCATGAATCTGAGCAGGTTCCGGCTGTAGGGGTTCGTCGTCAGACCTCCGCCGGCCATGCCGGAGATGTTCTTCTCAAAATGACGCTGCATGACCACGCTGATCTTGCCGGGGAACCGGCGCGCCATGTCGCCGCCGGTCCGCTGAAGCGCGAAAATCTGCCCGCCGTAAAAGATGTCCACCAACTCCTGCCAGGCCTTCAGGTTTTCACGGAACCATGCCAGGTACTCCTGGAAGGCGACATCCCACTGCTCAGGCCGGTTCTGCACGATCGCATCGGCCAGCATTTCCGCCGAGGTCATGGCCATGCACAGCCCCGGTGAAAGCATCGGGTCCACAAATCCAAAGGCATCCCCCACGCTGACCCAGCCCTCACCATGCCCCTGGTCGGAAATGAGCTGGTAGTTGGCATAGGTCGTGACCGGCGTGATGCGCCTGCGTTTCATGCCGGCCTCGGCCAGAGGCTTGTTCTGATCAATCATCGCCTCCAGCTGCTCCTCGGGGGTGCTGCCATACTTTTTGGCATGCTCCTTGTCCACCACCACGCCGATGGACAGGGCGTGCAGCAGCGGAATGCGCCAGGACCAGCCATGCTTTAGACGAGTGATGATCGTCTGCCCGGCCGGCTTGGGCATGACGCAGTCTTCGTAATGGGCGAAGTGGGACACGTCCTTGCGCTGTCCGAGCCTGGCGGAAATACCCAGCAGCTTGGCAAACAAACGACGCCTGCCGCTCGCATCCACCAGAAGGTCGGGCTGGCGGCCGTTCCAGTCCGGAACCAGGGCCAGCGTCTCGGCCGCCAGACGCGGCACGATTTCTCCACGCTCCGTCCGGCCCGTCTCAAGCTTCACCGTGCAGGGAATGAAACGCGCACCCGATTTGATCGCCGTCTCATGGACCAGGTCGTCGAAGGGCTTGCGAGGGACGTTGTAGGCGTAGGTCGGCAGCACGCCGCGCATGGCGGTGAAGGAAAGCTCCAGCGCGTCGTTTTCGTCAAAGATCCAGGTCACCCCCGGCTTGTAGGTTCCCAGCTTCGCCACCTCATCCTCGATGCCCATGCGACGGAAAACCGTGACCAGCCTTGGAATCAGGGATTCCCCCACCACCATCTCCGGCCTTTTGCCATCGTCAAAAAACACAGCGTCGACACCTTCCTTGGCCAGCAGCGCGGCTAGGGTTGCGCCAGCGGGACCGGCACCAATGATGCCGACTCGATAGGGTTTGGGCGAAATTTTCATGGGCAGCAGAGCTCTCAGAATAGAGTTCATCGGCGGAGCCGCAACACACCACATGGTTTGTCTAACTTTTTTCATTCCTGACAGGATGTGCGCGGAGGTTGCCAAAACGGCCGCCCTGTGGATGATCGCCACCTCCATGCCCAGTTCCTCCTCCCTGGAAATCAAAGCCCTCGTCACCGGCGGCGCCGGCTTCATCGGCGGCCACATCGCCGAGGCTCTCTCCGCCCGCGGCGCCCGTGTCATCATCCTCGACGATCTCAGCACCGGTGACACCGCCAACCTCGCCTGGGCCTCCGGCCGCACGGACGTGGACTTTGTCCAGGGCTGCATCACCGACACCCCCCTTGTTCAAAAGCTGGTTGCCGGCTGCGACTGGATCTTCCACGAGGCCGCCATCGCCTCCGTCCCGCAGTCGGTCGCCCAGCCCGTCGAAAGCAACCGCGTCAACCTGGAGGCCTCCCTGGCCCTGCTCGTCGCCGCCCGCGACGCCGGAGTGCGACGCTTCATGTTCGCCTCCTCCGCCGCGATTTATGGCGACACGGAGGCGCCGCTGAAGCACGAATCCGACCCAGTCCTGCCGCTCACCCCCTACGGCCTCCAGAAGTACGCCAGTGAGCGTTATGGCCAGATGTTCCATCAGCTTTACGGCCTCGAGACCGTTGCCCTGCGCTACTTCAATGTCTTCGGCCCGCGCCAGAGCTTCAACTCCCCCTACTCCGGCGTCATCGCCAGGTTCTGCACCATGATGCTGCGCGGTGAAACACCCACCATCTTCGGGGACGGCCTCCAGTCCCGTGACTTTGCCTGCATCGACAATGTCGTCGCCGCCAATCTTCTGGCCGCCGAACGCCCGGCGGATCAAGTCGCCGGCCATGTCTTCAACATCGCCGGCGGCACCAGCGTCACCCTTCTGGACCTGATCACCGAGCTCAATCGTCTGACAGCACAGAACATCGTGCCCAGGCACGAACCCGCCCGGCAGGGGGACATCCGGCATTCCGCCGCCAATCTGGAAGCGGCGCGCGCCCGCCTGAGCTATGAACCCCGGGTTTCCTGGCAGGAAGGACTGCGCCACACGCTGGATTTCTACCGCCAGTGATACGCGCGTGACCTTCCATCACAAAAGCATTCAGAGCCGCTGGTTTGCGCGTAGCGGCTGAATGACTCCAGAAGCACTTTCACACAACCTCCATGGGCAAAGAATTCGACACCACCCCTCAAACCGTCCCGCACGTCGCCACCAGGTTCCGCACCATCTGCACGGCCGTGCCCCATCCTGATTCGCTCCAGCACATCGAGCGCAGCCGGAAGTTCGAACCCCTCTCCATGCGAGGCATGCCGCCCATCGTCTGGGACCGCGCCGAGGACATCCATGTCTTCGACAAGTACGGCAACCGCTGGCTCGACTGGAGCAGCGGCGTGCTGGTGACCAACTGCGGCCACGGCGCGCCCGAGGTCAGGCAGGCCATGATCGACCAGATCAACAGCGGCCTCGTCCACAACTACGTCTTCCCCAGCGAGGAGCGCCCGGAACTCGCGGAACTCATCGCCAGCGTCTCGCCCGATCCCCTCAAGAAGGTCTTCCTCCTCAGCTCCGGCAGCGAGGCCACCGAGTGCGCCATCAAGCTCAGCCGCGCCCACGGCATCAGCGTCGGCGGCCGGGAAAAGATCGGCATCATCGGCTTTGACCGCGGCTATCACGGACGCACCCTGGCCAGCCAGCAGGCCGGCGGCATGTCGGGCCAGAAGTCTTGGATCGTCAACCTCGACCCCGCCATCATCAACGCCCCCTTCCCCGACGGTTACTGGGAGGCGGACAGCAGCTTCGACGCCTTCCTCAAGGCCATCGAAAAATCGGGCATGAAGCCGCAGAACATCGCCGGCGTCATCATGGAGAGCTACCAGGGCGTCGGCCCCGACTTCGCCCCCGTCGAATACATCCAGAAACTGCGCGCCTGGTGCACTGAGAACGATGTCGTCCTCACCTTTGACGAGGTGCAGTCAGGCTTCGGTCGCACCGGCAAGTTCTGGGCCTTCGAGCACTACGGTGTCGTGCCCGACCTCATCTGCTGCGGCAAGGGCATCTCCTCGTCGATGCCGCTCAGCGCGGTCATCGGAGGCCAGGACATCATGGACCAGTTCCCGCCCGGATCGATGACCAGCACGCACAGCGGCAATCCGGTCTGCTGCGCCGCAGCCCTGGCCAACATCCGCAAGATCCTGCGCGAGGACCTCACCGGCAACGCCGCCCGCCTCGGCCCGGTGCTGCACGAAGGCTGCCTCGCCGTCCAGCGCAAGTACCCCGACCTCGTCGGCCATGTCACCTGCGCCGGTTATGTCGCCGGTCTCCAGACCGTGAAGCGCGGCACCCGCCAGCCGGATCACGACCTCGCCCACCGGGTGATTGAACTGAGCTACCAGAAAGGCCTGCTCATGTTCGCCCCCGTCGGCGCCTGGGGTCAGACCGTCAAGATCTGCCCCCCGCTCACCACGCCGAAAGACGCCCTGGAGGAAGGCATCGCCGTCCTGCACGAAGCCTTCGACCAGGCGGTCGCCGAGCTTGGCTGATCCAAAAGTGTTTCAAGCCCCCAGCAGGGCCACGGCCACGGAGTCCACCAGCGGCTTGCCTTCACGGGTGAGACGGATGAATCCGTCCTCCACCTTCAGCAACCCCTCGGATTCAAGCACCTTCAGGAGGTGCTGCTCCGCCACACGCACCTGCCCGGCGGGCAGCCCGCGACGCGTCCTCAGCTCGAGCCCGAAGCGCTCCGTGCGCCGCTCATCCTCGGTCAGCACCTCCGCCGGCTGAGCCGTGCTTTCCCCTGCCTCGACCAGGCTGAGGTAGCGCGTCGTGTCGGGCACGTTCTGCCAGCGCCGACCAGCCACGGTGGACCAGGCGCCTGGCCCGACGCCCAGATAATCCTCACCCAGCCAGTAGGCTTCGTTGTGCACCGAACGGCAGCCCGGGCGTGCATAATTGCTGATCTCATAATGCTCGTAACCGGAGGCCTCCAGCAGGTCCAGGGCCTCATAAAAAAAGTCGGCGTCACGCCCCTCGTCCACCTGGTAGCGGCCGCTGCGCAGCCGCTGGAAGAACTCCGTGTCCTCCTCATAATTGAGGTTGTAGGCGGAGATGTGCTCGGGCCGCAGGGCCAGCGTCCGCTCCAGGGTGCCACGCCAGGCCTCCAGGCGCTGGCCGGGGATCGAAAACATCAGGTCCACGTTCAGCTGCGGAAACCCGGCCTCACGCAGCACATGAAACGTTTGTTCGGCATCGTCCGGCGCATGGTCTCTGCCCAGGGTCTTCAGCGTCGCCTCGTCCCAGGCCTGAATCCCCAGGCTGATGCGGTCGATCCCCAGGCGGCGCATCATCGCCGCCTTGCCCGCCGTGACCGTCCTCGGGTTCGCCTCGCAGGTGAACTCGGCGACCCCGGAAAAATCCAGCCGTTCCCGCAGCCCGGCCAGCAGCCTTTCCAGGTGCACCTCGCTCAGCGCCGTCGGGGTGCCCCCGCCGAAGTACACCGTCTCCAGCCTGAATTCGCAGCGTTCGGCGGCACGCTCCACCTCCTTCAGCACAGCCTCGACAAACGCGGCCATCGGCGTCGCCCCCGGCGTGTGCTTGTAAAAGCTGCAGTAAGGGCAGACGCGGTGGCAGAAGGGGATATGGACGTAGAGATGCCGCACAGATGGTTCGGCCCTACAGAGCACGGGCCTCCCCCCGGGGCAACCTCGCAGGCGGCCCGGCGCTGTCCTTGACTTCTTGACCCGCCTCCCCAAGTCTGCCGCCCCCTCATCCCATCATGCACAGCCTCTGGAACGACACTGAAGCCGCCACTTTCGGAACTGACCCGCTCGGACAGCGCGTCTACACCTCCCGCCTGCTTGGACGGAATCCGGAGCTTGTGCTTCATGGCGGCGGCAACACGTCGGTCAAGGTCACCGAGAAGGACTACTTCGGTGACGATGTTGAAATTTGTTATGTCAAGGGCAGCGGCTGGGATCTGGCCACCATCGAACGCGCCGGCTTCGCCCCGGTGCGCATGGACGCCCTCCTGAAGATGTCCAGGCTGCCTTCCATGAGCGACGAGGACATGGTCCTTCAGCAGCGCGCGGCGATGACCAACCCCAACGCCCCGGCCGCCAGCATCGAGGCCATCCTGCACGCCATCCTGCCCTTCAAGTTCGTCGATCACAGCCACGCCAACGCCATCTCCGCCCTCACCTGCGCCGGAGACGGCGAGGCCCGCACCCGCGAACTCTTTGGCAAACGCGTCCTGGTCCTGCCCTATGTCATGCCAGGCTTTGTCCTCGCCCGACAGGTCTTCGAAGTCCTTCAGGGCACCGACCTTCGCAAGGACGGCATCGAGGGCATCGTGCTCATGAAGCACGGCCTCTTCACCTTTGCCGATGACGCGAAGTCCAGCTACGAGAAGCACATCGAGCTCGTCACCCTGGCCGAGGAGTTTCTGGCAAAGAAGGCCGGCACCTCTCCCACAGCCGCCCCGCAGGCCGGCACACCGGACCTCATGGCTCTCGCCAAGCTCCGCCAGATCGTCTCCAAGACACGCGGCTTCCCCCAGATCGCCCGCCTCAGCACCAGCGACGCTGCACTGGCTTACTCCAGCCTGCCCAACATTGCCGACTGCGGCGCACGCGGACCGCTCACCCCGGACCACAGCATCCGCACCAAGCGCATCCCAGCCGTGCTTGGCGACGACCACGCCGCCAGCATCCAGAAATTTGCCGACGACTACGCCGCCTATTTCACCAGTCATGCCAGCGGCCAGACCATGCTGGATCCGGCCCCCCGCTTTGCCATCTGGCCCGGCCAGGGCGTGGTGAGCTTTGGCGACACCCTCAAGGACGCCAGGATCGTCGCCGACATCGCCGAAAGCACCGCCGCCACCGTGGCCCTGGCCGAACGCACCGGCGGCTGGGTTCCGCTGACGGAAAAGGAGATCTTCGACATCGAGTACTGGGATCTTGAGCAGGCCAAGCTGCGCAAGGGCCCGGCCCGCAAGGTGCATCAGGGCAAAGTCGCCCTCGTCACCGGCTGCGCCGCCGGCATCGGCTTCGCCATCGCCGAATCCCTCGCCGAGCAGGGCGCGCAGGTCGTCGGCCTCGACATCGACAAGGACATCCCGTCCATCATGGCCAAGATCGGCGCCATCGGCATCGTCGTGAACCTGACCGAGGACCAGCCCGTGCAGGACGCCATCGAATTGACCGTGCGTGAGTTCGGCGGCATCGACATCGTCGTCAGCAACGCCGGCATCTTCCCGAAGAACGACAGCCTCGACGTCATGGCGCAGGGCGACTGGGACCGCACGATCTCGATCAACCTCACCAGCCATCAGAAGCTGATGAACAAGGTGATCCCCTACCTGAAGCAGGGTGTCGACGGCAGCATCATCTTCGTCGGCAGCCGCAACTTCAAGGCCCCCGGCCCGGGCGCCAGCGCCTACTCCTGCTCCAAGGCCGCCCTCACCCAGCTCTGCCGCGTCGCCGCCCTCGAGCTCGCGCCGTGGAAGATCCGCGTCAACATTGTGCATCCTGACGCCGTGTTCGACACCAAGCTCTGGACTCCCGAGGCCCTCGCCAAGAGCGCCGCCCGCTACAACATGACGGTCGAGGAATACAAGACCAAGAACCTCATGAAGGTCGAGATCCGGTCGAAGGATATCGGCAACATGGTTTCCGCCATGGCCAGCCCTCTCTTCGCCAAGGTCACCGGCGCCCAGATCCCCGTGGACGGCGGCAACGACCGCGTGATCTGATACAACGCCTTTCAACCCCTGCTTCCAGGCGTACAGCGCTTTGCGCTGTCACCTCGCCCGCAGCTCACCCAGGCGCAGGGTCTTCTCGATCCGCGCCCTGCCCTCCACGTCCAGGATGCGCAGGCTGAGGACGGGGTCCGCCTGGTCCCAGTCAATGTGAAGCGTGCCGACGTTGGGCTGGTGCCAGGTCTGCGGCAGGACACGATTTTTGTTAGGCGTCGGGCTGCCGCGGCCGTGCACCTGGGTCATCGAGCTGGCGGTCAGGTCATAAAGCGGATAAGGCACGTCCTCGGTCAGCGCCGAAAATTCGCACCAGTGGCGGTCGCCGCTCAGGAACAGCACGCCCTCCGCGTTCGCGTCTCGGATCAGCTTCACCAGGCGCTTCTGTTCATGCGGGAAGTTCGCCCAGCTCTCACTGCCGCTGGCCTCGGCGGCAAACTGGATGCTGCTGACCACCAGCCGCAGTTCCGCCGGCTGCTTCAGCACGCCTTCCAGCCAGCGCCACTGAGC
>CAZXPU010000013.1:40665-59190 GCA_964642905.1 uncultured Prosthecobacter sp.
CACTGAGCATCCCCCAGGATGGTCGTGCTTGTGTCCGTGTGCGGCACGCTCGATCCGCCGGCCGTCCCCTTCTCCTTGGGCACCTTGTTCAGCGGGCTGCGGAAATAACGGGTGTCGAGCATGATGACCTGGACGCGTCTGCCCTCAGGACCAAACACCCGGGCCTGATACACGCCCTCCTGCTTCCGCAGCGGTGATCCATAAGGTTCGTTCAGCCAGTCCCAGAACTCCTTCTCGGACTCACGACGTTTCGGATAGTCGGCCCCTCCGTCATTCTGCCCGAGATCATGATCGTCCCAGGTGGCCAGGATGACGGCCTTGGAACGCACCGCCTGGTAAAAGCTGCTCGCCCCCAGCGCCTGGTACTTGGCCCGCATCACCGCCATGTCGGTGGTGTCCGCATAGATGTTGTCACCCATGAACAGGAACAGCTCCATCGGCAGCGACGCCGCACGATCGAGCAGCGGATGCTCGGTCACATTCAGGCAGGAGCCGAACACGACGTCGCGCAGCGGTTCCGGCTTCCGGTTGAGCTCAAACGGAAAGCTCGTTTCGCCGGGGAACAGCACGGAGAACTTCGGGCTCTCCAGGCCGTCCGTGTAGTTGCGGAAAACCACGGCCAGCGGCGTCTGCTTCGTCGCCCGGACCCTCCAGGCCGTGCTGCCTGCGGGAACCCGCGTCTGCCAGACACCGGTCAGCACGACGATGTCCTCCTCGCTCGTCAGCGGAGCCTCGGCATGACCGGTGAACTCGAAGCTGAACTCCGGCTTCACAGGGCCTGAGGGGTCGAACAGAAACTCCACATAGCGGGCCGCCATCTCGGCGGCCTTGTTCCTGAGCTCCATCCGCTGGGCCTCCGCCATGCCGGGAAGAACGGCGTTCAGCAGGGAGGGTTCGGTGTTCGGATCCTTGGCAAAGCAGCGCGGATCGATCTCCACCGTCACGCGGCAGCCGCCGTCCCGGTCAAAATAGGTCCGCACGGGAATGTCAGGCACCGGATGGGCCAGGCAGTTCAGCGAAAGGATCAGAAGGAGGCAGACCGGCAGAAGAAAACGCATGGGGAGAACAAATCGAAGAAACGCCCCGGGTTCTTGGGAATTTCTGAAGGTGACCGCGCAAATGCACCCGCAAGGGGCTGGCCTCCGTCAGCCAACTTCAGGGAAAGACTCTCAACATCCCAAGGGCACGCCTTGTCTGCCGTCCTGCCCTTTGATAAAGATCCCATTACGCGGTCATGCACTTCCTCACCCTTCTTTTCCTCACTGTGGTCGTCTCGTCCTCACTCTCCGCCCAGACCGCCGCAGAATCCCTGACCCGGGTCAAAAAGCTCGCTGCAGAGGGCAATCACCGCGAGGCCGCCGACGCGGGCAAGGCAGCCCTGGCAAGGCCGGATGCAACCGGCGAACTGCTTGAGGCCACCACCCAGGCCCTGGGCCAGCTCGGCTCGCATGAGGAGCAGGAGCAGGTCATCGAGTCGGCCGTGCAATCTCATCCACAAAACTGGAACCTCCTTTATCACGCCGGCAGGGCCTGCGCAGCCCTTCCCCATTCGGGCATGATGCTCGACGGCAGGTTCCAGAGAGGGCCCATCCGCGACTGGAACAGCCGCCGGACCACCGAACTGAAGGACCGCGTGCGCTCGCTGCAGCTCTACAGCGCCGCCTGGAAGCTGCTGCCTGCTGACGCCTCCGCCGCCGACAAAAAGGACGTTCTCAGCGCGCTCGGACAGACTCTCGGGGCCGAGGCCCGGACCTCCTCCCAAGCCTGGGCCCTGCTGCACCTCACCGACCTTTCCACCCTGCCGGACTTCGATGAACAAAGCGGCCTGGATGAACCCGCCCAAGGTTATCCCGTAAACGCCGAGGGCACTCCAGTGTTCTTCAAGACACCGGAAAGCTGGGACAAGGCGCAGAACGACGGCGAACGCCTGCTCTGGACCCTGGAGGAGATGGCGAGGCTTGGCCCCGCCGAGACCCGTGAAGCCCGGCAAAGCGTGGCAGCCCTGACAAAGGGCTGGTTCTCCGTGCAAACTCTCGCCCATTATGGCTTTCGTTTTGACGTCGGAGAGGACGAGACCGGCAGGAAGAGCAGCATCGCCACCCTGCACACGCTGAAGGACGATGAAACCGTCGCACAACTCGCCACAGGCCCCAAACGCTTCAAACTGCCGTTTGAGGCCGACTTCCTGCGCCTTTATCGCATGCTGGCCGATGACGCCGAAGCGGAAGCGAACACCCGGGTGGCGGCCTGGCAGGAAGTGGCGGATGAACTCCAGAATCGTCGCCAGTTTCCACGGGCCGCCGAGGCCTTGCAAAAGGCTGTCGAACTCAGCAGCGACGCCGAACAAAAAAAAGAACTCAAGGCCCGGCTCGATCAGATCACCGGCAACTGGGGCCGCTTTGAACCGCAGGCGCCCTTCGCCGCACCGAAGAAAGCAGAGGCGGCAGCCGCCCCCGCAGGCCCCAGTCTCCAGCTGGTCTTTCGCAATGCTCAAAAAGCCAGCTTCACCGCCAGGAAGGTCGATGTCTCCAAACTGCTGGCCGACACCGAGGCCTACCTGCGCACAGAGCCCCAGGAGCAGCAGTGGCAGCGCACCAACCTCAGCTCCATCGGTCAGCGTCTGCTGGAAAACAACGGCGGCCAATACCTTGGCAAACCCGTCGCCCAATGGTCTCAGGATCTTGAACCACGCGCAAACCATTGGGACCGGCGGGTGCAGGTGCCCGTCCCGGTTCAGACTGCGGGCGCCTATCTCGTCGAAGCCAGCTTTGAAGGCGGCAGCAAGACGCGCGCCCTGGTCTGGCTGGAAGGACTGGCCCTGGTGAAGGCGCCACAGGCGGACGGCCTGCAGTACTTTGTCGCCGATGCCCTGACGGGAGAACCCGTGCCCGGAGCCCAGGTGCGTTTCTTCGGCTTTCAAATGCAGTGGGGGCGTCCGGGCCTGCTGAACCGCGAGCGCAACGTTTACAAGTTCAAGGACTTCCAGGCCACGTCCGACAAGAACGGCGTCGTGAAGGTGAAGGACCGCAGCTTCGGCGAGTATCAATGGCTGATCCGCGCCAGCACGGATGACGGCCGCCTCGCCTTCCAGGGCTTCGACGGTTTCTATTTCAATGACGACCGTGAACGCTTCAACGAGCAGCACCGGCTATACACCATCACCGACCGTCCGGTGTACCGCCCCGGCCAGGAGGTGAAGTGGAAGGCCTGGGCCAGAATCGTGGGTTATGATCCGCGCTTGGACACGAACAAGTTTGCCGGGGCATCGATCAAGCTGACCCTGCACGACCCACGTGGCGAAAAGCTGCTGGAGAAGACCTTCAAGGCGGATGAAAGCGGCGCGATCAGCGACTCCCTCGCCCTCGATGAAGATGCGGTGCTCGGGCAGTACCAGATGCAGTTTGTCTGGAGCCGCCCGGCCATGGGCGACATTCACCTCGGCAGCCACAGCTTCCGCGTCGAAGAATACAAAAAGCCTGAGTTCGAGGTGAAGGTCGAGGCGCCCGACAAGCCCGTGGCCCTGGGCGACAGCTTCGAGGTCAAGGTGAAGGCCGATTATTATTTCGGCGGACCGGTGAAGCAGGGCCAATTGAAGTACAAGGTGCGTCGCAGCGCCCACACCGACCGCTGGTTTCCGACAGGCCCCTGGGACTGGCTGTTCGGCAGCGGATACGGCTGGCGCGCCAGCTACTACGACTGGTATCCCGGCGCACGGAACTGGTGCTTCTGCATCCCCCGCTGGCCCTGGCTGCCGTGGAGCAATGATCCGCCGGAGCTGGTGGCCGAGGGCGAGGCGGTGCTGAACGCCGACGGCACCTTCAGCGTGAAGATCGACACCAGCCTGGCCCTGGAGCTGCATGGCAACGAGGATCACCGCTACGAGATCGAGGCCGAGGTCACCGATCCAAGCCGCCGCACCCTCTTTGGCAAAGGCAGCGTGCTCGCCTCACGCCGTCCGTTTGAAGTCTATGTCTCCATGGACCGCGGCTGGTACAATGCCGGCGACTCCGGCATCGCCAGCATCCACGCCCGCACCCTCGACGGCCGCGAGGTCAGGGCCACCGGCGAGCTGGTGCTGCATCGCATCACCTATGGCAGGGACGGCACGCCCGCCGAGGAGGCGGTCATCAGACTGCCCCACAAGGATGAAGCAACGCCGCACAAGATCACCCTGGCACGGGCAGGCCAGTATCGCCTTGCCGCCAGGCTCAAGGATGAGGCCGGGCATGAGGTGGAAGGCACGACCTTCTTCACCGTGCGCGGCGCAGGCTTCGAGGATGGCAGGGACTTCCGCTTTGATGATCTCGAACTGATCACGGAAAAGGAGGAATACGCCCCCGGCGAGGAGGTGGAAGTCACGATAAACACCAATCAGGCGGGCAGCACGGTCGCGCTTTTTGTGAGGGCCCAGAATGGCACCTACCCGGACCCCGTGTGGCTCAGGATCGAGGGCAAGAGCGGCACGCACCGTTTCAGGCTGACCGAGGCGGACCAGCCCAACCTGTTCATCGAAGCCTTCACGGTGCGGGAGGCGCGCGTGCATCGTGTGACCCGCCAGATCATCGTGCCGCCCAGGAAGCGCATCGCCACCGTCGAGCTTCTGCCGGATGCCGAAACCTACCTGCCGGGCCAGGAATCCAAGATCAGGGTGCGGGTCAAGGATGCCGAGGGCAGGCCCTTCATCGGCCAGGTGGTGCTCACCGCCTATGACAAGGCGCTGGAATACATCTCCGGCGGCAGCAACCAGGTGGACATCCGCCCGTTCTTCTGGGGCTGGAAGCGGAGTCATCAAACCCGGGTGGAAGATTCACTGCGTGCAGTGGAGACACATCTGCTGCGGGAGAACGAACGGCCGATGCAGCCCCTGGGAGCCTTTGGCGAGGATGTGGCGGACCAGGAGCGCATGGCCTTCGGCACCGCCGTTGGGGGAGGTGCAGGCAAAGGAGCCATGCTCAAGCGCTCTGTCGCACCCATGGCAGTGGCGGCACCGGCACCGGCCGCGGCACCGGCGGATGGACTGAGCGTCCTTTCCAGGGCATCTGTCGACGGTGGTGGCGGCCAGGCAGAAGGTCCGCAGCCCATGATCCGGACCCGCCTCGCCGACAGCGCCGTCTGGGTGGCGGACTTCGCCACGGACGCACGCGGCGAGGGCGAGCTGAACTTCAAGCTGCCTGAAAACCTCACGACCTGGAAGCTGCGCTCCTGGGTCATGGGCCCTCAGGCCCAGGTGGGCGAGGCGGCCGTGGAGGTCGTCACGCGCAAGAACCTCATGGTCCGGCTCCAGGCGCCACGCTTCTTTGTGGAGAAGGATGAGGTGGTGATCTCCGCCAACGTGCATAACGAAATGGAGGTCGCACAACAGGTGAAGGCCCTGCTCGAGCTTGAGGGCGGCGTGCTCACACCCATCACCGCTTCCGCGCCGTCCGCCGCCTCCATTCCCGCGCATTCCGAACACCGCTTCGACTGGCGCGTGAAGGTCACCGGCGAAGGCGAGGCACGGATCCGCGTCAAGGCCCTGGCGGCCGGGGACAGCGATGCCGTGGAGATGGCTTTCCCTGCCTACGCCCATGGCATGCTGAAGACCGACTCCTGGAGCCTGTCCCTGCGTGCCGATCAGGCCGCGGGCAGGCTGACCGTCAAGGTTCCCGCCGAACGCAAGGCGGAGCAGACGCGCCTCGAAATTCGTTATTCACCCACCCTCGCGATGGCGCTTGTCGATGCCCTGCCCTATCTCGTCGATTATCCCTACGGCTGCACCGAACAGACCCTGAATCGCTTTGTTCCAACGGTCATCACGCTGAATGTGCTCAAGGGCCTGGGTGTCGATCTCCAGGCCGTGCGGGAGAAGCGCACGAACCTCAACGCCCAGGAGATCGGCAAGGCGGATGAACGCGCACGACGCTGGCAGGGCAAGGACGGCCAGGCACGCCCGAAGGAGCCCGTGTTCGACGAGGACGAGGTCATGAAAATGGCGAGGGCGGGCCTGAAGAAACTCGAAGCCATGCGCGGCGGCGACGGAGGCTGGGGCTGGTTCCCGGGCGGCGGCGAATCCTCACCGCACATCACCGCCCTGGTGCTGCATGGATTGAAGGCCGCGGAGAAGGCCGGCATGGATCTGAACGACGGCCATGTCCGCAACGGCATCGAATTCCTCAGCCGACACGAAGCCGCGCAGCTGCGGCGCCTGCGCCTGCCTGAAAAGGCCAGGGACCACAAGTCCGCCCCGGACCAGCTCGACGCGCTCATTCATTGCACGCTGGTGGAGCATGGCGCGGGCGACAAGGAGATGCGCAACCAACTTTATGAAAAACGCGAGCATCTCTCACGCTACAACGTCGCCCGGCTCGGTCTGGCCTGCCACGCCATGGGTGAAGCTGAGCGACGTGACATGTGCCTGCGCAACCTGCGCCAGTTTCTGAAACAGGATGATGAAAACCAGACCGCGTGGCTTGACCTGCCGCAGCAGGGCTGGTGGTTCTGGTGGGATGACGCCATCGAAACCCAGGCCGCCTTCTTGAATCTGCTGAACGTCACCGAACCCCGGGGTGAAACCGCGGCGCGCATCGCCAAGCACCTGCTGAACAACCGCCGCAACGGCACCTACTGGAACAGCACCAAGGACACCGCCGCCGTGATCGAGGCGCTCGCCGGCTTCGTCAGGGCCAGCGGCGAGTCGGATCCAAGCCAGACGGTCGAACTGCTCGTGGATGGCAGGTCGCTGTCGAAGGTGGAAATCACCCGGGAGAACCTGTTCACCTTCAACGGCACCCTGGTCCTCAAGGGCGAAGCCCTCGGCGCCGGCGAACATACGATTGAACTGCGCAAGCTTGGCACCTCGCCCCTGTATGCGAACGCCTTCCTGACCGTGTTCACCCAGGAGGACAACATCCCTGCCGCAGGCCTGGAGGTGAAGGCTCGGCGGAAATTTTACCGCCTCATTGAAGAGAAGCCTCAACAACAGGTGGCGGGCTCACGTGGTCAGGTTCTGACCCAGACCGGCAGCAAGTATCGCCGGGAGGAAATTGACAGCGATGCGCCGGTGAAGAGCGGCGACCTGATCGAGGTGGAGCTCAGCATCGACAGCAAGAACGATTATGAATACGTCCTGATCGAGGACCTCAAGCCGGCCGGATTCGAGCCCGTGGAAGTGCGCAGCGGCTGGAGTCAGGAAGGCCTGCCAAGCTATCAGGAATACCGGGATGAAAAGGTGGCTTTCTTTGCCGAACGCCTGCCTCAGGGCACCCACAACCTGCGCTACCGTGTCAAGGCCGAGATCCCTGGACGCTTCAGCGCCCTGCCGACCAGGATCGAGGCCATGTATGCACCCGAGTTGAAAGGCAACTCCAGCGAATGGAAGGCCCAGATCACCGAATGACTGCCGCCTTGTAAAGGCGTCCATTTCAACTGCAAAAGTCTTGTCTGAGGACAGGTGGCGGCTAGCATCCCCCCTGCTGTCGTTTTGATCCCCCGTCTCTGCCATCCACTGCTCACCCTCTTCGCCCTCCTGGGCCTGGCGGTGCAGCTGCCTGCGCTGGACACGACGCCGGAGCAGACACTGACCAATGCCCGGCTTGAATTTGAGCGTGCCCTCATCGAGGCCAGCCTTGAACCGCTGAAAAAGCAGGTCATCGCGCTGGACGCCATTGAGAAGCAAAAGGCTTCGTCGCGTGACTATGACGGGGCCATCGTCGTTCGCACCGAACGCCGGCGGCTTGAGGGCGAGCTGGAGCGGCTCGACAAGCAGCTGCTGCTGATTCAGACCCGTGAGCAGTCCCTGCGTTCCGCCGCCCTGCCCGACCGCATTGCCCTGCCCCTGGAGCAGGCCGTGCTGAACGGCGTGCGCCGCGAAGGCGGGGAGATCACCGGCTGGAGCCGAACAGGCACCGGGGCCACCTGGAAGCTCCCCGCGCTTCCGCCGGGCGGTTATGAAGTGGTCATCCGCTATCGCTGCGGCGCCCTCGACGGCGGCGTGCTGGACGTCAAGGAGGCCCGCTTTCATCTCTCCAGCCCGATCGAAACCACCCTCAAGGGCCCCCAGGAAAAAAACCTCGGAACGCTGAAGGTCACCGACGGCTCGGGAACGATCAGCCTGTCCGCCAGCACGCTGCTGAAGGACAATCTCATGGACCTGCTGGGCGTCTGGCTCATTCCCGCCTGGCGCTGAACCGAAGGGATGAAACGATTGCATCACTTCATCCGCCAACCTATGAAGGCCGCATGATTCGAACTGGCATTGGTTACGACGTGCATCCCTTCCAGGAAGGCCGCCCGCTCATCCTGGGCGGTGTTGAGATCCCCCACACCCGCGGCCTCAAGGGACATTCCGACGCCGACGTCCTCTGCCACGCGATCGCCGACGCCGTGCTTGGCGCGCTCGGACTCCCTGACATCGGCTTTTACTTCCCTCCCTCGGACATGAGCATCGAGGGCATCTGCAGCCTGCGCATCCTGGAAAAATGCGCCGCACTCGCCGCCGAACAGGGATACCAGATTCAAAACGTGGACTCCTCGCTGATTGCCGAGGCTCCCCGGGTGATGAAACACGCACCGGCCATGAAGGAAAAAATCGCCGCGGCCCTCAACATCCAGCCCGGTCAGGTTGGTGTGAAGGCCACCACCAACGAAAGGCTGGGCTTTGTCGGCCGTGAGGAGGGCATCGCCGCCATGGCGGTGGCCTGCGTCGCCAGCCTGGCTGCCTAACCATCGCCGTCATTCCATGCTGCGTTTTCTCATCAGCCGCGTCATTCAGGGCATCGTCGTCATCCTCGGCGTGCTCTGCATCACGTTCCTGCTGCTGAAGCAGGCTCCGGGCGGCCCGTTCCAGGGGGAGCGCGACGTTCCGGAGCATATCCGGATGCAGCAGGCGGCGATGTACGGCCTCGACAAGCCCCTGCCTGTCCAGCTCTGGAACCACATCGTCAACTTCGCCACCTTCCGCTTCCCGCCCTCGCCCAAGACTCCGGGCCGTGGCGTGGAGGAGATCATCAGCCAGGGCTTTCCTGTCTCGGCCCAGGTCGGGCTCGCCGCCCTTTGCATCGCCCTCGCCATCGGCATTCCGGCAGGCGCCCTGGCAGCCCTGCGGCCCAACAGCCTGGAGGATCGCGCCAGCACGCTGGCGGCCACCCTGGGCATCTGCACGCCCAGCCTGGTGCTCGGCCCCGTCATCGCCCTCGTGTTCGGCCTGAAGCTTCGCTGGTTCAACGCCTCGGGCTGGTATGACGCCGACGACTGGGTGCTGCCCGCCGTCACCCTTGGCATCATCTACAGCGCCTACATCGCCCGGCTCACCCGCGGCGGACTTCGGGAGACGCTGGCCCAGGATTTCATCCGCACCGCACGCGCCAAGGGCGCGCCGGAGAGCGCCGTCGTCTTCCGCCACGCCTTCAAGCTCGCCTGCCTGCCGGTGCTGAACTTCCTCGGCCCCACGGCCGCGGGCCTCATGACCGGCTCCATCGTCACCGAAAGCGTCTTCCAGCTGCCCGGCCTTGGACAACATTTTGTTGGGGCGGCGGTGAACAGGAACTATGAGCTGGCCATGGCCACCGCCGCCTTCTACGCGCTGCTCATCGTCGGCTTCAACCTGCTGGTGGACATCGTCCAGGCTCTGCTCAACCCGCGCATCGGCTTCAAGGAGGACTCATGAGCGGCGGTCATCCATCCCCCTGGCGTCTCGCATGGCGAAGGCTCGTGCGCTCCCGCGTCACCGTGGCGGCGATGCTTCTCCTGGCCCTGATGGTGCTGGCCTGCGTGGCCGGCCCCTGGTTCTCCCCCTACGGCCCGAATGACCAGAACCTCGACCTGCGCGCCACCGCGCCCGACTCCGCCCACTGGCTCGGCACCGACCCCCTGGGCCGTGACCTCGCCACACGAATCCTGCACGGCGGTCGCATCTCCCTGCTGGTCGGCGTGCTCGCCACCGCCGTCGCCGCCGTCATCGGCGTCGGTTATGGACTCGTCGCGGGCCTGGCTGGGCGCCGGACTGACGCCCTGATGATGCGCATCGTCGACGTGCTCTACGCCTTTCCATTCATCACGTTTGTCATCCTGCTCGTCGTCATCTTCGGCCGCCAGTTTGTGCTCATTTTCATCGCCATCGGCGCAGTGGAATGGCTGACCATGGCCCGCGTCGTGCGTGGTCAGGTCCTGTCCTTGAAGAAGCTGGAGTACGTGCAGGCAGCCAGGGCTGCAGGGGCGGGTTTCAGCCGCATCCTGTTCCGTCACATGCTGCCCAACGTCATGGGGCCCGTCATCATCTACGCCAGCCTCACGGTTCCCGGCGTCATGCTGCTGGAGGCCACGCTCAGCTTCCTCGGCCTCGGCATCCAGCCGCCAGACGCCAGCTGGGGCGTGCTCATCAGCGAGGGTGCGTCAAGCATGGCGGTCCACCCCTGGATGCTCATCGGCCCCGGCGTCTTCTTCATGCTGACCCTGCTCGCCCTCAACCTCATCGGCGACGGCCTGCGTGACGCCCTGGATCCGAAGTCAGGCGACTGACAGAAGGCAACGGACGCTGTCGCTGTGCCTGAAAATCGACAGCCGCGTTTTTCAGCAGCCCGCTAGGGCGACTCCGCCTCTTCATCCGGGGCGCGCTCGACGAAACGCATGGCGTAGTCAATGAAGCGCAGGGGCACGTCATCCGTCGGGCCGTTACGGTTCTTCGCAAGGATCAGCACCGCCTGCCCTTTCTTCCTCGCCTCCGTCTCCTCGTCGCCAACCTCCATCTTCGCGCCGGCGTAATCTTCACGCGTCAGCAGTCCCACCATGTCAGCGTCCTGCTCGATGGAGCCCGACTCACGCAGGTCGGACAGCACCGGACGCTGGCCCTTGCGGCTTTCCACCGCACGGTTGAGCTGGGCCAGCACGATGATCGGGATGTTCAGCTCCTTGGCGATCCCCTTGATGCCGGCCGAGATCTCCGCGATCTCAATCTGACGGTTGTCCTTGGCCCGGCGGCTGGCGCTCGTGACCAGCTGCAGGTAGTCGATCATGATCATCTGGATGTTGTGCTGCTTCTTCAGCCGCCGCGCCTTGGCGCGCATCTCCATGATGTCGAGGCCGGGCGTGTCATCGATGAAGATCTGCGCCTTCTGCAGCTCGCGCGTCGCCTTGGCCAGCGCCTCCTGCTGGGCGCGGGAAAGCAGGCCGCGGGAAAGGTCCTGCATGGAAAGCTGGGCGCGGGAGACCAGCAGACGTCGCACCAGCATCGTCGCGCTCATTTCCAGGCTGAACACCGCCGCCGCATGGCCGCAGTCCACGGACACATGCTCGACCAGGTTCATGGCGAGCGAGGTCTTGCCCATCGAGGGACGGGCCGCGATGACGAACATTTCCGCGCCCTGCAGGCCGGAGCTGAGCTTGTCGAGCACGCTGTAGCCGGTCGAAAGACCGCGCAGCTGGCCGGGATGCTCCAGCATGTACTGGATGGAGTCGATCGCGTCCGCGACATGCGACGACAGGCTCTTCATGTTGTCCTCCTTGCCGGTGGACTCCCGCACCGCCAGCATCCTTTGTTCGGCGTGGTCCACGACCGTGTTCACGTCGCCGTCCACCTCCTCCTTGCCGAACTCGTAGGCGTCGTGGATGTTGATCGAGCAGGCGTGGATGAGCTGGCGCAGCAGGTACTTGTCGAGGACGATCTTCTTGTAGTGCTGGTAGTGCGCCGGGCTGGGCACGAAGGTGAACAGCTCCGTGATCGCCGCCGGACCGCCGACCTTGTCGAGCAGGTTCTGGTCGCGCAGCACGTTCGTCACCATCACCGGGTCGATCGGCAGGTTCTTGTCGTAGAACTCCAGCAGCTTCTCGTAAATCGTGCGGTTGGCCTCGTGATAAAAGGCCGCCGCAGGCAGGTTCACGCGGCTTTCGCTCAGTCGTTCGTTCGGGTCCTGCAGCAGGCTCGAAAGCACGCCCTTTTCCGCGTCATCAGAAAACGGCAGCGCCCGGTTGATGTTTGCCAGCAGCTCCTCCGCCGTCGGCTCGCCCTTCTTGCGGCCGAAGGGGTTGGCCTGGGCTGGTTTGGCCGCGTCGCGTGCGGGCAGTTCGCCCGGTGCGGCGGCGGCTTGAACAAGGTTGGAAGCGGACTCTGCCATGGGCCCGGGAGTAGTGCCGCGAATGATTGTGGATACAATGCGAGCAACTCAGTTTCTCTGTGAATAATCCGCCGCCTGGCAGGCTGCAAAAATGCCGACACCGACAGGAAACCGGTTGCCTTGCCGTCGATTTTCCTTCATCTCGACATCTCGCAACCGCGCACGGATAGCTCAGTGGTAGAGCGGCTCGCTTACACCGAGTTGGTCGGGGGTTCGAATCCCTCTCCGTGTACCATCGCCAGCCCGGCCGGCAGAAGCGTCTCCATGGAGGGCTGCCATGTCGTTTGCGGCAAGCTCGCCGCATCGGTCATCGTTTGCAGGCTGCATGCTCCGGTTTCTCAGCCTCTCCCTGGCGCTCACCCTGGCCCTTTCCGCCGCCTCGCCACCTAACATCGTTTTCTTCCTCGTCGACGATCTCGGCCAGCGCGACCTCGGCTGCTACGGAAGCACCTTTTACGAGACGCCGAACGTGGACCGCCTGGCCCGTGAAGGCGCCCTTTTCACCAACGCCTACGCGGCCTGCCCGGTCTGCTCGCCCACCCGTGCCGCCGTGCAGACCGGACGCTGGCCGCAGCGCACCGGCGTCACCGACTACATCGGGGCGCCTCTGACGCCCGGGTTGTGGAAACGCAACACGCGTCTGCTGCCCGCGCCCTACCAGGATCGCCTTGCCCATGAGGAGGTGACCGTGGCTGAACTTTTGAAGGGCGCCGGCTACGCCACCTTCTTCGCCGGCAAATGGCACCTTGGCCCTGAAGGCTTCTGGCCGGAGGACCAGGGCTACGATTTCAACCTCGGCGGCGTGGATCGCGGCGGTCCCTATGGACGCGGCAAATACTTCACGCCCTATGACAACCCGCGCCTGCCGGACGGCCCACCCGGCGAGCACCTGCCGGACCGGCTCGCCACGGAAGCCTGCAAGTTCATCGAATCCAAACGCCACAGCCCCTTCTTCGCCTTTTTCTCCTTCTACGATGTGCACACACCGCTCCAGGCGCGTCCGGACCTCCAGACCAAGTATGAGGCCAAGCGCCAGAAGCTCGGCCTGTCCGCCCAATGGGGCCGCGAGGAACCACGCGATGTGCGCCTGGTTCAAGAGCACGCCGTTTATGCGGGCATGGTCGAGGCCATGGACCAGGCGGTTGGCAAGGTGCTTGCCAAGCTCGACGAACTGAAGCTGGCGGACAACACGCTGGTCCTGTTCACTTCCGACAACGGCGGTCTCAGCACCAGCGAAGGCTCCCCCACCTCCAACCTTCCGCTGCGGGGTGGCAAGGGCTGGCTTTACGAAGGCGGCATCCGCGAACCTCTGCTGATCCGCTGGCCCGCCGTGGTCAAGGCCGGCCAGAAGCTCGACACCCCGGTTTGCAGCGTGGACTACTTCGCCACCTTCAAGGACCTGGCCTCCGCCCCGGCAACAGCCAGGACCGATGGCAGCAGCCTCAGGCCCCTGCTTGAAGGCAGCGGGTCCCTGCCCGCCGACCGCCCGCTTTTCTGGCACTATCCGCATTACGGCAACCAGGGCGGCGCTCCCGGAGCCGCCATCCGCAAGGGCGACTGGAAGCTGGTCGTCTGGTTTGAAAAACCCGACGCCCCGGAGCTCTACAACCTCGCCCAGGACCTCGGGGAAACCCGCAACCTCGCCGATCTGGAACCCGGCAGGGTCAGGGAACTGCGTGCCGAACTGGAAACATGGCAAAAGGACGTTGGCGCGCTCATGCCCGTCTCGAATCCCGCCTTCGACCCCGCCCAGCCTGACGGACGTGTCGCCCCGGCGGTGGCCAAGGCCGGGCAGCGGGCGAAAAAGAAGGCGGGCGGCAAGGCGAGGCCCTGAGATTTCCCCCCCTGCATTTCCCGTTGCAGGAAAGGACTCGCGTGCCACTGTCGCGGCCCTTTCCCCCAACCCCCATGGCCCTCATCGTCCAGAAATATGGCGGCACCTCCGTCGGCAACCCCGAGCGCATCCGCAACTGCGCCCGCCGCATCCTGGAAACCCAGCGCGCCGGAAACCAGGTCGTTGCCGTGGTTTCCGCCATGTCCGGCGTGACCGACAGCCTCATCAAGCTGGCCCGCGAGGTCTCCCCCGAGCAGGACCCCAGTGAACGCGAGATGGACGTGCTGCTAGCCACGGGCGAGCAGACCACCATCGCCCTCACCGCCATGGCCATCAACGCCCTGGGTGGCAAGGCCGTCTCCCTCACCGGAGCCCAGGCAGGCATCTCCACCGACCGCGTCCACACCAAGGCGCGCATCGTCAACATCACCCCGGACGCCGTCCGCAAAATGCTCGACGAAGGCAACATCGTCATGCTCGCCGGCTTCCAGGGCGAGACCGCCAGCGGTGAAATCACCACCCTTGGACGCGGCGGCAGCGACCTCACCGCCATCGCCATGGCTGCGGCCATCAAGGCCGACATCTGCCAGATCTACACCGACGTCGACGGCGTCTACACCTGCGACCCCCGCGTCGTGAAGTGCGCCACCAAGATCCAGGAGATCAGCTACGACGAAATGCTCGAGATGGCCTCCAGCGGCAGCAAGGTCATGCAGAGCCGCAGCGTCGAGTTCGCCAAGAAGTTCGGCGTCCGTTTCGAAGTCCGCAACAGCATGAACCAAAACCCCGGCACCATCGTGAAAGAAGAAACCCCCGGCATGGAATCCGTCGTCGTCCGCGGCGTCAGTCTCGAACGCAATCAGGCCAAGGTCACCATCGACGACGTGCCCGACCGCCCCGGCATCTCCTCCGCCATCTTCGGCGCCATCGCCGGTGCGAACATCATGGTGGACATGATCGTTCAGAACGTCTCCACCGAAGGTGTGACCGACATCAGCTTCACCCTCAGCGCCGCCGACCTGCCCAAGGCCGAGTCCTCCCTCAAGGCCATCCTGCCCAGCCTTGGTGACAAGGTCACCCTGCGCACTGAAAGCGGCATCGCCAAGCTCAGCGTGGTCGGCATCGGCATGCGCAGCCACAGCGGCGTCGCCGCCAAGATGTTCAAGGCTCTCGCCGACGTCAGCGTGAACATCCTCATGATCTCCACCAGCGAGATCAAGACCGCCGTCATCGTCCAGGAATCCGACATCGAAACCGCCGCCCGCGCCGTTCACACGGCCTTCGGCCTCGACGCCGCCTGAGGCTGCGGATCCAGGGTTCTCCAGTCTCCGATCCCCGCGCCAGCGCCGGCGCGCGGATTTCCAAATCCGCAGCAAGTCGGTTTGCTCAAGCAGAGTGGAAGTCGCCCGCATCCGCCTCCCTGAGATGAAGGGCCGAGGGGGGACACCTACCCTTGAAGAGCGCCCCCATGCTTCTGGCCGCGATCTGAGAAGCTGCAAAGTCGGAACCCCGCCCCCCGGGATGCAGCGCCTCGAATTCAGGTCTGATGCCAGGACTGACGCATCAAGATGAGAAAGGGGTTTTTTAACAGGATTCACAAGATGGGCAGAAGAACAGGTCTGAAAAATCCTGCGAATC
This sequence comes from uncultured Prosthecobacter sp., assembly GCA_964642905.1. GTDB lineage: Bacteria > Verrucomicrobiota > Verrucomicrobiia > Verrucomicrobiales > Verrucomicrobiaceae > Prosthecobacter. Next base: position 56,224 of record CAZXPU010000013.1, read on the forward strand.
CTGTCCATCCTGTCACAGAGGCCATGCGCCACCATCATTGGCCAATTCGAAGCATAAGCCCTGGTCTGACGCTCATTTCCTCCCGGTTCCCCGCAAGCCCGGCGGATTTGCCCCGTTTCATGCCGCCCATGAAATCCGTTGCCCTTGCTCTCCTGGCCCTGGTGCCGGCCGCCCTGGCCGCCGACCTCAAGCCGATGATGGCCGTGCCTGACCAGGTCGTGCTTCAGAACGACTTCTCCAAGCCCGGACCATTGAACAAGCAGCACTGGACACCGCGCCAGGGCACGCAGTGGAAGATCGCGGAGGGAGTCCTGCGTGGCAGCCCCTCCACCGCCGAATACCAGGCCAAAAAGAAGGATCACAAAGGGTATGAACCCCGCCTGTCCTCCCCCGCCACCCCCGCCCAGTTCATCGCTCAATTCTCGATCAGGTTCTCCGGTGGCACCGAGACGGCCATCGTGCCCTTCATCGAGTTCGGCCACCACGTCTGCCGGCTTCACCTCACCAAGGACGGCACCCAGGTTCTTGCCGATGGCGAGTCGGTGATGGTCGCCGAGTCCAGGGACCTGAAATACGAACCCGGCCGTTGGTATCATATCCTGGCCGAACTGAAGGGCGAGGAGGTGGTCATCCAGTTCGAAGACGGCCCGACGCTCCACGCCAGCCATCCCTGCTTTGCCAAGCCCGCGCCCGGAGGCGGCGGCGGTCTTGGTCTTGCCGGGCCCAAGGACGGCGTCGCTGAACTCGACGACGTCACCCTCTGGACCCTCAAGACCGATCCGCAGCCCGGCTGGGCCGCGAAACGCGACACACTGCCCCGCTTCACCCACGTCCGGACCGCCGCGAAGAAAAAGGCCAACTAACCAACTTTATGACTCTGCAAAACCGCCGCAACTTCCTGAAGACCACCGCCCTCGGGGGCCTCGTCGCCCCAGGCATCCTCCGCTCCCAGGCCGCCGGGCAGAAAATCCGGGTCGCCTGCGTCGGCATCGGCCAGATGGGCGGCGGCGCCGTGCAGGCCTCGCTGCCGGAGGAGATCGTCGCCTTCTGCGATGTCGACTGGCGCGACCTCGGTCCGCGCAGCGCCGGAGGGCTCGCGCAGAAGCACGCCAGGGTGCCGCGTTTCACCGACTTCCGCGAGATGCTCGAAAAGAAGGGATCCGAGATCGACGCCGTGCTCGTCTCCACGCCCGACCACACGCATTTTGCCATCGCCATGGCCGCCCTGGAGGCCGGAAAGCACCTCTTTGTGCAGAAGCCGCTCGCACATAACATCTGGCAGGTGCGCACCCTGCAGAAGGCGGCGAAAAAACACGGCGTGCAAACGGTCATGGGCAACCAGGGCCACTGCTGGGAAGGCATCCGGCTGGTGCGTGAATGGTTCGAGGCCGGCGTGCTGGGGGAGGTGCGCGAGGTTCACTGCTGGACCGACCGTCCGTTCGGCCATGCCGGATTCCTCGATCCGCAACCCACGGCCGCGCCTTCTTCGGAACCCGTTCCTGAAGGCGTGAACTGGGACCTCTGGCAAGGCCCCGTGGCGACGGCTGACTACTCCTCGCAATACCTGCCGCAGCGTTGGCGCGGCTGGTGGAATTACGGCTGCGGCGGTCTGGGAGACATCGGTTGCCACTGCCTCGACGCCCCCTTCTGGGCGCTGCAACTTGGCATGCCCGAGAAGGTGGAGGTGGTACAGCAGAAGCCCGGCGTGCTGAAAACCTACACCGCCCCGCAGTCGCACATCGTCTTCCACTTTGCCGCCCGCGGCAGTCTTCCCGCCGTGCAAATTCACTGGTATGAAGGGGGGCTCAAACCCGAACCCCTGCCCGGCATGACCAAGGAGCTGCCGATCAACGGCATGATCATGAAGGGCAGCCGGGAGACGCTTTTCTCCGACGGCATGCGCGTGCAGAGCCCGCAGCTCTGGCCACGTGAACGCATGACACCGCTGGTGGAGGTCCTGCGCCGCAGACCCCTGCCCCGCTCCAAAGCCGGAGAACCCATCGGCGAGCTCTTCGCCGCGATCCGCGGCGAGATCCCTCATGCAGGCTCCCACTTCGACTACGCCTGCCCGCTGACCGAGCTGGTGAACGTCGGCGTGCTCGCCATCCGCAGCGGCAAAACCATCGAATGGGACAGCGCCGCCATGAAGGTGAAAAATGGGCCTGAGTTCGACGCCTGGATCAAGGAGCCTGTGCGTGACGGCTGGAGCTATGGCGAGGATCTCTGGAAGGCATGACACCCATGCTGCGACGGATCACCCTCCTGCTGCTCCTCTGGCCCCTGCCCCAGGCCGCGTCCGGGGCACAGCCTAACGTCTTGTTCATCGCCATCGACGACCTGGCGAACGCCCTCGGCTGCCAGGGGGCCCCGGGCGCCCGCACCCCGCACATGGACCGCCTGGCGACGCAGGGCGTGCGCTTTGACCGCGCCTATGACCAGATCCCGCTCTGCAATCCAAGCCGCGCCTCCGTGCTCACCGGACGCCGTCCAGACATCACCCAGGTGTATGATCTGGAACGCCATTTCCGCGAAACCCTGCCGGACACAATCACCCTGCCGCAGCTTTTCCGGCAAAACGGCTGGTTCACCGCCCGTGTCGGCAAGATTTACCACTACGATGTCCCCAGGGGCATCGGCACCAACGGCCTCGATGATGCAGCCTCGTGGCAGCAGGTGGTGAACCCCAGGGGCCGAGATGTGCAGGATGAGGCCCTCATCTTCAATCCCACGCCGCAGAAGCCGGTCAGTGCCGCGCTGAGCTGGCTGGCCGCCGATGGCGGTGACGAGGAGCAGACTGACGGCATGATTGCATCCGAGGCTGTCCGGCTCATGGAGAAGCACCGCGACAAACCCTTCTTCCTGGGCGTGGGATTCTTTCGTCCCCACACCCCCTTCGTCGCCCCGAAGCGCTACTTTGACCTGCATCCGCTGGAATCCATCCGCCTTCCTGAAACACCGACGGACGAC
>CAZXPU010000014.1:0-58860 GCA_964642905.1 uncultured Prosthecobacter sp.
ACAAGATAGTGAAACCCTCGGAACTTACCGCGAAGACGGCAGAGATGGAAGGCATCGTATGGCTACCGCGCATCATCGTCAAGGCCCGGGCCAAGCTGCGCGGCGAGATGGATCCCGACACCATGTATGGTTGTGGCGGAGATCGCGCCTTCCTCTCGCAGCATGACATTCATCCCGCCGACTTCCTCCGCCATGTCTGGGCAGCCGGCGACGACGATTCCAAGATCATCGCCCTGGTCAAGTCGCGATCCTGAACCAGCGATCGAGCTCGGCCTAGGCGTTCAGCTTCACCGAACTTCTCAGCCATTCGGCATAAGATGGGCTGACCGAAACAGGCTCCAGGGCCACAACTTCGGGAACCTCGTAGGGATGCAGGGCCACAAGACGTCGCTCAAGTGCCGGAAGGCCCTCTACGGTGGTTTTTAAAATCCCAAGGACCTCAGCCCCTGCCTCCACCTTGTCCTGCCAGCGGTAGATGGCCTCGACACCAGGCACCAGGTTCATGCATGCCGCCAGCGCTTCCTCCACAAGCACTCGACCAATCCGCCGTGCCGTCTCCAAGTCTGGAAAGGTGCACAGGACCAGACGGACATCGGACATGACGGCAGAGGCTGGAGGGTTTACCAGCCAAACTTCTTGATCACCGCCCGCTTGCGCAGACCTTCCATCCACCTGTCCAGGGTCGCCTTGGATTTTTCCGAGGAAATCGCGCGCTCGATGTCTTTCCGGACTTCCTCAAGCGACTTGCCTTTGCCGTGCTTGATGGCGTCACAGGCGATAATGATGTAAGAACCCTCCTCCTCGATCACGCTGCTGATGCCACCCGTCTTCAGGGCAAAGGCAACAGCGGCGATGGAAGGCTTCATCTGATCCCTGGCCATCCAGTCCCAGGCACCACCGTTCTCCGCATGACTGTCCTTGGAATAAGTCTTGGCCGTGGTGGCGAAGTCCGCCCCGTTCACAACCTTCCGACGGATCTCCTCGGCCAGTTTCCTCTGTCCCTCCGGGCTGGAACCGTCCTCACCACTGTATTTGGGCAGGGTGATGGTGCTGATCTTGATCATGCCCCCCTCACGCCATTCATCGACGTGCTTCTCGTAAAATTCGCTGATCTCCTTCGGTGTGGCAGGCACCTGCTGAGCCGCCATCTTGCCGCGCATCGCCTGCACGATCATCATCTTCTCGCGCATCTCACGGAACTTTTTCATCGTCATGCCGTTTTTGGCGAGCTCTTTCACAAAGGCGTCGCGGTCGCCCTTGAAACTCTCCCGGATGATCGAATTGATGTCATCCTCGACCCACTGGGGCTTGATTTGAGCTCCCAGGCGCTTGAACTCGGTGAGCACCAGTTCGCGATCGATCAGGCTGTCCAGCGCCGTGACACGCAGGTTGGCAATTTCGCGCTGCAGCGCACTCGGATCGTTTTGGAGCTGAAACCGCAGCATCTGCTCCTGGGCGTTCACGGCATCCCGCACCTCGGAACGCGTGACAACATTGCCATTGACCACGGCAGCAATGCCATTGGAGGAGGACTGACCGGACGACAAGCCCGCAAGGCCCAGGGTGCAGAAAAGGAGGAGGAGGGGGCGCAAAGGAGAAACCATGGAAAGATCATGGACGGTTAAGCATCTCACTGATCCCCTGCAAGGCAAAACAGGGTTCATTTAAGCCCCCATGGCCTTGACGTCCCCCCGTCTCAAGCCTTGACGAAGCCACCATGGTGGCCACGGAGTGCTCATGAAATTTGAATTCGCGACCGCCGCCCGAATTGTTTTTGGCCGCCACACCGCCGCCCAGGCAGCCTCCCTCTGCCGTGAATGGGGACAAAAGGTCCTGGTGGTGACCGGTTCACGCCCCGAGCGTGCCACGCCCATTCTCGATTCGCTGAGGTCATCAGGACTCGATGTCGCCGTTTTCAGCATTCAAAAGGAACCCACCCTTCACGAGGCACGTGAAGGAGCCCGGATGGCCCGTGAACTCAAAACGGATGTCATTCTGGGGCTGGGCGGAGGCAGCGCGTTGGACGCCGGAAAGGCCGTGGCCGCCCTGGCGCCCCAGCCCGAGGATGCCCTCGACTATCTCGAGGTGGTGGGCCTTGGACGTGCCCTTGACCACCCATCTCTGCCTTTTCTCGCCATGCCAACCACGGCTGGCACCGGGGCCGAAGCCACCCGCAACGCCGTGCTTGCCGTTCCGGAACACGGAGTGAAGGCCAGCCTGCGCCACGCTTCCATGCTGCCCAGGGTGGCGCTGATCGACCCTGTGCTTGCCCAGGAATGTCCGCCGGAAGTCACGGCGGCCAGCGGCATGGACGCCCTGACCCAGTGCCTGGAAGCCTTGGTTTCCTGTCGGGCTCAGCCCATGACCGACGCCCTCTGCCTTGAAGGCATCCGGCGTTGCATGCGTTCCCTGGAACACGTCGTGAACGATGGCCGGGACCTGGACGCCCGTGAAGACATGGCTCTGGCGGCCCTCTTCAGCGGCATGGCTCTTGCCAATGCGGGACTGGGGGCGGTGCATGGCTTCGCGGCACCTGTCGGCGGACAGTTCGCCGCCCCGCACGGTGCAGTCTGCGCGGCTCTTCTCGCTCCTGTCTGGCAGGCCAATCTCACTGCCGCACGCGAGACCGCCGTCCCGGAAACGCTGGAACGCTTTCGAACAGTGGCGGCGCTCCTGACAGGCAGGCCTGACGCCCGGGCAGAAGAGGCCCTGCCTGTGCTGCGCGGCCTTGCGGAACGACTGCGAATTCCCGGACTGGCACGCTATGGAATCCAGTTGGATGACCTCGATGACCTTGCCCTCAAGGCCTCCAGGGCCAGCAGCATGAAGGGAAACCCCGTCCCGCTGGAACTGCCCGCCCTGCGCGCCATCCTGCAGTCTGCGCTTTGATCGCCGCGCTGAGCCGGTGCCGCCACCGAATCGAATCTTGCATCCGCAGCATCCCTCGAAGCATGCTTGCCCATGCCCTACCTCGATTCCCCCGGTCCGCGCGAACACATCCGTTCCCTCTACCGCCGCACGCTGCTTGAGGACGTCATGCCCTTCTGGCTGAAGCATGGCCTGGATCGCGAACACGACGGCATCCTCACCTGCCTGGATCGTGCAGGCGCCGTGATCGACACGGACAAGAGCATCTGGTTCCAGGGCCGGGCCGGCTGGATGTTCGCCACGCTGTTCAACACGGCCGGAAAAAGCCGCGATCACCTCGACGCCGCCGGCTCCTGCATCGACTTCCTCGACAAACATGGTTATGCCACGGATGGAAAGCTCTTCTACACCGTCACACGCGACGGACGTCCCCTGCGCATGCGTCGTTATGTCTACAGCGAGGCCTTCGCCGCCATCGCCCACGCGGCCTATGCCCGGGCCACCGGTGATGAAAGGTATCGGGAAGCCGCGCTGGCTGACTTTTCCTTCTACCTCAGACACTCCTTCGAACCCGGCCTGATGACCCCGAAGGTCAACACCGAGACACGCCCGATGATGGGGCTGGCGCCCCTGATGATCGGCATCGTCACCGCCCAGGAACTGCGTGCCAATCTCGGCCATGTCGTCGTCAACGGCCGCACGGCCACCGAGTGGATCGACCGTTTCATCTTTGAAATCGGCCGTCATTTCTGGAAGCCGGACCTCAACGTCCTCATGGAGACCGTCGCTCCCGACGGCAGCATCATTGACCACGCCGAAGGCCGGCTGCTCAACCCCGGCCATGCCATCGAATGCGCCTGGTTCATCCTCCACGAAGCCCGCCTGCGCGGAGAAAAAAGCTATCAGAAGCTCGGCCTGCAGATCCTCGACGCCATGTGGGAGCGGGGCTGGGACGAGGAATGCGGCGGCATCTTCTACTATCGCGACCTGAATCAGCATCCCGTCCTGGAGTACTGGCAGGACATGAAATTCTGGTGGCCTCACTGCGAAGCCGTCATCGCCACCGCACTGGCTTATGAGTCCACTCAGGATCCCAGGTATGCCGAGATGCACGCGCGGGTTCATGACTGGAGCTTCCGCCACTTTCCCGATCCAGCACATGGAGAGTGGTTCGGCTGGCTGCACCGGGACGGCACCCCGTCCCAAACCGCCAAGGGCAGCCTGTTCAAGGGCCCCTTCCATCTGCCACGCATGCTCGCGTACCTCGACCAGCTCCTCGGCGGCGCTTCACCAAGGTCCTGATGGCCGAAACCCTGCTAGAAAGAGCTGTCTCAAACCGATACCAGACTTCCAGGAATGCCCGTCTCCCTAGACCTCGCCGCCCTTGCCCGCATTCGTTCGCTCGAACTGCGGGCCAAAAGCGTCGTGGAGGGCCTCTGGAGGGGCATGCACCGCAGCCCCTATCACGGCTTCTCGGTCGAGTTCTCGGAATACCGAGCCTATGTTCAGGGCGACGACCCGCGCTACATGGACTGGAAGGTCATGGCGCGCAGCGACCGCTGCTTCATCAAGAAATTCGAGGACGAAACCAACCTGCGCTTCCAGCTCGTCCTGGACCACAGCCGATCAATGGAGTTCGGCGGCCCCATGACCAAGGCCGGCTATGCGGCCACCCTCGCCGCCACGCTCGCGATGTTCCTCATGCAGCAGGGTGATGCCGTCGGTGTCACCACCTTCGGCCAGGGCCTGCAGGAGCACATCCCCCCGCGCAACCGCCCAGGCCACCTCCGCCGTCTCATGCACGAGCTGGAAAAGCCCGCGCCGCCCGGCGTCACCGCCCTCGACCTCAGCGTGCGCCAGCTGGCCGACCTGCTGCGCAGGCGCGGCATGATCTGCATCATCTCCGACCTGCTAGCCCCCCTGGAAAAGCTGGAACAGCAGCTGGGCCTTCTTGGCGCGATGGGCCATGAGGTGGTACTCTTTCATGTCATGGACAGGGCCGAGATCGACTTCCCCTTCGAGAAAGGCGTGCACTTCCTGGATGCGGAATCCGGGGCAGAACGGTTCATCGACCCCGCCTCCGCCCGTGAGGCCTACCTTGCACGCCTGACAGATCATCGGAACCAGGTGAAATCCGCCTGTGAACGGCAGGGCATCGAATACCTTTGGACTCCTACCGACACCCCCCTGGAAAGGGCCCTTTTTGACTTTCTCTCCAGACGCCAGGGCGCCAGGAAGACCGGCGCCAGGGCGGCGCGGCCGAACTAAAAACCTGACAACCGCCCGCAAAGGCCTCGACAGGGAGGGCTCGCCCGTGGCATGATTCAACAGGCATCCCGGCCGCACCCTCTCATGCCTTGTATGAAAAGTTTGTTCGCGCCCCTGCTTGCCGCGGCCTGGCTCACCTCCTCCGCTCCGGCCCGGCTGTCCGGCGCTGACACGATCCCGGAAATCACGACGCTGCAGGGACGAACCTTCCGGCAATGTGAAATCGTGCGCGTGCATCCTGACGGCGTCTCCTTCCGCCACGCCTTGGGGGCCGCCAGGGTGCTGTACTCCGACCTTTCCCCCGAATGGCGCGGCCGCCTGGGCTATGATCCTGAAAAGGCCGCAGCCCACCGTCAGGAGCAGAAGGAACTGGCGGAAAAACGCGAAGAGGCCAGAAAGGCTCGTGCTGCGGTCGAGGAGGCCCGGTTCAGGGAGCTCGCCGAGGCTGCGGCTCGCGCCCGCCTTCAGATCCTGGGACAGGAGGCGCAGGCGCGCGCACTCGCTCGCAAGGAGGCGTCACAGGCCGCGTTAGCTCCTTCCCTGGTGCCGGTGCTTCCCGCCCTTGGCGCGGTCCATGACCCAGGACAGGACCTGCGCATCTATGAACGCGCCCGCCAGCTTCCCTTTGGCTGGCCGGCTTTCGGTTACGGCTATGGTTACGGTTATGGACAAGCTTTTGGCTACGGCGTCGGCATCACCATGCCCGGATGGAGGGCCTGTCATCCGATGCCACCCGCCTGCCCTCCCCGCCCTTCCATCATCATCAGGATGCCCCTGCGATAAAGGTTTGAAGTCCTGAGTCTTGCATCACTGGGGCGGCTGAATGGCTTCGCCCGCACGCTTCAGTTCCTCGACAAAAACAGCCAGCACCTTGTCCCGACGCTGCTTTTCCAGCATTCCTGCGGCGATGCAGACAGGCTGCGGCTGGGGGTTCAGGACTTTCAGCAGGATGCGTTCAGGGATGAGACAGGCAGTGCGCTCCACCACCAGCGCAACGCCAAGCCCGGCCTCCACGGCGCTGATCAGGCTGGTGATTCCGTCACACTCACTGGCAATGCGGGCATTGATCCCCTGGCTCTTGAACCAGCCGGCCAGCAGGCTCCAGTAATCCGGGTACTCGCGCTGGTTGTAGATCACCAGCCGCTGGCCGTCCAGATCCTGGGGTGTCAGCGCGGCTTTGGACATGAGCGCATGCTGACGCGGCACCGCCACACGCCAGGACTGCTGCTGCACGGGCGTCCAGGTGATCTCAGTCACCTCCTTGGAAGGTGGCACGGTGACAATCACGTCCAGAGCCCCTTTTTGCAGCCCCTCCACCATCTCCAGGCTGTTGAGGTCAGACAGCTCCACCCGGGCCCGGGGATGCATCTGCGAGAAGGCCTCGATCGCCGGTGCCAGGATCCCCGCAGTGAGCGAAGGTGAATAGCCCACACGAATCATCTGCGCCTTGGCCGCAGCCCGGACCCTTTGCTCCAGCAGCTCCGCACGCTCCACCAATCCCCTGCCCTCACGCAGCAGCAGCTCTCCGGCGGTCGTGAGTGAAAAGGAGTGCGCCGCCCTTTCCAGGAGGGACACGCCAAGCTCATCCTCCAGGGCCTTGATCTGACGGCTGAGCGCAGGTTGGGTCATGCTCAGACGCGACGCCGCCCTGCTGATGTTGCCATCCTCGGCGGCGGCGATGAAGGAGCGGAGCAGTCGAAGTTCCATGAAAAAGGTGGTTTGAGCATACCCGGCGCGCAGCCTGAGGCAAACAGACGTGCATTGGCGGCGGGCGGGTCTCCGCTGCAGCATGGTGCTGTCATGAAAATCAATCTTCGCCCCTCCCTGGAACGCGGCCATGCCAATCACGGCTGGCTCGACAGCTTCCACACCTTCTCGTTCGCCGACTATTATGATCCCGCCCACATGGGCTTCCGCAGCCTTCGGGTGATCAACCAGGATGTCATCGCTCCTGGTGCCGGCTTCCCCACCCACCCCCACGCTGACATGGAGATCTTCAGCTACATTCTCCGCGGCGCCCTCCAGCACCGCGACAGCATGGGCAACGGCCGCGTGCTCGAACCCGGCCAGATCCAGCTCATGAGCGCCGGACGCGGCGTCACCCACAGCGAGTTCAACCCCTCCCGCACCGAGGACGCCTCCCTGCTGCAGATCTGGATCCGGCCCCGCCAGCGTGGTCTCACTCCCAGTTATACCGAATGGCACCCCGATCCTGCCCGGGAGGCCGACCCCAAGGTGCTCGTCATCTCCCCCGACGGCAGAGAAGGCAGCGCGACCATTCACCAGGACGCCGACATCTACCGCGTGCGGATCACGGCGGGAAACAGCATCACCCATGAGGTCGCCGCCGGCCGCGGAGCCTGGTTCCAGCTCATCAAGGGTGTCGTGTCAGTGAACGGCACCCGGCTTGAGTCGGGCGACGCCCTGAGCACGGAGGACAGCGGCACGCTGACGGTCACCGCCACCGAAGATGCCGAAGCCCTGCTCTTCGACCTTGCCTGATTCTTTCCTGCCTAACCATCACCCCAAACCCAAAGCAAACCCGCACGTCATGAGACACATCCCCACCCTCGCACGCCTCCTCCTCGGCCTCATCTTTGTCGTCTTCGGACTGAACATGTGGCTTCACTTCATCCCCATTCCCCCGCCGCCGGAAGGCCCCGCCAAGGATTTCATGTTCGCCATCTACGGAACCGGTTTCCTGACCGTGGTGAAGGTGCTCGAAGTCCTGGGAGGCCTGCTGCTTCTCTCCGGCCGCTTCACCAACCTGGGCCTCCTCCTGCTCGGACCGGTCATCGTCAACATCGGCATGTATCACTTCTTCCTGGTCAAAGGCGGCTATGAAATGCCAGCCCTGCTCGGCATCCTGTCCCTGGTCCTGCTCGCCAGCCGTAAATCCCTCGTCAAAGCCTTCCTGGCCGGCAACTAACCTCCCCTCATTCTTCAGCTCATGTCCCTTTTTTCTCCTCTCGCCGCAGGTTCGCTTCACCTTCCCAACCGCATCCTGATGGCCCCGCTCACGCGCTGCCGGGCAGACGCGGATCACAATCCCACGCCTGTCATGGCCGAATACTACGCCCAGCGTGCCGGGGCCGGGCTGCTCATCGCCGAGGCCACCATGGTCATGGAGGGTAACTCGGCCTTCTGGAGGGAGCCTGGCATCTATTCCGACGCCCAGGTGCAGGGCTGGAAGACCGTCACCGACGCGGTTCATGCCAAGGGCGGACGGATCGTCCTTCAGCTCTGGCACGGCGGCCGGGCCTGCCATCCTCTGCTCAACAACGGAGCCCAGCCGGTGGCGCCAAGCGCCCTTCCGATCACCGGGGATGAAGTCCACACGCCTGAAGGCAAAAAGCCCTATGTCACTCCCCGCGAACTGCGCGATGACGAGATCCCGGGCATCGTCGCCGGTTTTCAAAAGGCCGCCGAAAACGCCCTCAAGGCCGGCTTTGACGGCGTGGAGGTTCATGGGGCCAACGGCTACCTGCTCGACGAATTCCTGCGCGACGGCTCCAACAAGCGCGGCGGCCCCTATGGAGGCCCTCTGGAAAACCGCGCCCGGCTCATGCTTGAGGTGCTCGATGCCGTCATCGGCGTCTGGGGCGCGGACCGTGTGGGTCTGCGCATCTCGCCGCTCAACAGCTACAACAGCATGGTCGACAGCGACCCCGTCGCGCTCACCCGCCACATCGCCCGTCAGTGTGAAACCCGAGGCATCGCCTACCTGCATGTGATGCGAGCCGACTTCTTCCAGGCGCAGCAGGGTGATGTCCTCACGCCAGCTCGCGAAGAGTTCAAAGGCGTGCTCATCGGCAACATGGGCTACAGCGCCGACGAGGCCACGCAGGCCGTTGCCGACGGCAAGATCGATGCAGCCGCCTTCGGCGTGCCCTTTCTCGCCAATCCCGACCTGCCCGCACGCTTCGCCGCCCAAGCTGCCTTGAACGACGCCGACCCGGCGACCTTCTACACGCCTGGACCCAGGGGCTACACGGATTATCCCGCGATGTCATGAGCACGCCGATTCATCCCGGAGTTCGCATCGGCCACGTTCATCTGAAGGTGGCCGATCTGGAACGCTCACTGGCATTTTACTGCGGCGTGCTCGGCTTCCAGCTCACCCAGCGCTACGGCCCTGGTGCGGCGTTCATCTCCGCCGGTGGCTATCATCATCACATCGGCCTCAACACCTGGGAAAGCCGGGGCGGCAGGCCTCCTCAACGCGGTTCCACAGGCCTTTATCATGTCGCCCTCCTTTACCCGGACCGAAGATCTCTCGCCGATGCCCTGCGCCGGCTGATCGAACATCAAATCCCTCTCGACGGCGCCGCCGACCACGGCGTCAGCGAGGCCCTCTACCTTCAGGATCCGGACGGCAACGGTCTTGAACTTTACACCGACCGCGATCCCGCCCAATGGCCCCGTGATCAGACGGGTCAGCTCACGATGACCACGGACCCGCTCGATCTTGAAGCGCTGCTGGCGGAAACCTGAGCTTGCCGTCATCCGGTCACTGTCAGGATGATGGTTAGGGCTTTCAGCTTGCATCCTCAATCGTGGCTGGAGAAATCATGGGCCGGTGCTGGCGCTGCCGCTGTGTGCGGGTTAGGACTTCGGCATGATGGAATGGCTTCAAGATTCCTGGGAATGGTTCACGCAGATGATCACGGCCCTGCCCTGGCAGGTGCTGGGAGTCTGGCTGCTGACCTCCTGCCTGCTGCTCACCGGCCTGCTGGGATCGGTTCTGCCGCTGCTGCCCGGCCCCTTCCTGATCTTCCTGGCTGGCATCCTGCACACGGTGCTCCTGCCCTCCCAGGGCATGAGCTGGGCTGGCATGATCCTGCTCGCCCTGCTGCTGGTGGCCTCCTACTTCGTGGACATGGCCGCCGGAGCCATGGGCGCACGCTGGTTTGGTGCCAGCCGATGGGGTATCCTGGGCGTCTTTGCCGGCGGGCTCATTGGCCTTTTTTTTGCCCCGCTTGGCTTTGTGCTCGGCCCACTGCTCGGCGGGCTGGCGTTTGAGCTCATCTTCGCCAAAAAGCGCATGGCGCCTGCGGTGAAAAGCACCTGGGGCACCCTGCTTGGCACCGGCGTCGGACTCGCGGTCAGACTCGGGCTCAGTCTGGCGATGATCGCTGCCGTGCTGGTCGACATTCTCTGGTGACATCGCCGGCCCCGGTTCATCCAGGAATCCCGGAAGATGGCGTACCTTGCTTCGTTGCCTGTCCATGAATGCGGTTCCGCCGCGATCGCCTACTCCATCCTCCCCGACTCATGCGACTTTTCCCGCTGCTGTCAGCCCTGCTGGCCCTGCCCCTCCTTGCGACCGGCCAGCCGAATGTGATTCTCATCATGGCCGACGATTTCGGTTATGAATGCGTCGCCTCCAACGGCGGCGAATCCTATCAGACTCCGAACCTCGACAGGCTGGCCGCCGAAGGCGTGCGTTTCGAGCACTGCCACTCGCAGCCGCTTTGCACGCCAACCCGCGTGCAACTGATGACGGGTCGCTACAACGTGCGCAACTACCTGAATTTCGGCACCCTGGTTCGCAGCGAGACCACGTTCGGTCACCTGCTTCAAAAGACGGGCTATACGACCGGCATCTGCGGCAAATGGCAGCTCGGCCGCGAAACGGACGCACCCCGCCACTTTGGCTTCCAGGAAGCCCTGCTCTGGCAGCACACACGCCGTCCGCCCCGCTATGCCAACGCCGGACTCGAGCTCAACGGCGTTGAGAAGGACTACCCGGAGGGCGCCTACGGCCCGAAGCTCATCAACGACTTCGCACTCGACTTCGTCACCCGACACAAGGACGCGCCGTTTTTCCTGTATTACCCGATGATCCTGCCCCATGACCCTTTCCAGCCCACGCCGGACAGCCCGGACTGGGATGCGAAGGCAAGGGGCGAGAACATCCACCGCAAGACCGCCCACTTCGCGGACATGGTGTGCTACATGGACAAGATGATCGGCCGGCTCGACAATCATCTCAAGCAGCTTGGCGTTCGCGAAAACACCCTGCTCATCTTCACGGGTGACAACGGCACGCACAGCAGCATCACCAGTCGTTTTCAAGGCAGGGATTACCAGGGAGGCAAGGGGCACACCACGAACAACGGACATCATGTGCCGCTCATCGTCAGCTGGCCAGCGGTGATCAAAAAGAGCCGGGTTTGCAGCGACCTGGTCTCCTGCGCCGATGTCCTCCCCACTCTCTGCGCCGCCACCGGCGCGCCGCTTCCGGACTCCGTGGACGGCGTCAGCTTCCTGCCGCAGATTCGCGGTGAGCCAGGAACTCCGCGAGATTCCATCTACGCCTGGTATTCGCCTCGCCAGGGACCGGACATGACCGTCCGTGAATACGCCTTCGACCAGCGCTACAAGCTCTATCGCGACCGCAGCTTCTTCGACCTGAACGCTGACCCCCTGGAAAAAGCCGCCCTGCAGGAACCGCTCACGGAAAAAGCGGCCAATGCCAGGAGCAGGCTTCAGGCCTGCCTGGACCGTTATCAGGACGCAAGACCGGCGGAGCTCGATGCCACATTCAAGGCTGCTGCGAAGGACATGCCCCGCAAATCCGGAAAGACCGGCAAAAAGGGCAAGGCGGGCAAAAACAAGAACCTCTAGCATTCCGTGAAGAAATTCCTGCGCAGGCTGCAGCTCGTGGCCCTTTTGATGACCGCTCTGCTGCTGGGCGCCGGCTGCCTGAACCGCGTTCCGCCGATGCAGGCGCCGCCGGGCGTCATTCGCCGCACCGAACCAATCATGCTGCAAGGCGAAAGGGTTCCCGTGGACCTCTTTCTGCCGGCCTCGGCCGCGAAGGCTCCCGTCGTGATTGTCGCGCACGGCTTCACCCGGCACCGCCGCGTCATGTCGGGCTGGGGCGTCCGGATCGCCGAAAACGGCATGATCGCCGCCGTGCCAAACCTGCCCTCCTTTGCCAACCACGCCCGCAATGCACGCGCGATCGCCGAACTGGCCGCGCATCTCCAGCGTCCCGGCAGCCTGACGCCCGGCCCTGAACCCTCGGGCAGAACCGGGCTGGTCGGCCATTCGGCCGGAGGCTTTGCCACGCTGCTGGCGACAGCCGGGTCGGACAAGATCCATTGTTGGATAGGCCTCGATCCCGTCGATTTCATGGACATGGGCCTCGGCGTGGTGAAGTCCCTCCAGACACCCGCGCTCATGCTGCTGGCCGAACCTGCCGCCTGGAACCGCCAGGGCAATGCGCGACGATGGACCGGCGGCGGGGCCACGAACCTCCTGGCCCTGAGCATCAGGGGCTCCACCCACTGCGACCCAGAAAATCCCACCAGCCGCATGGCCGAGCTGGCCTGCGGCCGGACCGATCCTGCAAGGCGCGCAACCTATGAACGCTACGCGCTGGCCATGCTCAGGACTCACCTCCTGCAGGACACCATGGCGGGCTCCATTCTCTCGCGGGCGGACAAAGACGCCTGCATTCATGTTCTTGGCCGGAACGGACGCGCAAAAGTGGAATGATTCGCCCTGCCGTTTCGTTTGCTGGCGTTCGCATGAAACTTCCGCTCCACCCCCTGCCACGCATCGCGCTGCTGTGCACCCTTCTCGCCGCCCCCATCCTCATGACGGCGGCGGACCGTCCGAACGTGCTCTTCATCGCAATCGACGACCAGAACGACTGGATCGGCCATCTCGGCGGCCACCCGATGGCGAAGACGCCCAACCTGGACAAGCTGGCGGCACGCGGAACAACCTTCACCAACGCCCATTGCAACATGGCCTTGTGCAATCCCTCGCGCACCAGCCTGCTGCTCGGCCTGCGCCCCACCACCACGGGCATCTACGGCCTCTCCCCATGGTTCCGCACCCTGCCCAAGTGGAAGGACCGAGTGACGCTGCCGCAGCACTTTGAAAACAACGGCTACCTCACCGCCGCCACCGGCAAGATCTACCACGGCGGCACCGGCGGCGGAGGCGGAGGGAAAGGAAAGGGCAAGGGCGCCAAAGCAGGCGCCGTCGGCAAACCTGAGTTCATGGTCACCGCCCCCTTCGGCGGCGTCGGAACCAAGCCGCCGAAAAAGCTGATCGGCGACACTCCGATGGGCAACAACCCGGCCATGGACTGGGGAGTGTGGCCCCTCGACAACGACGACACCCAGAAGGGCGACTACCAGGTCGCCACTTGGACCGCCGAACAGATCAAGAAAGCCCCCAAGGACAGGCCCTTCTTCATCGCCGCCGGCTTCTTCCTCCCCCACGTTCCTTGTTATGCCACGCAAAAGTGGTTCGACCTTTATCCCGATGATGACAGCGTGCTGCCGAAGGTGCTGGAGAACGACCGTGCGGACACCCCCAGGTTTTCCTGGTACCTTCATTGGATGCTGCCCGAGCCCCGGTTGAAGTTTCTCAAGGAGTCCAACCAATGGCGCAACCTTGTGCGCAGCTACCTCGCCTGCACGAGCTTCACCGACGCGCAGATCGGCAGGCTGCTGACCGCTCTCGACGAATCGGGACATCGCGACGACACCATCATTGTCGTCTGGGGTGATCACGGCTGGCACCTCGGGGAGAAGGAAATCACCGGCAAAAACACCCTCTGGGACCGCGGAACCAAGGTGCCGCTGCTGTTCGCCGGACCCGGAGTCACGCCTGGACAGCGATGCGGACAACCGGCGGAGCTGCTCGACATCTACCCCACCCTGGCCGACCTCGCCGCACTGCCAAGGCGCGATGATCTGGAAGGCCTCAGTCTGGTGCCCCAGCTCAAGAATGCAGGCACCCGTCGTGAACGCCCCGCCGTGACCAGCCACAACCAGGGCAACCACGCCGTGCGCAGCGAGAAGTGGCGCTACATCCGCTATGCCGACGGCAGCGAGGAGCTTTATGACATGGTCAATGATCCCAACGAGTGGACCAACGTGGCATCGAAGCCCGGCAACGCCGCCATCATCGCCGAACTTCAGAAATGGCTGCCCGCCACGGACGTGCCGCCGGCTCCGGGCAGCGCCAGCCGGGTGCTGACCTATGACAAAAAAACGGACGAGGCCGTGTGGGAGGGCACCACGGTGAAACGGGGTGATGCGATCCCCGAATAAATTTTTTCCGCGATGCTGAATAAGGATTTACGGCGCTCGTCAGATGCCCGCGAACACCAAGTTCAACATCATGAAAACCATCCTCGCCCTCGCCACCGCAGCCATCACCCTCGGTTTTGCCGCCCCCTCGGAGTCCCAGGCCTGGGACCACTGCAACAGCCAAAGCCGCATCGTCAGCTACCTGCCCTGCGGACGTCCGGTTTATGCCACCTATGTCATCTACGGTCGTGACCACTGCGGCAGGCCCCTGGGCCGCTGGGTGACCCAGCGTCAGTCCTGCGGCTGCAGCATCTGCAGCCCGCGCCCCTTCTGCCCTCCCCCCTCCTACGGCCATCACGGCTCCCACCACCACGGCCATTCCTCACGCAGCGGCGTCAGCTGGTTCTTCTCCTTCGGCCGGTGATCTTGACCGGCGAAAAACCCTCCAACCCTTCCTTGCATCGGCGCGGCAGTCCTCCAAGACTGCCGCGTCATGCTTTCCGCCTCCATCGACCATCTCCGATCCGCCATCCGTGACGTTCCTGACTTCCCGAAGCCGGGCATTCTCTTCAAGGACATCACCCCCGTTCTTGCCGACGCACGCCTGATGCAGCTCGCCATCGACGGCATGATCGAGCCCTTCGCCGGCCAGAAGGTCGACAAGGTCGTCGGCATTGACGCACGTGGCTTCATTTTCGGCTCAATGATCGCCCAGAAGCTTGGCGCCGGCTTTGTGCCCGTGCGTAAAAAAGGCAAGCTGCCCTGGCGCACACGCGGACTCGACTACAGCCTGGAGTACGGAAGCAACAGCATCGAGATGCATCTGGACGCGCTCACCCCGGACGACACCGTGCTGCTGGCCGATGACCTCCTGGCAACCGGAGGAACCGCAGGCGCGGCCCTTGAGCTAATCAGGCAGTCTGGCGCCAGGCTCCTCGGCTCGACCTTCTTCATCGAACTCGCCTTCCTCGAGGGCAGGCACAAGCTCGCAAGCGGCGCCCCGGTCCACTCCCTCATCACCTTCTGATCCGAGACAACACGCCCGGCATGACTGAACGTGAATACCAAAGGCACCTCGAAGCCATCCGCCTGAAAGTTTTCGGCGATGACAAGTCCCTGCCGCGCAGCCGCTCAGAGACGCTCAAGCTTGCCAGACGTTTCCTGAAGCTCAAGGAAACACGCATCAAGCAGCGGCATCGAGCCGGCTTGGGCGGAGCGGAGGTCTGCAGGATGCGCTCTGACGTGATGGACTGCCTGGCACGGCAGCTCTGGACGGAATCCATCGCCGCACTGCCGGCGGAAACGCGTGCCAAAACAGCCGCCGTCAGCGTCGTCGCCCATGGCGGTTACGGCAGGCGGCTGATGAGTCCGCACAGCGACGTCGACTTCACCTTCATGCTCGCCGGCAACGGCGCCCAGGTGCCGCCCGACACCGCCCGGCTGATCGCGGATTTCCTGCTTTTCTACTACGACCTGAAGTTCAAGGTCGGCCGCGCCACCCGCAGCGTCGGAGGCTGCATCGAACTCGCCAACGAGGACATGCTGACCAAGACGGCCCTCATGGAGGCGCGTCTGCTCTGCGGCGACGAGACCGCCTTCAGTGAGTTCCGCCAGCGCTTTGACAAGGAGTGCATGGACGGACGTGAGGCCGGCTTCCTGAAGCAGCGACTCGACGACCTGGCGTCAAGACACGCCAAGAACGGGGGCACCCACTGCGTCCAGGAGCCTAACATCAAAAATGGCTGCGGCGGGCTGCGCGACTACCAGAACCTGATCTGGATGACCTACGCGAAGATGCGCACGCTCAACCCAAGGGATCTTGTGCAGAAGGGGCACATGTCCCCCCTGGCCTGGCGCGAGCTGTCCGCCGCCTACGACTTCATCCTGCGCACCCGCAACGAGATGCATTACACGGAACGCCGCGCCAGCGACGTCCTGACGCTGCGCCTCCAGGGCCAGGTCGCCACCAACCTCGGCTACCGCCACAAGCGCATCCTGCGCCGGATCGAGGCCTTCATGCGCGACTACTACACCGCCACGCGCGACATCCTTCAGCGCAGCAGCGAGGTCATGGACAGCCTCAATCTGGCGCAGCAGGAGAGCCAGGAGACCAAGCGCGGCCTGCTCAGCTTCATGGCACGCCGCAAGGCCGCCCAGAAGCGCACCGAGAAGCTCGACGGCTTCATCATCCGCAGCGAACGCCTCTTCCCCGAGGACAAGGACATCTACAAGGCCGAGCCCGAGCGGTTGATGCGGACCTTCCTGCACACCCAGAAACGCCACCTGCGCATGAGCCCAGAGCTCTTCCAGCTCATGCAGGCCAGCTTCCGCCTCGTCAACGTCAGCTACCGCTACAACAAGAGCGTCCGCGAAACCTTCCTCGCCATCCTCTCCCAGAAGGGCGATGTCGCACGCGTGCTGCGCCAGATGCACCGCGTCGGCTTCCTCGGCCGCTACATGCCCGAGTTCGGCGCCATGACCAACCTCGTCCAGCACGAGTTCTTCCATCGCTACACCGCCGACGAGCACACCCTGCGCACCATCGACATCCTCGACGAGCTCAGCGACACGGGCGCCCAGTCACGGCCTTCGTTGTACCAAAAGCTGTTTCACGACCTGCACCAGCCCGAGATCCTCTGCCTGGCGCTGCTGCTGCATGACTCCGGCCGCGCGTCCAACGCCAAGGCCCATGACGCCGAAAGCACCGTGCTTGCCGACGCCGTCAGCCGCAGGCTTCAGATCAAGGGCGAGCGTCGCAAGCTGCTGCTCTTCCTCGTCGACAACCATCTGCTGATGTACCGCACGGCCACCACCTCCAACCTGGAGGACACCCAGGTCATCGGTGAGGTCGCCTCCCTGGTGAAGACCAAGGAGTACCTCGACACCCTCCTGGTCATGACCTACGCCGACTCCAGGGGCACCAGCGAGGCCAGCTGGTCCGGCTACAAGGAGGCATCCATCCTGCAACTCTATCACAGCGTCGTCGCCTACCTCGACGCGCCCGCCGACTTCATGAGGCGTGTCTCCGTCCCTCTGGACGAGCTGCGCAAGGCCGTCGAGAAGGAGCTCGACGCGGACTACAGCCTGGAGATCAGCGCGCACTTCCAGCACATGCCGCGGAATTACTTCAACTTCCGCGAGCCCGCCGTCATCGCCGCGCACATCCGCCAGTTCCGTCAGTTCTTCATTCAGCTCACCCAGGAGGATGCCGCCGCCGGGCTCATGCCCGTCATGACCTGGGAGGACCACCCCGAACAGGGCTACAGCGAACTCACCGTGGTCTGCTGGGACCGCCATCTGCTGCTGGCCAGGATCTCCGGAGCGCTTGCCGCCCAGAGCATCAACATTCTCAGCGCCGACCTCTACCAGCGGGGGGACAACCTCGTTCTCGACATCTTCCGGGTCTGCAACACCAACTTCGCCGCCGTCACCAACAAGAGCGCAAGGCAGCGGGTGGAGCAGGCCGTGCGCGACGCCTTCATTCAGCACAAGTTCGACTTCGCACCCGCCATCGCCGCCGTGCGCAAGGCCATCCCCGGCTTTGACGAGGTCATGGAGGAAATCCCCCAGCGCATCTTCATCAACAACGACATCTCGCCCGACCACACCGTCGCGGAGCTTCAGCTGGTCGACAGACTCGGCCTCCTCTACGACCTCTTCATGGCGATCGGCAAGCTCGGACACAGCGTCACCCACGCCCGCATCTGCACTGAAAAAGGCGTGGCGATCGACGCCATCTACATCCAGTCCGTCAAAGGCGACAAGCTCAGGGACAAGGAGGATCTCGACATCTTGAAACGCACCCTGGATGACGCGGTCTTCCAGGCACAATCCCCGGCGTGACAGGCGGCAAGCCCGCATCGTTCCCCAAGCTTTATCCCGGGGCCACCCAACACGCCTCAAGGGTCGTAAAATTTTCACGGAAGCCGGCTCCGGACCACTCGCAAAACACCTAGCGACAATCCACGCGGAGCACGGGCCGGACAAGGAGTGCAGGACCGGATTTGCGCCCGGCTGAACCTGCCTTGATCTCTTCTGAATCCCGCTTGCAGACAGGACTTGCGCCCCTACCATCGCGCCCCCCTTTTTCAAAGACAATGGAACAACCTCTTCCTGGACAACGCTGGGTCAGCAACAACGAGCCCGAACTCGGTCTCGGCGTGGTGATGAAAGCCCAGTATGGCCGTATCGAACTCTTCTTCCCGGCCGCCGGTGAAATGCGTCAGTACTCGCTCACCGGCGCACCGCTGCGCCGGGTCAGGTTTCAGCCCGGCGACACCATCAAGACCCATGAAGGCAGGCAGGTCGAGGTGGAAGGCATCGACGAGCGCAACGGCATGATCTTCTACCTCGGCGCCGATGCCGCCGAGATCAGCGAGGCGGAGCTCGCCGACACCATCAGTTTCAGCAAGCCCCAGGACCGCCTCATGGCCAGCCAGGTGGATGACCTCGACACCTTTGACCTGCGCGTCGAGGCCCTGCAACGCCGCGCCGCCATCCGTCAAAGCCCCCTGCGCGGCTTCTGCGGCGGCCGTGTGGACCTGCTTCCTCACCAGATGTACATCGCCAGTGAAGTGGGCGGACGACTCGTTCCCCGCGTGCTGCTCGCCGACGAGGTGGGCCTTGGCAAGACCATCGAGGCAGGCCTGATCCTTCACCGGCTGCACCTCACGGGACGCGCCGAACGAGTCCTCATCCTGGTTCCCGACGCCCTGGTGCATCAGTGGTTCGTCGAACTGTACCGTCGCTTCAATCTGCGCTTCTCCATCTTTGACGAGACTCGTTGTGACGAGATCGAAACCGAGGAGGAGAATGCCAACCCCTTCCTGGAAAGCCAGCTTGTCATCTGCAGCACCTCCTTTCTCGCCAAGTCCGACACGCGAGCCGCCCAGGTGGAAAAGGCCGGGTGGGACCTCCTCATTGTCGATGAAGCCCATCATCTCGAATGGAGCCCCGAGGCAGCCAGTCCCGCCTACACGCTGGTGGAGACGCTGACTGCGAAAATCCCCGGCCTGCTCCTGCTGACGGCCACCCCCCAGCAGCTCGGCCCCGAGGGACATTTCGCGCGCCTGCGCCTGCTTGACGCCAGCCGCTATGCCGACCTGGCCCAGTTTCTTGAGGAGACCCGTCATTATGAAGAGGTCGCCAGCGCCGTGGACCGACTGCTGAACGGCAAGAACCTCACCGTGGCGGATCAAAAGCTTTTTGCCCGCAAGTCCGGGCATGTGCAGGATCTCGCCAGTGCACTGAAAGCCGGCGAGGAAGGCGCGAGGGAGAAGCTCATCGCGGCTCTGCTGGATGAATTTGGCACCGGCCGCGTGATGTTCCGCAACACCCGCGCCGCCCTGAGCGGGTTTCCGGAACGCAAGGCGCACCTCGCCGCTCTGGCGGCAGGCGAAGACGCCCTTGAGACCAAGGTGAAATGGCTGGCAGCCCTGCTGAAAAGCCTCGGCGAACAAAAAGTGCTTCTCATCTGCCGCACCCGCAGGCTGGCCGAGGAAATTCATGAGCGTCTCGTGCGAGAGATCAACGTCACCGCCGCGCTCTTCCATGAAGGTCTCACGCTCATGCAGCGTGACCGTCAGGCTGCGTTCTTCGCCGAGCAGGAGGAGGGCGCTCGCATCCTGCTTTGTTCCGAGATCGGCAGCGAAGGCCGCAACTTCCAGTTCGCCCACCACCTCGTGCTCTTTGACCTGCCCGGGGATCCGGAGCTTCTGGAACAGCGCATCGGCCGCCTTGACCGCATCGGTCAGACCAGCACCATCCACGTGCATGTTCCCTTCCTCAAGGGCACCGGCGAGGAAGTCCTCGCCCGCTGGTATGACGAAGGCCTGAACGCCTTTGAAAAGAACCTTCATGGCGCCACTGAAATCGCCCAGGGCCTCCAGACTTCGCTCGAGCCCCTCCTGGAGGGCTTTCATGAAAAGGGCCTGGCAGCCTTCATCAAGGAGACCCAGGCCTTCAAAGCCAGGGTGGTGAAAAAGCTGGAGAAGGGCCATGACCGACTTCTTGAGCTGAACTCCTGCAAGCCCGAGCAGGCTGAGGGCGTCATCTCGGCCATTCGAGGCCTGGATGCCGATGATGAGTTCGAGGAATTCTTCATCCGTCTGGCCGACCACTTCGGCCTGGAGATCGAGGAGATGGAAAACCGCAGCTATGTTTTCAAGCGCGGCGACCTCATCACGGACGCCTTTCCCTCCCTGCCCGAGGAGGGCCTGACCGTCACCTTTGACCGCCAGCGTGCCATCACGCGCGAAAATGTCTCCTTCCTGACCATCGACCATCCCATCGTCCGTGGAGCGCTCGATCTTCTCCTCGGTGGCGAACAAGGCAACTCAGGCTTCGCCGCCTGGCGTGCGTCCGGCAGTGAAGGACTGGTCCTGGAAACCCACTTTGTCATCGAGTGCGTGGCGCCAGCCAGGCTGCATGCCGATCGTTTCCTGGCACCCGCCCCGATCCGCATCGTGGTCGATCACGCCGGCAAGGACCTGCGACAGGATGTCGCCTATCTGCATGCGAAGCTCGACAAGGCCAGCCCCACGCGTCTCCTGGAAAAGGCGCCGGTCCGCAAAAAGCTCTTTCCGGCCATGATGACGGCGTCCCGCAAGATGGCCGAGGACGAGATGGCGAAAATCGTCGCAGAGGCCAAAAGCACCATGAGGGCCCGGATTGAGGCTGAAATCACCCGGCTGGAGGACCTGCGTCAGATCAACGACCATGTCCGCCCTGAGGAGGTCGAGGCCCTGCGCGGCCAGATCACCGAACTGGACGAAGCCATCGGCTCGGCCCGGCTCCGGCTCGACGCCCTGATGCTCGTGCTGCAGACCAAGTGAAAACCGGCCTGCCGCGGCCCGAACAACATTTGCTGTCTTGACCATGAGGGGCCTGGCCGGTTGAATGCCTGTCCTCCGACCTCCATGCGCCTCCTTCGTGCCCTTTTCAGCCTCACCCTGCCCGCCATCGCCTCCTTCGCCCAGGAAGCCACGGAGATGAAGGAGCATCTGAGCACGGTGCTGAACGAAAAGTTTGTGGTCATTCCAAACACGGCGGTGCTGTTTGCCCGGCATGAAACCACGGTGGCCCAATGGCAGGCCTTCCTGGCCGACTCCCGCTATGAGTGGAGCTACAAGCCGCACTTCAAGCAGGGCCCGGATCATCCGGTCGTGGGAGTCACCCTGCAGGACGCCAAGTCGTTCTGCGCCTGGCTGACCGACAAGGAACGCAGCCAGAAAAAAATCTCGCCGAACCAGGCCTACCGGCTGCCGACCCAGCTTGAATGGGATACCGCCGTCGGCCTGCTGCGGACGCGCAAACCGGACCTGGCCGTGGATGAACAGGTGCAGGATGAGCAGGCCTTTCCCTGGGGAACACGCTGGCCGCCCCCGCCCAAGGCCGGCAACCTCGCCGAGGGCGAAATTCCCGGCTACGAAGACGGCTTCCCCTTCACCTCACCCGTCGGCCAGTTTTCGCCCAGCGCCGAAGGCCTTCACGACCTGGCCGGCAATGTCTGGGAATGGTGCTGGGATGGCGAAATCAGGGCGGAGCAGGACGGCGTGCTGCGTGGCGGCGCCTGGAATTACTTCCGTCAGGAGTGCCTTCGCTCCGGCTACATTTACAGGGTGCCCGGGGATCTGCGCATGCCCACCATCGGCTTCCGCTGCGTCTTTGAGGATCGTGAGCGCACGGCCACCTTGCTGGCAAATGCAGAGTCCAGCCGCGAACGCATCCGCGCCGAGCGCCGGGCGCAGGTCATGGGGGGGGATGTCGAAAAATCCGAGGTCGACGCCTTCCGGAAAAAACTCCTCGCCGGAGACACGAGCACGTCACTGCCGGACCCTGCCAGCTTGAGGCCTGTCGTGCCAGGCAAGCCCTTTGAAAACTCCCTCGGGATGTCGTTTGCGCCTCTAAACGAACGCCTTCTCGCGGGCAGGACCGAGGTGCGCGTCCAAGATTATGAGACCTGGCTGAAAAGCAGTGAACGCTCCTGGAATGACAAGCCCACCTTCCTGCTCGGCGGCGGTCACCCGGCCGCCGGCATGACCTGGCAGGACGCCAAGGACTTCTGCACCTGGCTGACCGGCCGCGAACGCTCCAGCAAGCTGATTCCAGCTGGCGCTTCCTACCGCCTGCCCACGGATCAGGAATGGAGCCTCCTGGCCGGCTTGAAAAATGAGCCCGGCGACTCCCCGGCGGCACGCGATGGCGCTGACAAACAACACTTCCCCTGGTCTGCCGAAGGCTCGTTTCCGCCACCGCCGATGAGCACCAACTTGGACGCGATCAACATTCCCAGCTTCTCAGACAACTATTCCTACACCGCTCCCGTGTCGACGGAAACCCCCAACTCAATGGGCATCCAGGGCTTGGGCGGCAATGTGGCCGAATGGTGCTCTGATGAATGGCCGGGCGCCAACGGCGAGCGCGTCGTCCGGGGTGGTTCATGGCTGATTTCCGCCCGTGAAAAACTTCTCACTTCGGCACGCCGCCATACCTCCGCTGATAAAACCAGCCCTGACATCGGCTTCCGGGTGATCCTCGACCTGTCGGCACCATGAGTTCACCTCCTTCACCAGCACCCGTCGAGATCCCGGGCGGCCCCGGAAAACCGTGGGTGACATGGCTGCTCACCAGCAGCCTGCTTCTCGGCATTGCCGGCTGGTGGCTCTGGGAGCCCTTCAAGACTGGCGTTAGAAACTTCATGGCGGAACACCACGCCGAAAAGGCGGAGGCCAGCCTTGAAAAAAAGGAATGGACGGAAGCCCAGCATTCCATCCTGAAGGCGGAGTACTGGAAGCGCGACAATCCACGGGTTCTGCGATTGATCGCTGATTATCTCATCACCACCAATGGCCCGCCGCCCTCCACGCTTCATTACCTGCGGACGCTGGAAGATGAAAACGCGCTCACCGACGATGACCGCATTCAAATGGCCAGACTGCATGTCCAGCTCCTGGACGCAGCCTCTGCAGAGAACGCGCTGTCAAAGCTCCCTCCCGAAGCCCGTGAAACCAGGCCCGCCCTTGAGGTCGAGGCCGAGATGCACCGCCTGCGAGGGGATCCGCTGCTCGCCGACAGGACCCTCCGGCGCGCGCTCAAGCTGGACCCGAATGATCGGATGTGCCGCCTTCGGCTCGCCAAGCTTGATCAGAAGGAGCCTTTTGATGAAATCAAAGAACAGGCCGGGAAAACCCTTTGGGAGCTTGCCTCCGGAGAGGATGACGCAGCTCTGCAGGCCATTGAATACCTCGCCACGAACGCAGCCCTTCTGCCTTCCGAGGCCCAGCGGCTTCTGGACCATGTCAGCCGCCACCCGGCGCAGACGGATGCCGTGCGCCTGGCGGTTCTGTCCGGCTTCATCCGTACAGCGCCGGAAAAGAAGGAGCAACTCGTGCTGGGAGAAATTGAACGCATGCGCGAGCTCAAAGTGGAAGAGCTTGCCCCCTCCCTCTTCTGGCTGCTCCAGCAGGGCATGCCCCAGCACCTGGTCGGAATGCACCCGCGAGATTATTTCACCCGCTCGGCGGAGATTATTGAACCCTACCTGCAGGCGCTCGCCCAGCTTGGCCGTTGGCAGGAGATCGAAAAGATGCTCTCACGTCCTGCAGGCATGCCGGTTTCAGAGGCCTACATCGCCTATTGGAGGGCCAGGGCCACCTGGAAGATCGATGAAGAAACGACCCGCGCCCGCCAGCACCTCATGACGGCCTGGGAGGCAACCGGCCGGGGCAGGAACGCCGTGCTTGCCAACGCCTGCGCCGCGCTGGCGGAGCAGGCCGGCATCTGGGACGCCGCCGCCAAATTCTACAAGGACCTCGCCGAAAACCAGCCCGGCAGCCGTATCTCGATGCTTGAAAAGCTTCATGAAATGGCCCGCTATTCCCGGGATGTCGACGCACTCCTGGAGTCCGCCGCAACCCTTCTCGAACTGCGACCGGAAAATCAGCGTTATCTCCACGAGTTCATTTATGTTCACCTGGTGACCGGGCAGGCCATCGAGACCATCCAGAAGCGTCTTGATGCACTCCCCAGCACCAGCGGACGAGGCGCGGATGAAGAGCGCCTGTGCCGGGCTCTCTCCGCCTACAGGATGGGCAACCTGGATCAAATGAGACAGCACCTCGAAGCCATCACCGACCCGCAGTCCCTGAGCGCCGGCCAGCGTGCTGTTCACGCCGGGATGCTCAACCTCAGCGGCCGCGTTGGCGAAGCCTTTGCCATTGCCGAAAGAGTTCCTTCCGCCCTGCTCTTGAAGGAGGAACGTCGCTTCCTCGACCGGGCCCTATGATTCAGCGCCTACTTTTCCCCTGGCGCGTCGTCCTGGAGACCGGGAACAGGCCTGGCCTTGTCGGCATAACGATCAAACCGGTTCGACAAGATCAGCAACGTAGGCGCCCACAGGCCGACAAAAATGCCAAACCGCTCAGCATGCGCCTGTTGTTCAGGTTCGTCGCCGTTCAGAAACCACCAGATCCAGATCGAAAGAAGAATGGACAGAATCCCCGCCTGGAAGCAGAGGGTGCTGAGGGCTCGACAGATGCTCGGGTTCATTTCTTTTTTCCCAAACTACAAAATCCTGTGTCCAGGAGACAAGCTATAAACAATGCAGGCAACCTGATGCGCAAAAAAGGCAGGTCTCCAAAATGGGCCTGATTTTCCACTCAACACTCCTCCCGCCTCCGCTTTCTGACGGGGCGCGTAAACTTACCAACTGAAATCCCCCCTATGACCCTCCTCCTGATCCTCGGAACCATGCTGCTCGCCATGTACGCGCAGTGGAAAGTCAGCTCCAGCTACAGGCGCTATTCACAAGTCCCGGCCTCCTCGGGTTACACCGGGGCTGAAATCGCCCAGCGCATCCTTGACCTCAACGGCATTCGCGATGTCAGCATTCATGCCTCGCCCGGACACCTCGTGGATCACTATGACCCCACGAACCGCCGCCTGGTGCTCTCGGAAGAAAACTACTATGGCCAATCGGTCGCCGCCCTGGGCATCTCCGCCCACGAATGCGGCCATGCCATCCAGCATGCCAAGGCCTATGCCCCCCTCCAGTGGCGCATGGCGGCCGTCGGCATCACCACCATGGCAGGCAATCTTATCCCCATCCTGGCGATTGGCGGCTGGTTCCTGGCCCCGAAAATCGTCTTCCCCATGCTGGCCGTCGCCTTCGGCATTGTCATGCTCTTCCAGCTGGTCACCCTGCCCGTTGAATTCGATGCCACCGCCAGGGCCAAGAGCATCCTGGCCGGAACCGGAGCCGTCGCCCAGGGGCCAGAATTCACCGCCATGAGCAAGGTGCTCGACTCCGCCGCCCTCACCTATGTGGCGGCTTTCCTCAGCGCCCTGGCCAGCTTCCTCCACTATGCCCTGCCGCTCCTGCTGGGAGGACGCAGCGACGACGAAAGGTAAGCAGCGCCGGACAGCAATCGTTCACCGTCCGCCAATCATGGACGTTTGATGTCCAAGTAGCCGTTGCATCCTTGAAACCCTGGAATGAAGTGCGCGGATGGTCTCCCATCCGCGTTTTTTCTGCCTCATGCGCCTTGCCGCCATCCTCTGCTTGTTCTTTTTCAGCCTGCCAGGCCTGAATGCCCAGCAGCCTGCGGAAAAACCAGCTGCTGATCCGAGCTCTCCTTCTCCTGCCGTGGATGGCGCCAGACAGCTGGAGGAAGCCCGGCATAAGCTCCGAAAGCTCTCGTCTGCCGAGTACGACCTCGCCGGCATTCACATCAACGCCTCCACCCGCGAGATCCGCTTCCCCGCCCAGGTCTGCCTGAAAAAGGCACCCATCGAATACATGCTCACCACCGACACCGGCAAGACGCATGAAACGGTCCTGACCACCACCATTCAGCCGACGGCCCTCCAGGTGGCGCTCCTCCTGGCCAGCTACGAGGCCGCCACCGAAGGCCTGCTCAAGGAGGTGCCTGAAGAGGAAAAGCCCAAAATCTGGAAGGAGGAACCTCCCAAGACTCCGGGTGCCAACCGGCTGAAGATCGACGTCGAATGGAAGACCGGTGACCAGGTCAAGAAAGCTCCGCTGAAGCTCATGGTGCAAAGCGTGGACACCCGGAAACCGCCGCCCGATCTGGACACCTGGGTCTTCAACGGTTCCTACATTGATGAACGCGGCTTCATCGCCCAGCATGAGGGCAGCATCATCGCCGTCTGGCTGGATCGTGGAGCCATCATCAATTCCGCCGCCAAAGGCAACTGGCGCGATGACCTCTGGATCTCCCTGCCCGACAACATTCCCGACGAAACCACCCCCGTCACCATCATCATCACGCCCGCCCAGCCATGAAAACCCGCTCAATCCTTGCGCTGCTGCTCGTCAGCCCTTCGATCTCCTTTGCCCAGGCCGCCACCCCGCCGGCCCGCCAGGAGTCCCTGAAACAGGAAATCCGCCTCGCCTATGACCGCGGCCTGGCCTTCTTGAAATCCAAACAGAACCCCGCAACCGGCCAGTGGGGCGATGCCGAACCCGTCGCCTTCACGGCCCTGGCCATCACCAGCATCCTGCTTGCCCCCGAGCGCAAACCCACGGATCCCCTGCCTCCGGAAGTCGAAAAAGGCATCGCCTTCCTGATGAAAAACGTCCAGCCGGACGGCGGAATCTACGTCAAGGCACGGGCCAACTACAACACCTCCCTCGCCCTCACCGCCCTCATGCTCGCCCCGAGCCAGGAACGTGAGCCCACCCTGCTGGCAGCGCGTCGGTTCATCATCGGCCAGCAGAATGACTTTGATGAAAAGGGCAGGCAGGACAACCCCTTCGACGGCGGCGTCGGTTATGGCACCCCGAAGCCTAACAATCCCGCCCACGCGGACCTCTCCAACACCCACTTCGCCCTGGAAGCCCTCTATTACGCCCAGGCGCTGCTCGCCGACAAGGGGGACGCCGGCAAGAACGAGCCCCAGCTCAATTACTCCGCCGCCATTCAGTTCATCAAGAACTGCCAGAACATGCCCGAAACCAACAAGGCCACCTGGGTCAGCAACGACCCCAAGGACAGGGGCGGATTCATTTACAGCCCGGGAGAAACCCGCGGCGGTGAAACCAAGACTGCCGACGGCCGCACCGCCCTGCGCAGCTACGGCAGCATCAGCTACGCGGGCCTGCTCAGCTTCGTCTACGCGGGCCTCGGCAAGGACGATGCCAACGTGAAGGCCGTGCTTCAGTGGCTGAGTGAGAACTACACCCTTGATGAAAACCCCGGCCTCGGCGCCCAGGGCATGTTTTACTATTTCCACACCATGGCCAAGGCCCTCGCCGTGGCCGATGTCGATTTCCTCAAGACCAAGGATGGCAAGGTCATCGACTGGCGCGCCGACCTTGCCGGCAAGCTGCTCAGCATTCAAAAGGGTGACGGCTCCTGGGCCAACACCGAAGGACGCTGGATGGAGAGCGACACCACGCTGACCACCGCCTACATGCTCATGGCTCTCGCCCGCGTTCACGCCACTTTCTGAGGCCTCACGGATCCTCGGAAAGCCCGATCGACTTGATTTCGGCCCAGTCTCCCGGCTCGCCCCGGGGCACTGGGTCGAATCTTAACCGGACCATGGCTCCACGGTAGGCAGCGTTGCCTCCAAGCCGTGTTTCATACCTGCGCCACTGGCCATCTCCGAGAATGGGCAGCATGACATGATCCTCCTTGCCGGGAGCCGCCTCGCCAAGCTTCTGCCAGTAGATCACCGCCTGCTTGTGACTTGTCTTGAAGGCCGCCACGATCACAAGGCGCGGGGCTTTTTCCGCCTCCCAGAACACATGCGGACTGATCATCTGAGGATCATCCGCATCCAGATTCAGCTTCAGCCCGCCCTTCACCGGCCACCCCTGGTCGCTCATGTTCTGATAAAACCAGCCCTGGCGGTCGGCGTCAAACACCCACTCCGGGGGCTTCACGCGTCGATGCTTCGCGGCTTGGGCGCGAATTTGCTCCAGCCCGCCAACCACGAGCTCATAGCGGAATTCATGCACGATGTTGTGGTCCAGGATCTCCTGCCCCTGCCCCGCCAGATAACCCGTGCTGTTTCCAAAGGTGTCGTTCTTGCCCGGCCTGCCGGCAAAGCCGCCCGTGAAATAAACGCGGCCGGGCGTGACAAGCCCGAGACCGCGGTCATTCTCATCCACAAGCGCCGCCCACCCTTCCGTGCCTAACCAAAAGGACCACGGATGCTTGCCGCCCGGCGCCGGCGCCGGTGAAACCCGGTCTCCCGTGAACGGCCGCGCCCCCTGATAACTCAGCACACGATGCAGCCCTGCATTGGCGTAAACCGCAGGCAGCTCCTGCAGCCTCGCCGGCCACTGCGTCCTGTCACTGCGGCTGTTGGTCAGGCGCGCCCTGGCCTTGACCACCCGTCCCTCAAGCTCCAGCCAGCTTTCCATCACGCATTCCCCGGGCACGTTGTCCAGGGGCCACTGCAGCGGACGACAGCTTGCATGCAGCGTCCTGCCGTCATTTTCGTGCGCGAGAACTGCCGACCCATGGCCAAAGTCATCCCCTGCCTGAATGGGATTCCAGCCAATGTGCGCCCAGTGAGGCGCTGGCGACTTTCCCTCCACGCCATAGGGCACGGGGCCGGAGAAATAGGAGAGCTGCACCTGCCGTCCGAGGTCAAAATTGTTCACCAGGTTTTCTCCACCCACCTCGCCCAGGTAAACAATCGCCCCGCCCCGCTCAAGATCCACCCCCAGCTTGATCATGTCATTCTCCAGCCAGCTCATCCTGGCTTTGCTCGGCACCTGGCTCCAGGCGCACAGGGGCGCTGAAACGAGGAGCCATCCAAGCAAGCGCCCGATGACTGCCGACCTTCCTGAGGGATTCATTCGCATCAGGTCATCCAAGATGCCGGAGGCTGAAAAGCAAGCATTCCTGTGAAAGCCCGGCGCCGCTGTGTTCGTCTGGCTGCTCAGGCAGGCATGCAGCCTGCCTGACACTTCACCTGCCCAGCCATGAAATGGTTTCCCACACTCCTCATCTGCCATTCATTGCTGGCCACGGACCTTTTCGATGAAACGCAGACTCGGACCTTCTTTGCGTTCGACCAGGTTTCCATCCCGCACACCCAGAACCTGCGCCTCGAGATGCGTCAGCCTGAACGGCACCCGCAAAACCCCGTGCTGAAACGCGGCGCACCCGGAGCACCCGATGCGAAAGGGGTGCAGTTTTACGGCTCCATCATCCGTGACAACGGGCGTTACAGGATGTGGTACGTGGCCTTTGACGATGATGAAAAGAGCAAACCCGCCTCTGCTCGCTGGAGGGCTGCCTATGCGGAAAGCCAGGACGGTCTGACCTGGGTGAAACCGGAACTCGGGCTGGTCGACTTCCATGGCAGCAGGGCCAACAACCTGCTCAACATGGGCGGCGAATCCTGGGGCTTCATCAACCTCAAGGTGCTCAAGGATGAGCAGGATCCCGATCCTGCCAGGCGCTACAAGATGACGACCCACGTCTACTTCAGGCACCAGACCCGTCTCGGCACCCTGCTGCCCTTCGTCAGCCCTGACGGCCTGAACTGGAAGCCCGTCAGGGACGTCAGGCCCATCAAGGCGGAGCTGCGCAAGGAGGACCTGTTCATTCCAGGCTTTCACTTTGAGCCCTGTGGCGGCCTCTATCAGTGGGACGGCGTCTTCTACGCCTGCGGGCAGAACGCCCTGGCAGGCACCCAAGCCTATCAGGGCCGTGTCAGCCGCCTCTGCCGCAGCACCGATTTTGAAAACTGGGCGCCAACCAACAGCATCGCCTTTGTCAGGGACACCCAGCATGAGTACTGGGGGCCGGGACGCAGCCGCGAAGGCGAGCAGAACCATGAAGGCATCAGCGTTTGGAACCGGGGCAACGTGCTGCTGGGCGTCTACGGCCGCTGGCACGGTGCGGCGGAGTGGAAGGATGTCCGCGTCGACCTCGGTTTTGTAGTGAGCAATGACGGCCTGAGCTTCCGCGAACCCAGGCATGAGTGGACCTTCTTGAAACGTGGGGAGGAAGACGCCTGGGATCAGGGCGGAGTCCTGCAGGGCCAGGGCTTTGAGAACATCGGCACCCAGACCTGGGTCTACTATGGCACCTGGGACCCAAGACCGACGGGAGGCAGCGAGGTCCCCCGTGGCGGCGTTGGCGTCGCCACACTGCCACGCGATCGTTTTGGCGACCTCGTCATGGACACCGTCAATGAAGGGCCTGGCGATTATCAGCTTCCCAAGGTGGACGCCGAGCTTGTCACGGCTTCGTTTGAGCCTCCCGCCTCAGTCCGGGTTTGGATCAATGCAGACGGCCTTGGCAAGCAGGCCCGGCTTCGCATCACCCTGCTCGACCACCTGGAAAAACCTGTTCCAGGATTCACCGCCATCGTGGACCAGAGCGGCTTTCAAACGCCGGTGAAATGGACATCTGAAGGCAGGCCTCCGGCAAGGACACGTCTCCATGTGGCCTTTGAAGGCGGCAGGCGCGCCGACATCCGCCTGAGCGCGATCTACCTCGGCAGCCCCTGAGTTCAGGAACCCTCAGTCGCGCACGCATCTCACCATGACGGCCTTCTGTGCGTGCAGACGGTTTTCAGCCTGGTCGAAAATCACACCCGCGTGCTGCTCGAGCACCTCTTCGGTGATCTCCTTGCCCCGGTAGGCGGGCAGGCAATGCATGACGATGGCCTCTTTTTTGGCATGCTTCATCAGTTCGGCGCCGATCTGCCAGGGACGCAGAATTTCGATGCGCTCGGCTCCCTCCGCCTCCTTGCCCATGCTCACCCACACATCCGTGTAGATCGCATCAATGCCTTCGATCGCCGCGCGCGGGTCATCCGTCACGCTGACCGTTGCTCCCGGCACACGGGCCATGAAATCCGCCGCAGGCTGGAACTGCTTCGGAGCGCCGATCACCAGGTCAAAACCGAGCCTTGCCGAAGCCCAGATCCAGGAGCGCGCCACATTGCAGTCGCCGTCGCCCAGGAAGGCCACCCGCCTGCCCTTCCAGGAGCCAAACCGCTCATTGATCGTCTGAAGGTCGGCCAGGATCTGGCAGGGATGCTCGTCATCCGTCAGCGCGTTGATGGTGGGAATGCCGCTAAACTGGGCAAACTCGACGACATCCTGCTGCGCAAAGGTGCGGATGACGGCGCCATGAATCATCCGGCCCATGACCCGTGCCGTGTCCTTGATCGGCTCGCCGCGTCCAAGCTGGATGTCCGCCCCGGAGAGGAACATGACCTGGCCGCCCAGCTCCCGCACGCCAACTTCAAAGCTGACGCGGGTGCGCGTGGACGACTTGGTGAAGATCAGCGCCCACTGCTGGCCCGAGAGCACCTGGGGCGAAGCCTTCCTGTCCTTCTTCAAGGCGGCGGCCAGGGAAAGGATGCCCTCGATGTCCTCGGCGGTAAGTTCTTCAATGGAGAGAAGGTGCTTCATGGAATGGTCAAAAAAACGGTTCAGGGGTTTCAGGGGAACAGGCGGCTCAGCCTCCACAGATCTCGTCCAGGACGGCCTTGAAGATACCAAGGCCTTCACGCACGTCCGCCTCGGTGATGTTCAACGGCGACAGCCAGCGGACGACGTTGGGGCCCGCAGGCGTCACCATCATGCCGGCATCCAGAAGCTTCTGTGCGAGGAAGATCGAGGGCAGCCTGCCACCCGCCTTGTCCTTGAAAGCATCGGCGTTCAGCTCCCAGCCGATGAACAGCCCGAGCTGACGGACCTCCTTGAGCAATGGATGGTTCCAGGCGCGTCCGGCCTCTGCGATGGCCGCCCCCTGGATCCTGGCATTTTCACAAAGGTTCTGGTCAATGATGGTCCGCAGCGTGGCGATACCGACGGCACAGGCCAGCGGGGAGCCGCCATACGTCGTGCCATGCGTTCCTGGTCCCAAAAGTTTGTTCGGCTCAAGACGGTCATTGACCCAGAATGATCCCAGCGGGAAACCGCTGCCGATGGCCTTGGCCCAGCTGATGCCGTCGGGCTGGACCTCATCCCCTGGAAGGATCGCCCGCCAGCCCGCCAGCTCTCCCGCCCGTCCAAAACCCACCTGCACCTCGTCCAGCAGGAGCAGCAGGTCCTTCTGACGGCACAGGCTCTGGGCTCCGCGCAGAAACTCCGCCGTCACTGCATTCACGCCGCTTTCCCCCTGCACCGGCTCGACAAGAATCGCGACGGTCCTGTCCGTGATCGCAGTCTTCAGGGCCTCCAGGTCGTTGAAGGGCACATAGACGAACCCGGGCGGCAACGGACCAAAACCGCCATGAATCTTCTCCTGGGCCGTCGCAGTCATCGCGCCGAGGGTCCGGCCATGGAAGGAGCCGGTGAAGGTGATGATCTCGTAGCGACCGCCCGTGGCCTGGCCATACTTGCGGGCCAGCTTGATCAGCCCCTCGTTCGCCTCGGCACCGCTGTTGCAGAAGAAGCACTTGCCCGGAATGCCGACGCATTCCTCCACCAGGATGCGCGCAAGCTCAGCCTGCTTGTCGATGCAGTACCAGTTTGAAACATGAATCAGCTTGGAAGCCTGACGGGTGATTGCCTCCACCACCGGGGGCGGACAATGCCCCAGCGGGCAGACGGCCACGCCGCCGGCAAAATCGAGGTACTTTTTCCCTTCACGGTCCCACACATGCGCTCCCTCGCCTCGCACCGGCCAGACGTCGTAACGGCCGTAGTTGCCGAGCACGTATTGCGGAAGCC
This sequence comes from uncultured Prosthecobacter sp., assembly GCA_964642905.1. Lineage (GTDB taxonomy): Bacteria > Verrucomicrobiota > Verrucomicrobiia > Verrucomicrobiales > Verrucomicrobiaceae > Prosthecobacter. The sequence continues at coordinate 32,872 of CAZXPU010000014.1, forward strand.
ACTGGGTTTCGGGGTGTTCGTTCATGGAAAAAGGGGAAGCCGCAGTTAACCGCGCTCCCGGGTGCTGAAAAGGAAATATTCCGCCTTCTTGACCCGCCCGGCGCCCCATCCCAGGATGTCAGGCCGAGACGGCTTCCAGCTCCATGATCTCCCCTTTGGCAGCCATTCTTGAAGCCCTGGTCAGGCTGGTGGATGCCATCATGGACGTCTTCAGCTTTCTGCACGATGCCGAACGCAAAGCCTCGGAGTCCTCCATCGTCGGTGAATCAGGCTTGGAGCAGCAGGCACGACGGCGGCGGGCGAGAACGATCCAACGCTGGGCATGGGCATCCCTGCTTCTGCTGGTCGCGGCGGCCTTTCTCAAAAGCTGGTTCGGCTGATCCAGCCTGCCACTTCGGGATCAAAGGTGAATTTCCGTGCCGATGCCTCGGTCGGTGAAAATCTCCAGGATCAGGGCATGGGGAATACGCCCGTCGATGAGGTGGACCTTGCCGACGCCGCCGCGCAGGGAGGCGAGCGAACTGTCCACCTTCGGGATCATGCCACCGGAGATGATGCCCTCGGCCTTGAGCGCGGCGATGCTTGCTTCATCCAGGCTTGGGATCAGGGTCGAGTCATCCTTCGGATCACGCATGACTCCGCGCACGTCGCTGAGGAAGATGAGCTTTGTGGCCTTCAGGCGCGTGGCTAGGGCGCAGGCCGCGAGGTCGGCATTGACGTTGAGCGTCCGGCCCGTGGCCACGTCGCGCGCCACAGGGGAGACGACGGGAACAAATTCTCCGGCAACCGCCGCCTGGATCAGACCCAGCCGGCAGTCGGTCACCTCCCCGACCCAGCCAAGCTCCGCCTTCATGCGCTGGCCTTGAAACACCTCCGTGCCGGGGATGCCCACGGCCTTTCCACCGAAGGCGTTGATCTTGCTGACAATCTCGGGGTTGATGACCCGGGCCAGGGTTTCCTCGACGATCTTGATCGTCTCCTCGTCGGTGACACGCATGCCGTTGACAAACCGGGCCTCCAGGCCGCTTTCCTGCATCGCCTTGGAGATGGCCTTGCCGCCGCCATGAACGATCACCGGGTTGATCCCGACCGCCTCCAGGAAGACGACGTCACGCAGGAACTGGTCGACCACCACCGGATCCTCCATCGCGCTGCCCCCCACCTTGATGAGAAAGGTGCAGCCGCGAAATCCCTGCATGTACGGCAGGGCTTCAAGAAGAACGTCGGCTTTCTGGGTCTGGGCGGTGAGGTCGGTCATGTCAGGAAGGTAATCGAGGGGTGCCGAGCATATCCCCCCAGCCACGGCGTCAAGCCCGGTCCGCAGTTTTCTCAGACCGACCCCCATGCAAGGACCGCCCAATCATGAACAAGTCCGGCAAAGCACGGCCTAACCATCCGGCCAACGCTGTTCCTGCAACCCGACAACCATGAAAAAACACGAATCCATCTCCAAGATCATGAGCACCAACCTGGTCACCGTCCACCACGGCGACCCGGTTTCCAAGGTTCGCCAGCTCGCCGCCTCACGAGGCATCCACCACATTCCAGTCGTCAGCGGCGACCAGTTGGTCGGCCTCATCAGCTGGTCCGATATCCTGCGTGTCAGCTTTGGAGACACCTTCCAGGCCGATGAACGTGCCGTGGATGCAACCCTGGACCACACCTTCACGATTGAACAGCTGATGCAGAAGAACCCGGTCGCCCTGGCGGATTCGGCCACGGTGAAGGACGCGGCGGAAATCCTGTCCCGCGGCGAGTTTCATTCCGTCCCCGTGGTGCATGGCACAAAACTGGTCGGCATCGTCACCTCGACCGACCTGATCAAGTACCTGCTCGATCAGATGTAAGCGGACGCCTTTCTGCATGGCAGGGGTGGATCAAACCGCCGCCCCTGCCAGCAGTCGGCGAGTCACCGGATAGCCCGTGCCCAGTGTCATCGCCATTTCAATGTCCTCGTCCGACTTGGCGACGCCTTCCTCGTGGACACGTCTGGCCTCGTCAGCGAGCAGTCCGCCAAGACGCTCACGGACTCGCTCCATGAGATGCCTGTCCGCCTCCGTCCATGAGGCTTTCCGCCGATCCGGCAGCGGGTGCTTGTAAAAGCCTTCGCCGGACTTCCTGCCCAGGCGCCCCGCATCCATCAGGTCGCGGATCATGTCCGGGCGGACAAACCGTCCCGGGAAGGCCGCTTCAAGCGTCTTCCCGACATGAGCGGCGACATCCAGGCCGATCTCATCCAGCAGACGCATCGGCCCCATCGGCATGCCAAAGCCCAGCATCGCCTCGTCAATCAGCTCGGCAGGCACACCGGTTTCATGCAGGTGCACGGCCTCCATGAGGTAGGGCACCAGGATGCGGTTCACGATGAATCCAGGGCTGTCCTTCACGACCACGGGCACCTTGCCAAGCCGCTGCACAAAACTGATCGTGGTGGCGAGAACGTCCGCCGAAGTGTGCTTCGTGACGATGACCTCCACCAGTGGCATCCGGTGCACCGGGTTGAAGAAATGCAGCCCGATCACCCGCTCGGGATGCGGCACGGCGACGGCAAGCTCGGAGACAGACAGCGCGGAGGTGTTGGTGGCCAGGATCGTGTCCGGGCTGCTGCGCGCGGCCAGGTCCATGAAGATCCGCTTCTTCAAGGCCATGTCCTCCGTCGCCGCCTCGATGACCATCTGCTGATGCAGCAGCGGAACCTTGCTGTGATCGGGGACAAGGCGGTCCAGAATTTCACGCATCTCACGTTTCGACACGGCCCTGCGCTTCACGCCCTCCTGAAGCAGTTCATGAATGCGTCCCAGGCCCTTTGCCAGGGACTCGGTGCTGATGTCCTGCATCAGCACCCGGCAGCCGCGCGAGGCAGTCCAATGAGCGATGCCTGACCCCATGACTCCGGCCCCGATCACAGCCACATCGTGAACGGGCATCGCGACACCCTCAGGCCAGGACTTCTTCATCGCCTCCTCCCTGCGAAAGAAGAAGTCGATCAACCTTTCCGTTTCCGGCGTCATCGCAAGATCGAGAATCGCGTGCTTTTCCATCTCCATCGCCCGGCTCATGGCGGCAAAGGGCGCGCGCGTGGCGACTTCCACCGCCCTGAGCGGAGCGGGATACAGACCACGGGTTTTGTGAATGAGCGCAGCCCGGGCCCGTGCGGCCATCCAGGGGGCGAGCCAACGATCCAGAAACCGGGCTTGTGGATTCTTGACGACCAGATCCCCGACGCCCTTCTTTTCCAAAAGCTCACGAGGCAGCACGGCATGAACCAGACCGGCCCGCCGAGCCTCGTCGGGTTTCAGGACCTTCCCTGTGACGATGAGATCAAGAGCCCTGGCCAAACCCAGCAACTTGGGAAGGCGCGTCGAACCACCCCAGGCCGGGATCAGGCCGATCTGCGTTTCCGGCAGGCCAAGACGCGTGTGCTCGCTGTCGCTGGCAAGCCGCACATCACAGGCAAGGGCAAGTTCAAGACCACCGCCAAGACAGGCTCCGTGAATGAGGGCAATCTTTGGCATGGGCAGCGCGGCCAGCCGATTGAAGGTGGCCTGGCCAAGGTCAATGAGCGACTCCATCCTGGCAGCCGTGGCCTGTCGAAGGGTCTTCAGGTCGGCGCCGGCGATGAAAACACGCTCCTTGGCGCTGCGGATCAAGACTTTCTTCACGCCACCGTGATGCACCACCTGGTCAAGGCAGTGGTTGAACTCGCGAAGCGTGGCATCATTCCAGACATTGGCCGCGGCACCGGCCATGTCGAAGGTGATCCAGGCAAGGCCTTCCGGATCCACCTCTAGCCTGAAGTGTTTCAGCTGAACCGTGCTTCGGGCGGGGTCAGGATGAGTGGCCAGGGAATCAAGCAGGGGATGTTTCATGGCGGTTGGGGGCATTGGTTAGACACGTTCAAGAAGTGCGGCTCCGCCCTGGCCGCCTCCGATGCAGAGGCTGACAAGGGCATGGCGCCCGCCGGATTGCCGCAGTTGTTCCAAGGCTGTCAGGACCAGCCTCGCACCGGTGGCACCCACCGGGTGGCCGAGGGCGATGGAACCGCCGCGCGGGTTAAGCTGATCCTCGCGGAGGTCGCCGAGAGGCTGCTCAAGTCCCGCACGGCGGGCGCTGGCGGGGTTTTTCAGACACTGCCGCACGGCCAGCACCTGCGCGGCAAAGGCTTCGTTGATCTCGATGACGTCCAGTTCATCGAGCTGGCGGCCGCTGCGATGCAGCAGAAGATCGATCGCGCGCACCGGCCCCAGGCCCATGCGGCGTGGATCGCATCCGGTGTAGATGTAATTCGTCAGCATGCCCAGGGGCTGCCAGCCATGGCGTTTCACCGCCTCCTCACCCGCCACCAGAAGCGCAGCGGCGCCATCGGTGACCTGGCTTGAATTGCCGGCGGTGACAGTGCCCCCCTCACGGGCGAACAGAGGCTTCAGCCTGCCCAGCTTTCCCAGGCTTGAATCCGGCCGCATGCCGTTGTCGGCCAGCACCGGCACAATCTCGAGACCCATCACATAAATGGGTGACACCTCGGCCTGAAGTTCGGCGGCGGCGGCCACGGCCTTGCGATGACTGTTGAGAGCGAATTCATCCTGCTCCTCGCGGCTGATGCCAAACTCCCGAGCCAGCAGTTCGGCCGTTTCACCCATGTTCATTTCCACCACAGGATCGGTCAGCCCGAGCCTGAGCCCGATGACGGGAGCAAAGTCCGCAGGGCGGAAGGCCATGGCGGCCCCGGCCTTTTCCATGAAGCCGCGGGCCTTGCCCAGACCGGCGAACTTCTCAGCCGCGTCTCGTGAAAAATAGAGCGGCATGTTGCTCATGCTCTCGGTGCCGCCGACGACAAAAACATCCCCCTGCCCCGCCGACATTTTCGCATGGGCGGTGGTGAGAGCCTCAAGACCGGAGGCGCAGTTGCGGTGAACGGTCATGGCCGGGCGTGACTCAGGCAGGCCTGACCGAAGGGCGATCACTCGGGCGATGTTCTGGGCATGGGCGGGCTGGCCGACACAGCCAAAGATGGTTTCATCCACGTCGTTCGGATCAATGCCGCTGCGGGCGAGCAGCGAAGAGACGGCCGCCCTGCCCAGATCCACCGCGTCGAGCGACGCCAGGCTGGATCCCGCCCGGGTGAAAGGGGTCCGGGTGGCAGCGATGATGTAGAGAGGTTTCATGGCGTTTCCAGGTGTTGGGTGGAGGGTTCATCCATCAGGCCGTGAGGGCCGGCGCCGTCACCGGGGCGTCAGCCCTGGGACGTGCGTCCAGAATCTTGGCCTCCTTGAGAAGCCTTCCCACGCCAAGGCGTTGGCGCAGGCCGGCCAGGTCGTGAAATTGGATTTCGTTAGGCTTCACCTCGGTGACCTCCGAAAACCGGCGCTCCAGCCTGCGACGGAGTTCCAGCGTGTTCACCCCCGGCTCGGGAGTGACATGAAGCAGAAGCTCATCCACCTCCATGGGATCGTCGTCATGCTTGCGCAGCTCGACCTGCCAGGCGGCGACGCCCTTCATGTCATCCAGAAGATGCTCCAGGATGTTGAAGTTCACGAGCGTGCCCTTGATCTTGTCGAGGTGAAGCTCCCGGACCTCGCTGACCCGGCTGATGGGGCCGATCAGGCGTGGGGTCTGGCGTCCGCAATGAGGGCAGCGCGTCCAGGTCATGCCGCCTTCGGCAATGTCACCGGTGCGGTAGCGGAGCACCACCGTGCCGCGGGCGTCCAGCGGCGTGAAGACAATCTCGCCGGCATGACCTTCCGGCATCGGCGCGCCCGTCACCGGATCGACGATTTCAAAGAAGGCAAGCTCAGGGCTTATGTGAAAGCCGCTGGCGCTGACGCCCAGGTGAGTGGGGCATTCAGGCAGGGCCATCTTCGCCTCCGTAAATCCGTAGGTGCTGATGATGTGAACGTCATCGGCTCCAAGCTCCTGGGCAAGCACCAGCAGCTTGGCCCTCATGCCCTCGGCCACCTTTTCCCCGCCCAGGACGATGCGACGGATCTGTGGCCAGCGTCGACGCCCCTCGACCGCCTCGCGCATCAGGTGGTAGAGAAAGGTCGGCATGCCGATGATCACCTCGGGGCGAACCTTGTCGATCAGCCCGATGTTTCCCTCCGTGCCCATGACCTTGCCGCCTCCCGTGCTGAGCATGAAGGTGCCGAAGCCAAGCCCTGCATGATGAGCCTGCCAGAATGCCAGGTGCGGGGCGTAGGGGAAGGTGTTCACATGCCGCCAGTCCTTGCGGGAGGCGCCCACCTCCATGAGACGACGGCCGGTGGTGTCGAGGTTGTGCAGGTCGTGCCTGGTGAACAGGAACGGCACCGGTTCGGCCGACCGCCCCGTCGTGCTGGTCATCATCACCGGGCGGAACTCCTGCTCGAGCGCGTCCCTCGCAAAGCCGGGCCCGTGGAAGACCGTGTTCCAAAGCACGCCCCACTCCTTGCGCAGAACCTCCGGGGAGGGCATGAGCACAAAGTCACGCTGCTGCTCCTTGGAAACCGTCAGCTGGGCCTTGGTGGTGAACGGAACCTTCGACCAGTCATCCAGGGTGTAAAGATCCTCAGGATGCAGGTCATGCGCTGCAAACAGGCGCCGGTAATGCGCGCTGAACGGAATCACCCGCTCCCTCAGATAATGACGGAGGCGGTGCATCTGCCAGTCTTGCCAGAAGTCAGGCGGGAACGCATCCCAGGCCGGAGGTGATTGGAGGAATTTCATGGCTGGTGGGGGGTGGGTTGGCTGTTGAAGAAAGCAGGGCTCGGATGGCTGGCAGCGCCTGCTCGGCGGCCTTGCGGCCGGTTTCGATGTAGCGGGCATGATTCTCGAAATCGCACCAGGAGGAGCCGCAATGGAAGGGATGGATCAGCACGTCGGCCTCGCGGGCCTCCTTTTCGACCAGCCCCACCTGGGCGCACATGAGCGCCCGGCGGAAGGTGTCGAGCACGTTGCCATCGGCGAGCAGGTTGACGGGACGAAGAAGACGGGAGACGACGCTCGTCTTGCGGATCAGCGTGGTGAAGGCCGCGTCGTGGCAGCGCTCCAGGTCGTCGTAAGTCGGCAGCACGTTCACAGCGATCACGGCATCGACGTCATGACGGCTGCGCAGAAGCGTGACAGGCAGCGGGTCGACGGCACCTCCGTCCGTGTAACGGCGCCCGTCGATCTGGACCGGCGTGCAGATGCCCGGAATCGCGGCGCTGGCATGCACGGCGGGGGCGACAGGGCCCGAATCAAAAACATGACTTTGCAGCGCGTCCAGGTCGGTCGCCACCACCAAAAGAGGCAGCTTCATGTCCGCAAAAGTGAGCCCGCCCAGCGTGCGCTCCAGATGACGACGCAGACGATTGCCGCGGATCAGGCCCGCCGTCGGCGGGATGGCGAAGTCCAGCATGGCACGCAGCGCCTTCCGGTCGGGGATTTCACGGGCGAGACGCTCAAGGTCGGCACCCCCGAGGCCGGCGGCATAAACAGCCCCGACGTAGGCGCCCATGCTGGTTCCCGCGATGGCGGTGACGGGAATGCGGTTTTCCTCCAGCACCTGGATGACGCCGACATGGGCCAGCCCCCGGGCACCACCTGCGGAAAGCACCAGCCCAAGCCTCGGAGACCTCGGGCCGCCCCCGCCTCCTGCATGCTCCATGGCGTCGTTGGCAGCACGGCAAACTCCTCTCCCTGAGTCCGGTGTGGAATGGGTGGGTTTCATGGCGACCTCCTTGTCGACTCAGACTCAATTCACGCACAGCGCCGTTCAAAAGATGTTGTCTTTTTTGTTAGGTCAGCCGCTTCATTTTCATCGGCCAAAACCGCCCCATGGGCGTATGCACGTGGCATGCCCAGACACAAGACCGTCATCCACTGGTTCCGCCGCGATCTCCGCCTGACAGACAACCCTGCGCTGACCGCGGCCGCGAAGGACGGGGCGCGGGTCGTGCCAGCTTATGTGCTGAGCGACTGGAAGTCCGCCCACGGCTGGACGGGCGGCATGCGCCAGCAGTTTCTCTGCGGCTGCCTGGAGTCGCTGGCCAGGAATCTCGAGAGCATCGGCTCCAGGCTCATCCTGCGCTGCGGCCGCGCCGATCAGGAGCTCGAAAGGCTGATCAAGGAGACTCAGGCGGGAGCCGTTTACTTCAACCGCGACTATGATCCCTACGGACGCGAGATGGAAAAGAAGCTGCGTGAAGCCTGCGCGCGGCTGGGCGTTGAGTGTCACGGCTTCAAAGACAGGGTGCTGCATGAACCCGACGAGGTGAAGACCGGAGCAGGAGGGCATTACCGGGTTTACACGCCCTATTCGAGGAACTGGCTTTCCCTGCCTAAGACAGCCCCCGTCGGCCGACCGACCAGCCTTGGTGCAGCACCGGAGGCAACCCTGAAAAGCCACCCGCTTCCAGGCCTGGATCACTGGAATCTGTCTCCAGTTCAGGCCACGCTTCCGGCCCCGGGTGAAAAAGCCGCCAGGGAACGCATGAAGGCCTTCATTGCAGATCACCGGCTGAACCTGTACGGCATGCAGCGTGACATTCCCGCTGGCGTGACCACGTCACGGCTCGGACAGGATCTTCGCTTCGGCCTGATCTCCATCCGTGAGCTGTACGCTCGCTGCATGAACGCCATGGACCAGGTCGGCGCGGCCCAGGAGCGGGCCTCCATCGAGACCTACATCAAGGAGCTTGCCTGGCGTGAATTCTACCTCGCCATTCTCTGGTTTCATCCGGAGGTCTTTGATGAGGAGTTCAATCCGGACTTCCGGGGCATCTCCTGGCCTGGCAGGGATGACCATTTTGAAACCTGGTGCCGTGGCATGACCGGTTTCCCGATCGTCGATGCAGGCATCCGGGAGCTGCTTGCCACCGGCTTCATGCACAACCGGGTGCGAATGATCGTTGCGATGTTCCTGACCAAGGACCTCCACTGCCACTGGAGGCTCGGGGAAAGCTTCTTCATGCGCCACCTGGTCGATGGCGAAAACGCCAGCAACAACGGCGGCTGGCAGTGGAGTTCGGGCACCGGAGCGGATGCCGCCCCCTATTTCCGCATCCAGAACCCGTGGACCCAGACCAAACGCTACGACCCCGAAGGCAGTTACATCCGCCGATGGGTTCCAGAACTGCGCGAAGTTTCCCCTGAACGCTTCATGGAACCGCCCGCAGGAGGCAGGTCCATCGCTCCCGGCTATCCACTGCCGATGGTGGAGCACTCCAGGGAACGTGACCGCACTCTCGCGATCTTCGCCAGGCACAAGGAGGGTTGAAACTGCGGAATCAGGCCCGAAAAACGTTTGATGATTGAAGCAGGCATCCGGCTTCGATAGTTTCGGATATATGCGCTTTACGTCACGACTGCTGATTTTCATGTCCCTCACCGCCTCAGCCCTGGCGGAAAACTGGCCTCAGTGGCGGGGACCGCGCATGGATGGCACCAGCCTGGACCAGAGCTTCCCAACCGGCGCCACGGAAAAATCCCAGGCATGGAAGGTGGAACTGCCGGGCTCGGGCCATGCCTCGCCAATTGTCTGGGATGACAAGGTCTTCACGGTCGCCGCCCTGGCGGAAACGCAGGAGCGTGTGCTGCTCTGCCTGGATCGCGACAGCGGCCGCATGCTGTGGAAGACCGCCGTCCTGAAATCCCCGCTCGAGGGAAAACATCGCCTGAACAGCCATGCCTCAAGCACGCCGGCGACGGACGGCGAACGGGTCTTCACCGCCTTCCTCGACGGTTCGGAGGTGGTTGTCAGCGCCCATGACTTCAACGGCCGCCCTGCCTGGCAGGTGCGACCAGGCGCCTTTGCCAGCAAGCACGGCTTCTGCTCAAGCCCGATCCTTTTTGAGGACAAGGTGATCGTAAACTGCGACCACGACGGCCCGGGTTACATCGTCGCCCTGTCACGAGCCGACGGCCGCCAGCTCTGGCGCATCGAACGCCCCAACAACACCCGCAGCTACTGCGTGCCGATGATCCGCCGGATGGCCGGACGGATGCAGATGGTGCTTTCGGGAACCAAATGTGTGACCAGCTATGATCCCGAGGACGGATCGCTGATCTGGATGATCGACGGCCCCACCGAGCAGTTCGTGGCTTCCTTGGTGCAGGATGACAAGTCAGGCCTGCTGCTGATGAGCGGCGGCTTCCCGGAGCATCACATCCTGGCCATCCGGCCGGACGGCTCGGGCAATGTCACCAACACCCACATCACCTGGCGGACCAACAAGGGAGTCGCCTACGTGCCATCGCCCGTCTGTGAAAACGGCTGGTTCCTCATCGTCTCAGACTCCGGCATCGCCCATTGCTTTGACGCCGCCTCGGGTGAAATCGCCTGGGAGGAGCGCATGAAGGAACACCATGCCTCGCTCGTCAGCGCTGAAGGCCGCGTGTATTTCATCAATGATTTCGGAACCCTGCGCGCCGTGAAGCCCGGAGGGCAGTACACCCTGCTCGCCGAAACCGAGCTTGGGGAAAAAGTGTTCGCCTCCCCTGCCCTCAGCGATGGGCAGATCTTCATTCGCGGAGAAAAAAGCCTGATCTGCCTCGGCAGTCGCCAGCCCCCCCCTGCAACTCGCTGAGCCGGACTCCTGCATCATGAAATCCGCCTGCCGCCACGGCATCCCCCTCCTGCTTTTGCTTGTCTGCGTCCAGCTTGTCGGCTGCTCGCTGCTGAAAAAGAAACGTCAGGAAAAACCCGGCCCGGTCGGACAGGCCACCTTGATCGGCATGATTGAGATGGTGAATCCCGAGCAGAATTACGTCGTCATCCGCTGTGACACTCCGCCTGCGATCCAACCCGGCACGGAACTCATCGCCCTGAGCTCCCTCGGAACGCGTTCCAGGCTGGTTCTTTCCCCTGAACGAAAGGGCTACTATCTCACGGCTGACATCAAGGAGGGCTCTCCTTCCGTCGCCAACCTGGTCCTGCTGCCCCACTCGGCAGCGCCGCCCGCAGCCCCGCCTTCCGAACCCCGGCCCGAGCCGGAGAAACCGTCAACCAACGATGCTTCCAACACGGGTCCGGCGTCCGTGGTTCCGGCGACACCTCTCCCGGACCCGCAGCCCCAGGCGCCGCCAGCCGGCTCAGCGCCCGCAGCCAGCCTCGATGACCTGGTGCCTCCTGTGGGAAATCCTTGAACTCGCAGCCGCCCACCGCTTCGGTCCGGCCACGACCCCATGCTGACCGAAACCGAAGCCCTCGATCATCTCCTTGTCCGGATTCAACCCGGCCCGGCTGAGACCATTCGCCTTCTGGACGCCCTGACGCGCTTCAGCAAAGCGGACCTGCTGGCAACCCACCCCCTGCCAGGCTTCGACAACTCGATGATGGATGGTTATGCCATTCAGGCGGAGGTCTCCGAAGATCCTGAGCGCCTGATTGCCGTTCATGCCGAGCAGCCGGCGGGAGTTGATCTGCACCTGGCATGCCCCCCTGGAGAGGGTGTCCGGATTTTCACCGGGGCCCCCATGCCGTCCGGTGCGGATGCCGTCATCATGCAGGAGGATGTGGAGGTGGTCGGCGGCGCGATCCGCTGCCGTGAACCGGTTCGGCCGGGGGAAAATATCCGACGAGCCGGAGCCGACCTCTGCCGCGGTCAGGTCATGCTGCGTCGCGGCGAAAAAATCACGGCAGGCATTGTCGGTCTGCTGGCCTCGCAGGGCATGGAAAAGATCGAGGTGCACACAGCCCCCAGAGTCGCTGTCCTGAGCACGGGGGACGAGCTGCGGCAGCCGGGCCAGCCCCTTGAAGCCGGCTGCATCTACAACAGCAACGGCCCCATGCTCCAGGCTCTGCTTGCCGGGCTTGGCATTCGTGAGGTGCGCGCCGTTCATTGCGGCGATGACCTGGAGGCCACCGTGGCAGTTCTTGCAGAACTCCTTGCCAGCCAGGACATCCTCCTGCTCAGCGGCGGAGTCTCCGTGGGCGACCATGACCACATCAAACCTGCCCTGGCCAGGCTGGGCATCCAGCCCGAAATCTGGCGGATCAAGGTGAAGCCGGGCAAACCATTCCTGTTCGCCCAGTCGCGGCAGCCCGGCAGCTCCAGAGCCACAAGCATCTTTGGCCTGCCAGGCAATCCCGTGTCCGCCTTTGTCACCTTCCATCTCTTTGTCAGGCCTGCCTTGCTGCGCTGGATGGGAGCCGCGGATGTCTCCCCCTTCACCCTCATGGCAGGGGTGTCAGAAAGTCTGCACAACGACAGTGACCGCCCGCATTACCTCCGTGGAAGCCTGCAGGACGGAGTGTTTCAAGCCGCCAGGCTTCAGCAGAGCCATGCCCTTTACGCCCTGAGCCAGGCCTGCGCCCTTCTGCGACTCGAGCCGGGCCAGGCCTTGTATGCGGGCGATGCCGCGCGCGTCCTGCTGCTCAACACTCCCACGGGCTGATCCACCCCCTTGAAGCAGGCGGGAAACATCTTATTTTTCCCCGCCATGAAAACCGCCCTTCGTTCCCTGGTTCTGCTCCATGTCTGCATCGGCCTTGTCTCCTGCCGCGGGGCTGGCGGCCCCGCCCAGCGTGTCGGCTACGAAATGGACCGGGCGGCTTACAAGGTTGGCGGCGGCATCGCACGCGCCGGGCATTCGATCCAGCGGGCGGCCCGCTGATCTGGCTGCGACGCCTGACGGGTCACTGTCGGTAGACCACGACCACACCGGAGGTGGGTGAGCTGTCAAAACCAAAGCCAACGGTCTGAAGGCTGGCCGCCTCGACGCCCGCCTCAATCAGAAACTGCCGCACCGCCTGGGCGCGCCTTTCGGAAAGGGAGCGCGCATAGTCCTCCGGAAGCCCGGGCGGAGTATAACCAGCAATGAGGTAACGCGGCCTGCCTTTCCGCCACTCCGCCGCAAGTCCGTCCAGAATTTTCCGATGGCCGCCGCCGAGCCTGAAGCCAGTCCCCGGAAACTCGAGCGCCGGACATGCGGGTTTCAAGGCCGCCTCCAGAGGACTGCTGAAGCCCTCCCGGCCGCCGAGGGCATAAACCACGGTCGGTTCGTCACTTTTCGACAATCCAGGAACTTTCGGCAGCGCCTGGCAGCAGACAAGAAAAGCCGGGGTCAAGATCACGGCAAGAAGACGGAGGCTGGAGTTTGTCGGTTCCATGCTCACTTCATCCATCGAGGTTCACTGATGCGGCCCTGCTTTTCAAGAATGGCATGCCGGCGCCCGCTGCTGAGATGATGGATGTAGAGCACGCCGTGCTGGGTGTAGCAAACATATCGACCGTTCGGGCTCCAGGATGGATGTGCCGCGCCACCGGACTGAATGACCTTGGCATGGCCGTTCGGCCAGCCTTTCACCACGACGGCCAGCTGACCGCCTGATCGGGCGGTGAAGGCAACCGCATGACCGTCCGGGGAAAATTCCGGATCTGTGGAGAACTTGTAGCCCGTCCGCCAGCGGACCAGCCGGGCCTGGCTCTGGTTGGTTTCCGGAACATCCGCGACGTAAAGCGCCGGCCCCTGCCCTTGATCGTCTGAAAAAATCACCTGCCTGCCCTCGGGATGCCAGGAGGGCGCGCCAGGAACGCCCGTGGTGTCGCTGATGCAGGCTGCGGTGTTCGTGTTCAGGTCGGTCACGAAGATCTCAGGGTTGCCCAGAAAGCTCATGACCATTGCCAGACGCTGGCCATCCGGCGAAAAGGCGGCGCCAAAACTGCTCCCGGAAGTGTCGGTCACCGTTCGTTCCCAACCCTGGCCCAGATCAAGCCATTGAACCACGGGGAAGCCGCTGCGATAGCTCGTGTAAGCCACGGCCGAAGCATCCGAGTTTAAAGTGGGCGACACCGCTCCATGCCTGTGATGGGTGACTTGAAAAACCTCACGCCCTTCGGGGTCGCAAAGATAGACCTGCCTGACTCCCGACTTGTCACTGACAAAGGCGATCCGGCTGGTGGCCAGCCCCGGCTTGCCCGTGATGGCGAGGATGACATCATCCGCAAAGGCACGGGCATTTTCATCCAGACCCGGGGCCGCATACGTTCGTTCCAGGAGCTTTTTGCCTGAGGAATCGATCACCCGCCCTGTCAGACGGCCGCCAACCGATGCCCCCGAAACCACAAACTCAGCCTGGCCTGAGGTAATCTCAAACTCATGAGCCGACTCCAGTTCAGCCTGAACGGCGCGCTGGCTGCTGCCGCCGGTGCCCCCGGTGAACTCCCCCATTTGAACCTTCTTGAAACCGGCCGTTGGCAATGGCTGATTTTCCCTCTTCGCAACACCAAGCCAGGAGGGCAGAGTCAACGCCGTCGCGGCCGCCGTAGGCAGCAGAAAAATCAGGGCGATGAGTTTCGCAAAGCGCATTCAGTTCAGTCAATCTGGAGATTCACCTGAAGTGAATAACGTGTACCAGGAAATTTTACAGGCAGGCTTTCGGAAATCTTGACGACTTTCTTCAGCATCTTCTCGACCGATTCGTCCAGTGTTGGCGATCCTGATTTTTTGTGAACGATGGCATCTCTGACTGCTCCGTCGCGAAGCACGGCCAGCCTGACTTCTATGCGACGCTGATCTGCCGGCACCAAGGCCGGAGAAGGCGGACTCCAGGCTTCAAGCATCGTCCGCTGCAGAGCCTTCTCCACAGGTCCCATGTCTGCTCCGCCAGTTTCGGCCGCCAGAATCCTGTCTGCCTCATTGTGAACGGCGATCTGAAGCAGGCTGGGCACTGGCTGAGGAACCGCCATCACAGGCTGTGGCGCCGTCTTGGCAATCGCCGAAATGGCGATGTATTTGGCGGGTTCACGCAGGGTGCGGGAGACCTCCCCCGAACTTGTCGATGCGGTCGACGCCGGCGCCGGTTCGCGTCGCTCAGCCCCACCGCCCTTGGCGGACAGCCCCCCTCCGATCTGGGTGCTCAGCCCCCCCGTCCCACGACGAGGAAGCAACGCATCCATGCCGGAGGCGCTCGATATGGAGTCTTCGAGTCCATCGCGCGTGGCTGGGGCTGGGGCAGGAGCGACGGCCTTGGTGACTGGCGGAGGGGGCTCGTCCGTGATCTTTTTGGCCGAAGTCGCAGGCAGCGGCTTCGGCGTCGCCACGACCACAGGAGCTGAAACGGGAGGGGCTTTTTTCAACTCCGCCGCAGGCTTGTGAGGCGGTTCGGGCTCAGGCTTTTCATGAGGAACCTCCATGAACTCAGCAGGCTTTCGCCAGACCAGTCCTGCTGCGTTGAGGCTGGAACCGCCGTCAGCCTTGTCAGGAGCAACAACAGGCAGCAGAGCCCAGGCCAGCACGCCCAGCAACAGCAAGGCCAGCCCAATTCCCAAAATGGCTGGAGCCAGGGGCTCCAGGGCGGCTCGTGTGGATTTGCCGGGCATCTTGAGGCTCAGGGGGCGGGGCTTGTGCTGACAACAACAGCGGTGTGACGAACCTTCGCGCTGCGCAGGGCGTCCATCACCTGCATGAGCTGGGGAGCGCTCAGGCTTGACGGAATCGACACCACGACTCCAAGTTCCGGGGACGCGGCCACCTGACGGGTGAGCTCACCAATCAAGGCCTGGTGTTCGATGTCCTTCCCGGCCAGTTTCAGCTTCAGATCCTTGGCCACGCTAAGTTCCATGGTGATCTTCGGAGAGCGATTTTCACCGGCCTGGGAGGATGCCTCCGCCGCCACGCGCCCCTGGATTCCTGCGGCGGAAAACACCAGCATCAAAAGCACGAACATGAGCAGCAGGTCCACCCACGGGACAACCTGCACCTCCGCCACAAGTCTCGGCAGATGACGGCTGGAAATTCGCTTCATGTCTTTGGCATCAGGGGATGGCGTGAGGTTCCTGTGGTGGTGCCGGGCACCGGCATGGCGGGCGCACCAAGGCTGCCAAGGCTGGGCAGGCTTTCCTCGACCTTCCGATGATCCACAAACTGCCTGTCAAAAATGCCGCTCAGCTCCGCGGCAAAGTTGTCCATGCGCACGATCAGGTGCCGGATCCGCCCGACCACTAGGTTGTAACCGGCCAGGTTGGGTATGACCACCGCAACGGCGGCGATGCTGCTGAGGAGGGCGGTGCACACGCTCTCCGCAAGGGTGGCCGGGCCGCCTCCCCCGCCCTGAACGGCGAAGGCCTCCAGTAGGCCCAGAAGGGTGCCAAGCACTCCCAGCAGAGGCGCGATGGAAATGACCGAGGCCACAAACCCGAGGCGCATCTCCAGCTTCAGGGCGGCGCTGCCGACCGCCCTCTCCATGGAATTCTGCACCGTGCTCATCTGGCTCGGGGAAATCCTACCCGCCCCCTGAAGGCGGGCGGAAAAGCTTCTCCCGGGCTCCTCCTCGCCAACCAGATGAAAGGCAAGGTCCTTGGCCGCGGCATGATAGAGATAGTACAAGGGAGACATTTCCGTCTGCTCCTTGGTGAGGTAGATCGCCAACGGGTGCGGGCTTTCATGAAACTGCCTGAGAAACCGGCGGTTCGCCCGCTCCGTCCTTCGCAGCAGCAGCCACTTCATGAGGATCGCGGCCCAACTCACCGTGGAAAACAGCCCCAGCAGGCCCAGGATCACCCAGGTTGCGGGGGTGATGTGCTCCTGCCCAAACTTAAGGCCGTTGATGAAGGAAAAAATGAAGGCAAACATCACGCGGGAGAATAACGGACAGTTAATCAACCTTGAATGTCTGGCGTCAACCGGGGAATCAGGGGATTCCACGCCAGGCTTCCGTGAATCGTTGATGCTGAAATGTCCTGCGGCCAGTCAAGGCAGCCCCCCAGAAACCCGGAAAAGAAACACCTGGGCCCAGTCATCCATGGCAAGACTCAACGCAGGCCCCGGTCCGCAGTGGCAGCATTGAGAGGACTACTTTCTCCATTCCGGCGAATCACGACGGCCCTGAGAATCCAGGGCTCAGTGCCATAGGTTACCCAATGCCCCCCAGGGGAAGAACCGCCACGAAAGGATTCTGCCTTGCTTGTCCTGCTTGTCTCATTACCCTCGCCGCCCTATGGCAAAATCGGCACTCGGAAAAGGTCTTGGCGCACTCATCTCAGCCCCGGCAGCGGCGGCTGGTTCAGCGACCAGGCTTCCAGCGCTGGCGCAGCCCGCCCCGGGCGACATCGTCCGCAAAGTCTCCTTGGATCAGGTCGTCCCCAGCCCCCTGCAGCCTCGCAAGGAGTTTATCGCCGAGCAGCTCACCGAGCTGATGGAATCGATCCGTGAGCATGGCATCATTCAGCCTTTGATCGTGCGTCAGGTGGCCGGCAGGCTGGAACTGATCGCCGGTGAACGACGCTTCCGCGCCTCCACCCAACTGGGCCTGAAGGAGGTGCCTGTCATCATCCGCCAGGCCACGGACCGCGATGTCCTGGAGATGGCCCTGATCGAAAACCTCCAGCGCGAAGACCTCAATCCCATCGAAGAAGCGCGTGCCTACCACCGTCTTGCCGAGGAGTTCGCCATGAAGCAGGAGGACATCGCCCGACGCGTTGGCAAAAACAGGGCCACGGTCGCCAATGCGATCCGCCTGCTGGACCTGGCCCCTCCGGTCCAGGAAATGCTGACCCAGGGCAGGATCACCAGCGGCCACGCCAAGGTGCTGCTCATGCTGAAGGACGCCGATCAGCAGGAAAAGGCCGCCGAGGAGGTGATCCGCAAAAGCCTGACCGTGCGCGCCACGGAAAAGCTGGCGCACAACATCATCACCCCGCCGGTGCCAAAGCCCAAATTCGACGACCAGGACGTCATCCGGGCCATCGAGACCTGCGAACAGCGCCTCATGCAGCACCTCTCCACGAATGTGGCCATCAAGCACCACGAAAAGAAGGGCAGCATCGAGATCGATTATTACGGGGTCGAAGACTTGAACCGGCTCCTCAGTCTCATGGGGGTTCCCGAGGAAAAGATCGAGGAGGAATGACGGACTCATGCTCCCCTTTCTCAAGCGCATTGCCAGCCTGACCGCCGCCCTTCTCTGCGCCTGCTCCCAGGCGGCGCATCCCGAGCAGGCCGGCATTGAAAACTTCCTGCAACGCTATTTCTCCACCTGGTCGGCCAGGGACATGGATGGCTACGGCACATGCTTTCATCCCACCGCACGAATCACCTTTGTGGAAAAAGGCGGGCAGGCTGGCAGCCAGGGCCTGACGGATTTCCTTCATGGTCAGAAAATCGGTCATGAACGCGCCGCCACACCCATGACCGAGGTGCCCACGGACATGAAGATCAGCGGCGATCCCCGGGTCGCCCAGGCCGAAGTGCGCTGGAAGCTGACCAAGGGCCGCGAAATCATCACCGGCACCGACTTTTTCACCCTCGTGAAAACCGCCGAAGGCTGGAAGATCGCCTCACTGATCTTTTACAACGACTGACCCGGAAGCCCCCATGTCCAAGCACCCTCATTCGCCCTCCTCAACCTCCATCCGCGGGTTCCTCGGCGCAGCCTGCTTCCTGGCCGGTGCCGCCATGATGGTGATTGAAATCTGCGCCTTCCGCCTGCTGGCCCCCATCTTCGGCAACAGCGTCTACACCTGGACGGCGTTGATCGGTGTCATTCTCGTCGCCTTCAGCGCCGGCGGCTTCATGGGAGGACGGCTTGTAGACCGCTTCACCCACTTGCGCCTGCTCGGATGGCTCCTGGCCGGAGCCGCCATCCTCACCTATCTCATCCCTCCCCTGCATCTCGGCTTTGGCCAGCACTTCCTGAGCAGCGGCCTGATCGGTGGCTCCATCATGGCCTCCGTCTTTTTCTTCGCCATTCCAGGAGCCCTCCTCGGCGCTGTTTCCCCCGCGGCCGTGCGCCTTTACAGCCTCACCCAAAAGGACACTCACGTGGGGGCCGCCGCGGGCACCATTTCCATGCTCGGTTCCCTCGGCAGCTTCGTCGGCACCTTCCTCTCCGGATTCGTCCTGCTCTCGCACTTCGGCGTCCGCACCATCTTCATCGGCTGCGCCACCCTGCTCGTCCTGCTGGCGCTGGTGGCCTTCTTTCTCGAAAAGCTTCAGAAAAAGGCCGCCGGAGCCCTGGTGGCGTCCGCCCTGGTGGCCGGATTCATTGGCTTTCAGGCCCACGAACTGCCAGGCAAGGACGTGCTGCATGTCGAGGAGTCGTTCTATCACCGCATCGAAGTGTCCGAATCCGGCGTCAGCCCGCACAAGCAGCGCCTGCTGCGCCTGGACTCCACGCCCGAAGGCGCCATGAATCCGGACGACGGCTCGCTGGTCATGGACTACCAGCATTATTGGAAGCTTCCCATGCTCAAGGACAGGCCTCAGATCCAGAGCGCCCTTTTCATCGGCGCAGGTGCCTTTGGCATGCCCGAGGCCGTCTCCCGGGAGTTCCCTGAGGCAACCGTTGACGTGGCCGAAATCGACCCCCGGGTGATCGAAGTTGGAAAAAAATACTTCAAGCTTGCCGAGCACCCACGAGTTCATGCCCACCCAGGAGACGCTCGCCGCTTTCTCAATGAGCAGCGCGAGAAAAAGTGGGATCTGATCTTTGGCGATGCCTACGCCGGGGTTCGCTCCATCCCCTCACATCTGGTGACCCGCGAGTTTTTCCAGCTTGTGGCCGATCATCTCACCCCGGAGGGCAGCTTTGTCATGAACGCGATCACTTCCGTCCAGGGCCCCCGTTCCGAACTGCTGGCCGGACTGCTGGCCACCCTGCGCTCCGTGTTCCCCAAGGTTGAGGTCTTCGCCGTTCAGGGGCCGCGCACGATTGCCCAAAACGTCATCATCCTGGCCTCCCGGCAGGATTGGAGTCCACTGCTGACCGACCGCTTTTACGCCGAAGGAACCTGGCAGAACCGGCTTGTCGCCAGCCATGTCACAGGCCCCCAGCTGCCGGCGGGTGGAACCGTGTTCACCGACGACTTCAACCCCGTCGACCGAATCATCGCCCGCAGCCTGCTTTTGGAATAAAACGGCTCACTCAACGACATCACCAACCAGCAGCAGGGCTCCAGGGAAAAACTTCGTGCCGTTGAAACGCTCCGGCTTGTCGATGCTGTTCTTGTTCTTGGCCAGGATCGCGGCCTTGTCCGGCTGGTCCGGATGAATTTCAATCTTCACCGAATGAACCGCGTCCGGCAGACCTTCACCAATCATCAGCGTGGAAAGGCGGTGATAAACACAGTAGGCATCAAAGCGAGGCACGATGCGCGCGGGTTTGTCATCCAGGCTGACAATGACCTGTCCGCAGTCAGGACCGACGATGTCATAGAGCGCGCAGCGGGTTCCCTTGAACTTGAAGGAGAGTGTTTCACCAGGGGTTGAGCCGCTGTGCAGGTCAGGCAGACGATCCGCCCAGCGCTTGCCAAAGGCATCCGTCTTCACATCCACCGGCTGGATGCCCGGTGAACGACGGGTGACCCGGATCGGAACCAGCTTTGCCCGCTCGTAATTGTCCGGATTCAGGGCTTCCTTGAGTTCGTGAGGACTGGCTGCCGCCGATGCTCGGCTGATCGGCTCCCAGGAACGCACGATTGCCTGGAGATACAGCTCATGGCCCGTGCTGACGTGAGGATGCACGCTGTCAGGGGCGAAGATGAACTTGTCGCCCGCCGCCTTCTTCTCTTCGTCGCTCACCGGCAGCTTGGCCCTCCATTCCAGCTTTCCCGCCTTTGCCAGTTTCGCCACTTCCATCCCCAGATGGATCGTCGGGATGCCATAATGATCAGCCACCTTTTCCATGGCGCTGGCGGAACGCTGGAATCTGCCTTCAAGCAGAGGCGGCACCAACGCCTCGGTGAGGGTGTAGACAAAGCAGATG
Source organism: uncultured Prosthecobacter sp. (assembly GCA_964642905.1). Classification (GTDB taxonomy): domain Bacteria; phylum Verrucomicrobiota; class Verrucomicrobiia; order Verrucomicrobiales; family Verrucomicrobiaceae; genus Prosthecobacter. Next base: position 53,534 of record CAZXPU010000014.1, read on the forward strand.
TCACACTCAGGCAGCGCCTTCCAAGTCTGCCGGACAATGCCCTCCATGCAGCGGATGATCTGTTCCGGCGCCGCCCCGCCGTCGTTCACCGCAAACTCGACAAACAAAAGGTCCGGCTTCCTGTCGAGCACGTCCTGTTTAAGCCGGCAGACACCCAGGTCGGAGCCGGTGCCTCCAATCGCCGCATTGATCTCGCTGATCCTGGCCTCCGGCCAGGTCTTCTGGAAGTGCGCCAGCGTCTTCACCCGCCAGCCCGGCTGGGCGGTGATGCTTCCCCCCAGGTAACCGACACGCACCTCGGCCCCTGGCTTTGTCACCCTGGCCAAAAAATTCGGCAGGCCCGCCCTGGGCCGGCACTCCTGCGCGTCAACCAGGGGAAACTCAGGCTCCGCAGCAGTCAACGGGAGGACGAGGCCAAGGATGAAGGAGGCCAGCAGCAGGCGGCGGGGAAGAAGGCGCATGGGAATGAAGGTTAGGCGAACCCAGTCCTTTTCGGTGACAGTTTCTTTTCGGCAAATCCTTTTCCCAGGCTTGCCATCCGTCAGGCAGTCACCTAAAACCTGCCATCTCCAAAAAAATGAGCGCAGACTTTTCCACCCCTCAAATCCCCGCCCTTGGCATCATGGAACCTCTTGGTGACGAGGATCGTGACATCCTCAGCGGCTATGGCGAGTTCAGGCCTGTTCAGCCCGGCAGTCACCTGATTGAGGAAGGCAGCGTGCAGACCAGCCTTTATTTCATCATCAGTGGCAAACTTCATGCAACTGCCATGCGTGGCGGTCACAAGGTGCTGCTCGGCAGCGTCGGCACCGGTGAAACGGTGGGCGAAATCAACCTGCTCGACCCCACCGCCGCCAGCGCCACCGTCACAGCCGTCGAATTCAGCCAGGTCTGGCGCATCGATTCCAAAAGCCTCGAATCCTACATCAACGAGTATCCCAGGGCCGCCGCCTGGCTGTTGATCGGCGTCGGCAGGACCATCGCCCGCCGCCTGCGTTCCGTGAATGAAAAGATCGCCAGCTTCTACGGAGGTTGATCGACGTTCGAAGAAGTTGAAGAAAATCGACAGCGCGTTTGACAAAGCGGCATGAACGTCTAGTCTCCACGTCCCGCAGCGAACTTCAAAAGTTCAAAGCAAAGCACCCGTAGCTCAACGGATTAGAGCATCTGACTACGGATCAGAAGGTTTCAGGTTCGAATCCTGACGGGTGCGCCACTCAGAATCAAACCACAAAGGTTCTGCCCTGCTGAAAAACCTCCTTGGGATGGGTATTCACGCGCATATTCGATCCGGCCTGATCAGGCCGATGGCGGAAACCAGTTCAAAGCAATAACGCCGTACGGGCTCCCGGCTCGCACGGCGTCATGTTACCAGTTAGGTTATGGACCTCACTTAACTGGCCTTCTTCGGCCGGCCAAGCACATCATCCTTGGTCGTCGCCACGACGGCAATGACCTGGTCGATGAGCTCCTGGCTGACTTTCAGATCTTTCAGCGTCGCCACGAGGTTTTCGGCGATGGCGTTGAAATGTTCCTCTTTAAGCCCCATGCCCTCATGGGCCTTGCGCATGTCCTTGCCGGTCCAGGGCAGCGGTCCACCAAGGGCGTAGGAGAGAAACTCCTTCTGCTTACGATGCTGCTTGGGCATGCTGACGTCGGCAAAGAAATGCTTCACCCGGTTGTCGGCCAGCACCTTGACGTAGAAGGCGTCCACAGCGGCGTTGATCGCCGCCCAGCCACCCAGCTTTTGATACAGGCTGTCCTCGCGCGCCTTGAGCCACTTGGTCTTGCAGGCCTCCTTGGCAAAGCTCCATTTCCGGCCCTCATAATCGGCTGTGATGGAGGGATCGACAGGCTTGCCGCTGATTGGACAAAGTGTGTTGGGGGCTGTTTCAGTGGCCACGGCGGCAGGATCGGCCGCCATCACGGCATTGACGAGCAGAGACATCACCACAGTGATGGTCGCGAGGGTGGAGACAATGAGCTTCATTAGGTTGGCTGGTTGGATTTGTGGGTTGGGTTGTGCTTGGAGTTCATAATTACGGAATCCGAGTTCCGTAATTATGGGACAGCCAAACGCCCTATCCACCAAGCCCTCTTTCACCTTAACAATATGTGAGTGCTTCATGCCAAAAGCGGCACAGCTTCATGCTCATGGACCGAGCCCGCAAAAGGCCTGTGTTTCTCAAACCCGCCTTTTCTGCGAGGCCCTGGACCGGGCTGGACTTTTCAGGCCACGAAAGGGACCCAGATGCTGGTTCTGCAAAAAACGCTCAACGTCGTGAGAGACCCTGGCGATCGAATCATGCATGGGACAAGGCGGTCCGCTGCCACACCAGTTTGGCCCAAAAGGACACATGGGTCGGACGTCAGGCCTCTCAAAGACCGCCACAATTTCATGCAGGCTGATTTCGTCAGGGGGTCTTGCGAGCCGGTATCCTCCCGAAGGACCAGTGCTTCCGCTGGTGATTCCATGCATGGAAAGCTGTGCCAGCACCTTGGCGACAACAGGTCGTGGCAATTCCCGGGCGTCAGCAATCTCCCTGGCGCTGATCCGTGTCGCCCCCTCGTCATACCTCTCCGCCAGATAGCTGGCGGCCGCGATGGCCTGCTGCGCAAGTTTGCCGATTTTGAGCATGACGAAATGAAGGTGCTCCCATGTAGACGATGGAGAGAAGGTGATGTTGCCGACGGACAAAATCCACGCCTCGGAAGCCATGATCGGCACGGGCAGAAATCGTCTGCCTCATTTCATGACAAAGCCCCCGCCTTCAAGGCTGATTGCATCCATTTTTGGCGTTGCCTGGCTTGGGTCATCCATCCATAAGACACGCATCATGCCTTCCCAAGCCCTGCTCAGCGGACAAGCCTTCCTTGCTGAAAACGCCCAAAAATCAGACGTCATCACCACGCCCAGCGGCCTTCAATACCTGGTGCTTCGGGAGGGTTCCGGCAAAAGCCCGAAGAAAAAGGACACCGTCGTCGTGAACTACCGGGGAACCCTGCTGAACGGGGTCGAGTTCGACAGCAGCTACCTGGCAGGCCGGGAACCGGCGGAATTCCCGCTGAACCGTGTCATCAAGGGATGGACGGAGGGCCTGCAGCTGATGAAGGAGGGTGCCAAATACCGCTTTTTCATCCCCTCCAGCCTGGCTTATGGCACGCGTGGAGCAGGGCTGGACATCGGGCCGGACGAAACCCTGATCTTCGAAGTCGAGCTCCTCAAGGTCTGGGAGGATTGAACGCTTGACCCTCCATGTCAGGAGTTGGCATCCGCCGCCTTTTTGATGCTGGAGATGACATCGCTGATCTTGAGATCGATCCTTGCCCGCTTCTTGAAGTAGCTGACGTGCTCGTAACCGGCTTCGGCCAGGTTGTTCAGGGCGGTGACAAAGTGCTCTCCCACGCGCTGGGCACGATGAGCGTCGCTGCCAAGGACCACGGGAATCTTCCGTTCGGCCATCATCCGGAGCATCTCATTGCCTGGATTCATCTCCGAATAGCTCTTGTTCAGGCCTGAGGTGTTCAGCTCCATGGCCACACCGGTCCTGGCGATCCGGTCTAGCGCACCTGCCACGGTGTTCTTGATGATGGCGAAGCACCAGGAGTCGGGGTGATAGTTTTTCACCAGATCCGGGTGGGCGAGACAGTCATACAGGCCGGTCTCCGCACTGACCGCCAGATGTTCGAAATAGGTTCGGCGGAACCCTTCGATGGTTCCCTGCTCAAACTTGCCAAGATACTCCTTGGCCTGCCAGTGAAGGCCGCCGAGGCAATAGTCGAACTCCACACGCTGGTGCAGGCCCTCGATGTATTTTTCGTAACCGGGAAAGAACTCGCTTTCGATGCCCAGGCAGACGTCCAGTTTACCGGCATAAGCCGCCTTGGCCCGCTGAACCAGGGAGACGTAGAGGTCAAATTCACCCTCGCTCATCCGCACACTTGGCCAGAAACCATCAGGCATCGGACAGTGGCAGGTGAAAATGATGCCCTTGAGCCCTGCCTTGACCGCCTGGGCGCAGTACTCCTCCGGCTCACCCCAGGCGTGTTTGCACAAGGGGGTGTGCATGTGGGAGTCATAATAGAGCGCTCCCGATTTTACCGCCTGTGGCTTTTCGGAGGAAATCACCGGGGGTTTCGGGGCGGCAATCGGCTCACCCGCCGTGCTTGCCAAAACCGTTTTGGTGGAAACCACCTGCTTGGCAGGTTTGGGAATCGAAGGAACCGCCACGGGAAGCGTCGCCGATTTCAGGACAGGTTCCGCCGGGGCAACTGAAACCTGGGGTGCGGGAACTGCTGGCTTGGCCGCAGGCACCGCAGCCTTCCGGCTGACAGGAGCGGGAGCCGGTTTGGCGGAGGGAGCCGGTTTGCGCGCCGGAGGAGCAGCCAGGGCCTTTTTCGCAGGCGCCGGCGGCGCGGCTTTTTTCACCGGAGCTTTCTTCGACGGAGCCGCCTTGCTGCTTTTGAAGTTCTTGTTCGCCACTTTTTTGACGGGGGCCTTCGCCGCCTTGGGCGCGGGTTTCTTGACCGACACTCCCTTCTTGGCGGGAGCTTTTTTCGGAGGAAGTTTGGAGGCAGACTTGCCGGACTTGGCAACAGGCTTGCCGGACTTGGCAACAGGCTTGCCGGACTTGGCAACAGGCTTGCCGGACTTAGCAGCAGGCTTGGCGGACTTGGCGGCCGGAGCCTTCTTCTTGGAGGCCGCCGGCTTGGAAACCTTGACCGGTTTCACGGCCTTGGAGACGGATTTTTTAACAGCCGTCTTGGCGGCCTGCCTTGCCTTCGGCTTCTGGGTTTTGCTCTTGCTCACTGTTGGTCTCCTCCTGAATTAGAATTTGTCAGACTTCCCGACCTGCGGTCTCAGGGCTTCAGCATCAATGGGATGCTGAGGTGCTGTCCGCGGGCCTGTCCGGTCCACATCAGTGAGCAGGACATAGAAAACAGAGGCCACGGTCAAGACCAAAGTGGCAGCGCCCACCAACTTGGCGATCACCTCCAGGGCAAGCTCCTGATGCCGATGGCGCATGGGGCGGTGCGGAACAGGTGGGTTGGACATGGCTTAAAGCTCAGTTCACCGAGCTGGAGCCGAAGGCGGGAATCGAACCCGCGACCCGCGCATTACGAATGCGCTGCTCTACCGCTGAGCTACTTCGGCCTGTGCAATGGAACACTCATTCGCCTATATCTGAGCGCTCCACGCTTGTCATATGCTTTCTGCTTCAGCAGGAAAAAAACCACCTTCTTGGGTCCACGACACGCTTGCAGCCCTGGGGTGCTCCCCTGATATTCCCCTCCCCCCCATGTCCGACCTCGCCCTGTCGACCTCC
>CAZXPU010000015.1:0-58736 GCA_964642905.1 uncultured Prosthecobacter sp.
GGGCCGGCGGGTTCGGCAGGAGCGGCCGCAGGGGCGGGCGCGGGCGCGGCGGCGGCGGCAGCGTCTTGAGAATAAGCCCGGGGCTCCAGAGTGAGTCCCCAGAATGTTGCGGCAGCCACTGCGGCCGCCAGGCATCCACTCCATCTGTTTTTGGTCAGCATATTGGTAGGTTGAGTTATGTTGATGTTTTCGGCGGCTACTGGAACCGGTCGAAATCATGCTAAGCAAAGTGCGTGCCAACCTTGCCACGGGGCTGAAAGGCGGCGCCCAAAACGCGCCATCCCCCTGAACTCAAGACCTCAAATTTGGTTAAACCTTGCGCCAGAGCAGGCCCATGAAGAGGGGGAACTCCTTCCTCGCCCGGTTCTCCGCCCGCGCCCTCGGCCCAGGCTGGCTTTCCTTGTGCGAATGCCATTCCTCGATGCCGCCAAGCACAAGCCCCGAGGCGAACGCCGGACGTGTCAGCTCCTCCAGGCTGCGGTGGATGCTGACCGTGCTCTCGCTGTCCGCTCGGCCCGGGTGCATGACGATCGGGATGCTCAGGGTGCTGCTGTAGGCGTCGATGCGGCGGTACTGGATCTTCCGGTCCTCCTCAAAGCCCCAGGACGACTGGCGCGGGATGCGGAAGGCGGGATGGTTCAGCACCCAGAGCATCCTGCCGCCGGGCTTCAGCACCGAAAGCGCCGCCGAACAAACTTTGTCGAGATGCTCGAGGTTCTGCAGGCAGAGGATCGCGGAGATGCCGTCGAACTCGCCCAGGCCTTCGAGGCTGGCCGCATCCCGGTCAAGATAACGGATCGCCGTGCGCCCCTGGTAGGTCCGCGCCTTCTGGATGAGGCTGCGTGAGGCGTCGATGCCGGTGACCCTGGCGCCGGACTCGGCCATGGCCCGGGAAAACACCCCCTGGCCGCAGCCGATGTCGAGCATCTGCTCACCCCGTGCCGGCCGCAGCAGGTCCAGGGCGCGGGGGATGACGACCTCGCGATAAAGCTCGGAGCCGCGTTCGCCAATGATGCGGTCATACCAGTCGGCCGACTTCTCCCAGGAGGTGCCGCCCAGGCTGCGGTCACCGCCGCCGCCCTGCGCACGTTCGTGCGGACGACCAAAGGCCTTCCGTCCGGGGGTTCGGGAGCCGACAGGTTTGCGGGGGCGTTCGGGATTCATGCAATGTCCGGCAAAGGACGGCAGCATGATGAAAAATCAAACCCGCATTGCGTCATCGGCCGCCGCCTCCACACTTGCCAGCCCGCCACTTTCCAGCCACCCGTCGCCTTTCCATGAAGAAACCCTGGCTTGCCCTCCTCGCCCTGCTGCCCGTCCTCGTTCTCGGCTTTTCACGGCTGCGCCTGGAGACGGACATCCTGGCGACACTTCCCGGGGAGGTGCCGGAGGTCCGCGCCCTCAAGCTGCTTCGGGACGGATTTTCCGGAGGCAGCGATCTGATCATCGCCCTTGAAGCGGAGGATGAGGCGGTCTCCGAAGAGCTCACCGCGGCCATTGCAGAGGTCCTGGGCAAACGCACCGACCTGGTCAAGGAGGTCCGCTGGGGGCAGCCCATGGAGTCCCAGGCCCGCTCCGGTGCCGCCCTGCTGGCCTGGTCCCTGGAAAATGCCGATCCCAGGAAGCTGCAGGAACTGCGCGGCGCGCTGGAAGGCAATGCCGTGAAGGCCCGCCTGCAAAGCTCATTGCAGGCCGTGTCCACCTCCCTGGATGCCGAAAAGATCCAGCGTTCCTCCTATGACCCCCTGGGTCTTCTCGACAGCCTCGACACCTCGGCGGCAGGCGCCCTGGAAGGTTCGCTGTTCGGGCTGGTCTCAGAGGATGGCGCGTTCCGGGTGCTGATGGTCACCCCGGCGGGCTCGGTGGGCAATTACAAGGCTGCCGGAGCCTGGCTGACGGAGGTGAAAACCCTCATCAACCACACGGTGACCGAACACCGGAAAGACCTCGGCATGCCCAGGCTTCGCTACACGGGCGAACCGGCCTTCCAGGCGGAAATCGGCGCGGGGATCGAAAAGGACATGTCCAGCACCATCGGCATGACCGAAGTGCTCATCACCCTGCTGTTCTGGGTCATGTTTCGACGCCTGCGCCCCCTGCTCTGGATTCAGGGGCTGGTCATGCTGAGCATGGTGATCACGCTCGGTCTTGGCGGGCTGCTGGTCGGCAAGCTCAGCATCATGTCCCTGGGCTTCGCGGCCATCGTGCTGGGCATCATCGTGGACTACGCCGTGCTCATCATCCAGGAGGCGAGGCAGCATCCCGCCCTGCGGCCGGGGGAGCTCCGAAAAATTGCCGCGCCAGGCATTGCGGCCGGGGCCTGCACCACGGCGGTGGTGTTTCTGTCCCTTCTTTTCAGCGGCCTGCCAGGCATGGCGGAAATGGGGCTGCTCGTGGCCCTGGGAGTCATCGTCGGCTTTGTCGTCATGGTCTACTTTGCTCCCCGGCTCGCGGCGGGCAGGCAGGCTGGACACGCTGTTTCCACAGCCCCCGCCTGGCATTCCCACGCAGGTCTGGCCAGGCTGGGAACCGCCCTGCTGCTGCTCGCATCAACCGCCGTCTTGGCGACCCGGGGCCTGCCGGCCTTTCACACCGGGGCCGAGGCCCTGCGTCCAACCCAAAGCGAGGCCATGGACACTTTTGAATGGGTGCAGCAACGGCTTGGCCGTGACCATGAATGCAGCGTCCCCATCCTCGTCACCGGCCCAGAAAAGGAGTTGAAGGCTCGCACAGAAGCCCTTCGCCGCACCTTGGACGCCGCCAGGGACTCAGGCGCAATCCTGCGTCATGCCCTGCCCACGATGCTGGTGGGCGACCCCGGCGCACGGCTTGCCAATCGTGCTTTCATCGACTGGCTGCAAAAGGAACAACCCAGGCTTGAGAAGGAGATCGACGCCGCAGGTTTCACGGAAGCCGCCATGGGCCTGCTGAGAGGCATCTGCGACATCTGGAAGTCCGGAGGTTCCGAAGCCGCCGCAGCCTCCATCCTGAACCGGATGATTGCGACCGGCGCCCGAGCCGAGACCGCCGGGATGAAGAAGGGGGACGGAGTCGTAATGGCCTCGGTCAGCGTGGCAGGCAAACCCGGGCTTCCGGACCGTGAAAAACTGGCGGGGCTCCAGAAGCTGCTCACCCCGGAAACCGGGGCCTGGCTGGCGGGCTGGGAAACTCTGGGAGGCGCCCTTTCCACCCTGGTTCGCACGGACCTTGAGCAGCAGATGCTGCCCATCATCGGACTGATCGTCCTGACTCTGTTCATCACCTTCAGACGCTGGCAGGACCTGCTGCTTTCCGTCCTCCTGCTCAGCGTTGGCATGACCGCCCTGGCCGCCACCATGAGCCTGCTGGGTGTCGGCTGGAATCTGGCCAGCCTCGCCGCCATCCCGCTGCTGCTTGGCACCGGCATTGATTATGGCATTCACATCCTGCTGTCGCTGCAACGCAGCGACAACGATGTCCGGCTCGTCCAGGCAACCACGGGCAGAGCGGTGTTTTTCTCCGGCATGACCACGGTCATCGGCTTTTCCAGCCTGTTCTTTGCGGGCAACCGCGGCATCTCCAGCCTCGGCCTCGCCTGCTGCCTGGGAACGGTTTGGATCCTGATCATCGTCCTCTGGCTGCTTCCGCACTGGCGCAGATGGCTGATGGCGTGCAGCCCCCGCCGAATGCAGCCTTGACCCACGTCACCGGGTGGGCGCCAGGGTCATCGGAGCGGCAGGCAGTCCAGGCACATTGGGGGTGATCGGCCTCAGGGAGGGAAGCACGCGGGGACGAACTACTGCCGCAGGGGCTGCCGGAGCCTTCTTGCTGCTCGTGGCCTCGTTGTCGGGGGCGCGAGCAAGGGGGCGCGTGGACGGGACCTGTTCAGGCTTTGCCTTCGCAACAGGAGCCTCCGCTGCGGGCCCTTGATCGCGCGAAAACCAGGTCTTCTCCTTCTTCTCTTCACTCTTCAGCGCCGCAGCAGGCATTGCCTTGTCCGCAGGCGCCTGTTCGGGTTCATAATAGGCAGTCGCCCCGGGGGCAGGCGGCGGTTTTTGACCTGCTTTACCCTTCCCCAGTCCAAGGAAGCTGAAAGGACCTGAGGCTTGGGACTCGGCAACATCGGTGCTTGCTGGCTTTCCAGATGGCTGGGCAGCCTGTTCTATGACCGAAGTGGCCGACGCCAGGCTTTGCAGCGGGGCTGGCACAGCGTCTTGCACCGGCGACTCAGGAACGGGCGGCACCCCGAGCGGCCTGAGAGCGACAATCTCGGCATTCTGCTGCACCTCCACCGGGGTGCCGTGCGGAATCGCATGAAAGATCCGTTCCGCCATCTTGGCCGGCAGGCGGATGCATCCATGCGATGCCGGATAACCGGGGAGATAGCCCTGATGCAGACCGATCGGACCGTTAAACCTCATGAAATAACGCATTTCCGCCCCGACAAACTTGGTTCCCGCCGGGGGTTTGTCTTTCCTCACATCCACATCCTCCACGACGATGAAACCGGCTTCATCAACGAAGGCGCCATACCAGGAGGAACGATGATCCACATCCTTCTCGGTCACCTTGAAGATGCCTGGATGGGTGTCGAAGCCTTCCCTGCCCGAGGAGATGGGCGACAACCCGACCAGCTCCCCGCCCTTCACCAAACCGATGTGCTGTTCATCCAGGCTGATGACCAGCTTTGCCGGCCCCTTCGGATGAACCTCCTTCCAGTAGGTTCCGTCATCCACCACCGGCTCCTGGTCAGGCCTGCTGGCACATTGACACAAAACCATGCCAAGGGCCAGAAGGGAGCAGAGACGGATTGTCCGGAGGTGAAGCGGGTGAATCATGATGAGATAACGATAAAAACCAAAGCGTGAGAACAGCGGCTCGTCGAGATGCAATTTCAGGACCAACCTGATGATCCGGACACGATCAGAGCCAAGGCTGACTTTTTTGCCAAGCCTCAAGACAAAAAAAATCCCCCGGATGACCGGGGGATTCCAGAGGATCTGAGCCTTGGTTTAAGCGGCCACCGACTGTTCCTGACTGTCTTCGTCCGAGGACGAATCCGAGCCCTGGGAGCTTCCAATCGGCTTGGCTCCGCTGAGCTGCAGAGGCCGCCCCATGAAATCCTTGCCATGAAGTTCAGCCACCGCGCGGCGGGCTTCATCGACGGAACCCATCGTCACAAACGCGAAGCCTTTGGAACGCTGGGTGCGGTTGTTGACCACGACTTCGGCGTTGCGAACGCTGCCAACACCGTTGAACAGCTCGAAAAGATCGCTCTCGGAGGCGTCATAGGACAGATTGCCGACATAAAGCCTTTCGGTGGCGACTTCAGACGGAGAGGACGGCGCCATCTCACGGCGAGGCTTGGAATCGCGGTCGCGAGGCGGGCGGCTTGGCCCCGGCTTGCCCGAACTCGATGGGAAGGAGTTCGTGCGGGCAGCGACCTGAGGAAGCTCGGAAGGCTTTCCAAGCAGGCCGAAACTGATGATGCTGAGGAACTTCTGAAAGCCCGTCTGCTGGGCCTCACCCCCACGCGGGGTCGAGGAACGGAAGGTTTTGCCGCCATTGGAGCGAGGACGACGACGGCGACGGTTTCCTTGCTTGGATGAGTTGTCTGACATGGGTCTGGGTTTCTGGGGCTGGGGTGCTGTGGGTTAGGGTCACACCGCTCCAGCAGGCTGATACTTGGGCACGCCCAGGCGGCTTGCCCGGTGCGCAGAGGCTGACAGAGCCCGCCCGGAACCGCCCTTGCGGCTCCATCATACCTTGGAGGGTGTGGCAAACATCCGGGCTGTGAACGATGGAATCCTCGGGCCATGGCCAAAAATTGACCTGGCACAGCTTGCCTGGCGAGATCATCGCCGGTCCGTGAGTAGCATCTGGCGCGTTCAGAGAACTGGAAAGGCGCATTTTGCAGGGATTTACGGGCTGTGGATACCGAACACAGGTTCGGACGGGTTGCTTCATAAGGCTAACCGCCGGAAAACCCATGGTCAACCGTTCATTTGCACGCCGCCTTTGATGACCTAGACAAGACGCCGAACCAAAATTAACCCCAGGAAAAACCAGGGTAAACCCCTTTATTAATAAGCATTTTTTCTATTAACAAAGGTCAGGAACATGATCTGAAGGTCGAGCAGCAAGCTCCAGTTTTCGAGATACCACAAATCACACTTGATGCGTTCAGCAAGATCCGTGTCACCACGCAAGCCCTTGACCTGAGCCCAGCCGGTCATGCCCGGTTTGGCGGCATGGCGGGCGTTGTAGTGCGGAACCTGGTGCTTGAAATCCGAGATCAGCTCCGGGCGCTCAGGACGAGGGCCCACCAGGCTCATCTCACCTTTTAAAACGTTCCAGAACTGCGGCACTTCATCAATGTTCCAGCGACGCATGAAGGCCCCGATCCGAAGGCGCCTGGGATCATCCTGAGTGCACCACTGGGCTCCGGAACTCTCCGCGTTCAGCTTCATCGAACGGATCTTGATGATGTCGAAGGACACGCCGTTCATCCCCCAGCGACGCTGGCGATAGAACACCGGTCCGGGGGATTCCAGGTAAACCACGGCTCCAAAAATGGCGATCAGAGGCACGCTGATCAGCAGCCCGACAAAAGCCCCCACGATGTCGAGCATCCTTTTGGCCAAAACATTGAGGGTGCTGTCCAGCGGCAGTCGATTGACCCCCAGCACCGGCATCCCGGCGATGGTCTCCAAGGCAAGCCCTGACACGAAAATGCGAAAGACCGACGGGGCCAGCTTGAACTGGATCATCTCGCGCTCGCAGAGGTTGGCGAGTTCAATCAGCTGCTCTCGGGGCAGGTCGGCCACGATGATCATGTCCACCTCGTGCCTGGCGATAACCCGTTGAATGTCTTCAAGATAACCCACAAACGGAACCCCTTCCGGCGGCTGTTTATCATCACGCCAGCCGGAGGCGTCCACCCATCCCACCAGGTTGAAAGCATGGGCTCGGTCTTCGCTCAGGGTCTGCCAAAGCCGCCGGGCATCCTCGTTCCAGCCGACAAAAAGCGTTCGCTGCTGCAACGATTCAATCCTGCCTTTGGAATGCAGGAAACCATCGAAAAACCAGCGCCAGCCCAGGAGGAGAAGCAGAGAACACGCCCCGTTCAAAGCCACATAAGCACGTGAAATCGAAGGTTGGAGCTTGAGAGCCAGGGTGAATGAAAGGAAACCCAGGGTCCAAATCAGAACCGCACGGGCCATCTTGGAGGCAATCCAGCGGCTCCTCAGCAAGGCGCTGCGGTGATAAATCCCCTGCCAGCCAAGCGCGAGAAGCAATGACAGCGTCCCGAGGGCCATGTGACCGGCATACTGCCTAAGTTCCACATTCATCCAGTTGCCGTAATCCCGCATGAAGGATTGAAAGCGCAGCCAGTAAGCCAAATGCTCGGCGGCCACCACCATGATCAAATCTCCCAAAATGGACACCAAAACCCATAAATGCGGAGATGGCTCATGATTCAGCCGCAGGGCTCTCCTGGCCTCAAGCTGGTCGAGCAGTCCACCGGTCACGGGTCCGGGAGTGCCGATCAGTAACCGGTCAGGGTTGGAATTTTGAGCTGCCATGGTTTAGATTGATTATAAACAACAACAATTATTGTTATTTTCAATAAAAATCAAGATTCAAAAAAACGCCTCAATGCTCCACTCACGCTTGAATCCCTACGCCGACACCGCCCAACCGTTCATCAAGGGCATCTCCTGCTTTCGTTGCTGTGTTTGCCCAATGCATTTTTAGCCAAGGGCAGTTTTTTAACAGCCGGACACTTTGATTTTGACATCCCAAAGCTGATTGGACATGCTTTCCCTGCATTTATGAAAAAATACTTCGCTCTCGCGATTCTTCCCATCCTTGCGTCCTGCTCCTCCACTTCCTCCAAGTTGAAGCTTTCTGACATCTCCGAGCGTCCCTCGCAGGATGCCGCCAACTACGCTGAGACGAATCTGCACAAGGGCATGAAGTATCCCACTGGTGTGGTTGATCAGAGCGCCACTTCCTCCATTGATGTCACTGAGGATGCCGCAGGTCTTGTGAGCGGTTTTGGCACCCGTCAGGTTCGCGACTATTCCAACATCGGACTGCGCTCCCTCACCCGTGGCAACAACGTGGTCCGCAAAGAAGGCACCCGTTACGCAGAAACCGTCTATGACTTCAACGACCATGGCACGGAAATCCTTCGTGACGAAAGCATCGCCTACTCGGGCTTCGTCCACAATGGCTATGAGCGCACCATGAAGGCCGGCGGAACCGCCGTCTGCGGCGTCATGTCCACCTATTCCAATACCATGGAAAGCGCCACACGCGGCCTTTTCGGCGGCCTCCTCCGCTGTGTTGTCCGTGACACCAAGCCCCACATGGTGGGCAGCCTCAATGACACGGTTGTTGACAACTCCATGCCTGGCGCGGGCTGGAACAAAAAGCTTCCCGACCTTTCCGGTTACGAGCCAGTTCCCGCCGCCACCAGTGGCAAAGGCGTGGTTTACACCTCCTCGAAATAAGTCGGCAGATTTCATCCTCTTTCTTGGGAAGGCGGTCCTTTGGGACCGCCTTCTTTGTTTATGAATGCGACAGCATGTCCGAACATAGGGTCGCCCCGTTTTTCAGGCGAGGTGGATGGGTTTTCCAAGTGCCGGATTAATAGCGTCAAGTTGCATCGAGACAGCTTCGCAAAAGCGGGCTCAACACTTCCATGGGCAGGCCCATGATGTTCGTCCATGAACCGTCATGCCCTTCGATGATCATCTCGCCATGTTCCTGGATTCCATAGGCGCCCGCCTTGTCAAAAGGGTTCACCAGGGCGTGATAGGCCTGGATCTGTCCGTCGCTCAGCTCCTTGAAGCGCACCTTCGACAGCACATGCAGCCCCCTGCCCTGCCGACCACCATCCCAGGCGATGTGAACGCCCGTGCAGACATCATGGTGTCTTCCCGAAAGCTGCCTCAGCATGGCATGGGCCTCCTCCGCCGTTGCCGGCTTTCCCAACGGCAGCTCATTGAGGTAAACCAGCGTGTCCGCCCCGACCACCACAGCCCCGGGCCTCTGAGCCGCCGCAGCGAGGGCCTTCCTTCTTGCGTTCAGCTCCGTCAGCTCTCCTGGGCGCATCCCGGCTTCATGAACCTCGTCCACGTCCGGGGCCAACACCTCAAAATCAAAGCCTGCCTCACGCAGGAGCTGAATCCTCCTGGGTGACTTTGACGCCAGCACCAAAGGTGCGGCCTTGCCGTCTGGTTCCGGTTTCATCAGACTAGCTGCCCATGTCCTCAATCATCAGCACCTCGTCCGCACGCAGCAGGGATTCACGGTTCTGATAGGTGTGGTAGCGGTAATAACCGGTCTTGCTGATGAACCTGGGCTCCCCCTTGCAGAGAAAAACCCTGCCGTCCTTGAGCGTGATCTTGAAGTTTCCCCGCGGTGGCGCCTGACATCCGCAGGACAGGATGACGGCCGCGAGAAGGATGAGTCGGGGGGCGGGCATGCGTGCTGAATCAATTGTCTGTCAATGGATTCTCCTTCAGACACCCAAGTTTAGCAGGCGTTGAAGTTCTGGCAACAAACAGTGTGGCAAACGAGGCACGGATTCCGCCTGTTTGGTGACATCCGGAGACCACAAGCCACCGCTCGTCGTTTCCGGCTCATGAATGCGAATATGCCGCCCTCAGCCACCGTTTGTTTCAACTCCCATGACCGACCGCTACGCCAGATCACGAGACCTTTTCGCCCGCGCCCAGAACAGCATCGCCGCAGGAGTCAACAGCGGCATCCGCAGGATGGAGCAGCCCGTGCCCCTGTACTTCTCCCACGGCTCCGGCCCCCGTGTCTGGGATGTGGACGAAAACGAATACATCGACTTTCAGATCGGACAGGGCGCCCTGCTCTACGGTCACGCCCCCGCCGGCATGGCGGATGCCATCGCCGACCAGGCGAGGAAAGGCACCCACTGGGCCGCCCAGTGTGAGCTCGAAATCGAGGTCGCCGAACGCCTGCAGAAGCTCATGCCGGGCGCCGAACGCATCCGCTTCAACAACAGCGCCACCGAGGTCGTGCTTTCCGCCCTTCGTCTCGCACGCGCCCACACGGGCCGGCCGCTGATCCTGAAGTTCGAAGGCGCCTACCATGGCTGGGCCGATGAAGGCCTTGTCGGCTTTGCGCCGCCCCCCGACAAATGGGGCGACGATGAAAACCCCACCCGCCTGCATCCCAGCCAGGGCGTGATTCCCGAAGTGCTCGACACCTTCGTTGTCGCGCGCTGGAACGACCCGGAGCACCTGCGCCGCCAGGTGGACAGGCACCGTGGACAGATCGCGGCCATCATCTTCGAGCCGATCATGTGCAACACCTGCTGCATGGAGCCCGTGCCCGGCCAGATCGAGACCATCCGCGAGCTCTGCGACCGCGACGGCATGCTCATGATCGCCGATGAAACCATCACCGGCCTCCGCTTTGGCCCCGGTGGCGCCCAGCAATACCTGGGCTTCACCCCTGACCTCACCATCCTGGGCAAGGCCATCGGCGGCGGCGTGCCCTTCGCCGCCCTGGCCGGCAAGGAGTCCGCCATGAAAAAAATCATCGAAGGCAGCGTCGTTCATGCCGGCACGCTCAATGGCAACCCCCTCTGCCTCGCCGCCTCAAAGTGGTGCCTCGACCATGTTCTCGGCCTCGGCGAAACGCACCCGCGAATTGCCAATGACCTGGGCCGCCAGCTCATGGCCGGGCTTCGCGCCCTCGCCGACCGGCACAACGTCCCGCTGCGCCCCCAGGGCCCCGGCGCCGCCTTCCATTCCGTGATGCTGAAACCCGGCGCCGCTGAAGGACCCATCAAGGATTACCGCGATTATGCCAGGCGCCAGGACGCCCCGCGCTGGGCGCATCTTCGCATCTGCCTGCTCGAGCAGGGCGTGCGCGCCATCGAGCGCGGCCTCTGGTTCGTCAGCCTCGCCCATCGTCAGCAGGACATCGACGAAGCCCTGGCCCGTGCAGAAGCGGCGTTCGCCAAACACGCCGCTGAATGGAAGCCTGCGAACTGAGGATGGGTCCGGATGACGAAGCCACTCACCGCCATGCCCGACTCGTCCGAGCTGCATCCTGCTTCACTCAACCGCCCAAGGGTGTTGATCGCTGGCCTTTTCCATGAAACCCACACCTTTCTGGAAGGCACCACCAGCCTGCAGGACTTCCAGGTCACGCGAGGCCTCGATTTGCTGAAGGCTGAGGGCGACAGCTCCCCGCTGGGCGGCGTCCTCGAACTCGCCCGCTCCTGGAACTGGCAGATGCTTCCCACCGTGGACTATCGGGCGCAGCCCAGCGCCATCGTGGAGGATGCGGTCATCGAAGCGTTCTGGAACGACTTCCTCGCCCATGCCGAACCTTTTTTCGGCGAGCCTGTGGATGCCTTCTACTTCATCCTCCACGGCGCCATGACCGCCCGGTCCATCCAGGATGTCGAAGGCGAGCTTCTGTCCAGAATCCGCCGTATTCCCGACCTGGCTGAGGTGCCGGTCTTTGGCGTCTTCGACCTTCACGCCACCCTGACACCCGCCATGGCGGCGCGCACCGACTGCCTCGTCGGCTACCGTGAAAATCCTCACACCGACGCTCGTGAGGCGGCCTGCATCTCTGCACGGCTGCTCCAGCGCTGTCTGGAAACCGCAGAGCGCCCGCATCAGCATCTGCATGTCACTGACATCGTCTGGCCGCCCACGGGTACCGCCACGGCCAAGGATCCCATGCAGACCCTGGAGTCCATGGCCCGGCGCATGGAAGCACTTCCGGGCATCTGGTCGCTGAGCATCGTCGCCGGCTTCGCCTTCGCCGACACGGAGTTCACAGGCGTCAGCCTGCTGGCCACCGGCACTGACGATTCAGCCATGTCGGCATGCCTGACGGAGCTCGCCGCCAAGGCCGCCGAGATGAAGCACCTGGGCAATGTCACCGACTCGCCGCTTGCCGAGGTCATGCCCCGGGTCATGGCTGCTTCCGAAGGCCTGACCGTGCTTGTCGAGCCTGCCGACAACATCGGCGGCGGCGCTCCCGGCGACTGCACCGGCCTTCTCCGCGCCCTGCTGGATAACCAAGTTTGCAACAGCGCCATCTGCATCGCCGACCCCGCCGCCGTCAGGGCTGCGGAGGCCGCTGGCAAAGGCTCGAAAGTCACCCTCAGCATCGGCGGCAAGGGCAGCCGCATCGACCCCGGCCCCGTTGAACTCAAAGTCGAGGTCCTGGCCTTGAATGACGGACGTTTCGAACTTGAGGACAGGCAAAGCCACCTCGCCAGCATGTGCGGTGACGTCTTTGACATGGGCCGCTGCGCCGTGGTGCGCCACGAAGGCATCACCCTGCTTCTCACCAGCATCAAGACGCCCCCCTTTGACCTCGGTCAGTGGCGCAGCCAGGGCATCGAACCCACCCGGCTTTCCGTCATCTGCGTGAAGGCCGCCGTCGCCCATCGCCGCGCCTATGATCCCATCGCCGCACGGATGTACTGGGTGGACACGCCCGGCCCCTGCAGCAGCAACTTGAAAACCCTCCCCTACAGGCACCTGCGCCGCCCCGTCTATCCGCTCGATTCATGAATCATCCGCTCGTCTCCTACCCCTGCGATCCCGGCACGCCCACCTCGCACCTGCCGTTCAGCCCCAGCGTGGTCGTCGGCGACCTCATCTTTGTCTCCGGCCAGGCCAGCGTGGATGAAAAGGGCAGCATCATCAGCGACAGCTTCGAAGGCGAGTTCCGTCGCAGCGTGGACAACCTGCGCAGGGTGCTTGAAGCCGCCGGCAGCGACCTCTCCCACGTGGTGCAGACCAGGAACTATGTCCGCGATCCCGAGGACCTGCCGCTCTACAACCAGCTCTACCGCGAATGCTTCCCGGACCCGAAACCGGCCCGTACCACAATCACCCACTGCCTGCCTCCGAGCCTCCGCTACGAGATCGAGGCGGTGGCCGTCAGAAAACCCTGAACCGTTCCTCCGGCGATGCTCATCGACTGTCACAACCACATCGGCGCCGACCTGCTGTTCTATCTGCATGGCGACTTCCCCTACGCCCAGCAGATGGTGGACATGACCCAGGAGGGCGGAGCCCTGGGCATCACCCACTGGATCGCCTTTCCCTTTGTCAGCTACGCCGCGATGGACGTCACCAAGTTCCGCGGCGGCGGCCTTGGCTTTGACGCCAACGGACTCGAGGACATCCCCTACGCCTTTGAAAACCGCCGTCTTCTGGATGAATGCCAGCGGCTCTTTCCCGAGGAGGGGCGGCGCATCCTGCCCTTCATCATGGTGGACCCCATGCGCAGGACCGACGCCCAGGCCGCCGAACTGCTGAAGCTTCGCAACGACTACCGCTTTCACGGCATCAAGATTCAGAGCACCATCATCCAGAGCGACATCAAGCGCCTGGCGCACGAGGGTCGTGTCTTTCTTGACCTGGCCCGCGAATGGGACGTCCCCTTCCTCATCCACAGCAGCGTCGCGAAGGACGACCTCTGGGCGCAGGCGCACGACATCATCGACATCGCCGAGGCCAACCCCGACATCCGCTTCTGCGCCGCCCACTCCTGCCGGTTCGACAAGGAATGCCTCGATCGCATCGCGGCGTTGCCTAACGCCTGGTTCGACAATTCCGCGCACTGCATCCACTGCGTCGGCGCCGTGGATGACCTGGCCTACATCGCCCCGCGGGAGCGGCGCTTTGACTCCGATTACAGCAACCCGGCCCGTGTCATCGCCGACCTCGCTGCCGCCTACCCGGACAAGTTCATGTGGGGCAGCGACTCGCCCTTCTACAGCTACGCCGCCGAGATCAGCGGCAAGGTGGTGAAGCTGATCAGCACCTACGCCGAGGAAGTCGCCGCACTCAAGGCCGCCGGGGACTCCGTCGTGCGCCGCATCGCCTGCACCAACACCCTGAACTACCTGAAGCTTCCTGATGAAAGCATTCTCTCTTGAGGGCCGCGCCGCCCTGGTCACCGGCTCCTCCCAGGGCATCGGCGCAGCCATTGCCGACGGCCTGGCTGAATCCGGCGCCGCCGTGGTTAGGCACGGTCTTCAGCCCGAACACAGCCTCACTCCCTACCTGTCCGCTGACCTGACCTCTCCTGAAGCTCCGGCGGACCTCGTTTCCAGAGCCTTCGAAATCCAGCCTCAACTCGACCTGCTGGTCTGCAATGCCGGCAGTTTCTTTGATGTGCCCTTCCTCGAAATGACGGCCTCGGAATGGGACAAGACGCTCCAGCTCAACCTGCGTGCCACCTTCTTCCTCGCCCAGGCCTTTGCTCGCCGCCGGGTCGCGCTTGGCGGCGGCGGAGCCATCGTCATCGTCAGCTCCACCAACGGCTTCCAGGCAGAGGCGGACAGCGTCGCCTATGACACCAGCAAGGGCGGCCTCGTCATGATGATCCGTTCGCTGGCGGTCTCCCTCGCCCCGCACGGCATTCGGGTGAACGGCATCGCTCCGGGCCTGATCCGCACGCCCCTGACCCAGACCTGGATGGAGCCGCGCGCCAACGACCTGCTGAAGCATTACGAAAGGAAGATCCTGCTCGGCACGGTGGGCGCCCCACGCGACTGTGCAGGCGCCGTCGCCTTCCTCTGCTCTCCCGCCGCCTCCTACATCACCGGCGACATCATCACCATCGACGGCGGTTTGACCGTCACTCAGATCGGCAAACCATGAGCCAGACACCTTTTCATCTGACCGGACGTGACATCTGGGTCATCGGCGGCGCCGGTTACCTCGGGCAGGCCGTCGTCAATCAGCTCACCCAGCTTGGCGCCAGCGTGCTTTGCGTGGATCTGCCCGGCAGGGCCTCTGCCTCTGCGGGAGTCACCCCGGCGGGCCTTGATGCGGCCGACATTCCCACCCTTGAAGCCTTCATTCATGAACAGCTCGGCACACGCGGCACACCCCATGGAATGGTGGTCATGACCTACGCATCCACGGCCAAGCGCTTCGATGAACTCAATGCCGAGGACTTTGACATGGCCAACCATGGCAACCTCACCGCCACCTTCACCCTGGCGCGTGCCGCCGGCAATGCGATGGCCGCCAACGGCGGCGGCAGCCTGGTGCTGTTCTCCAGCATGTACGGGGCCGTCTCACCCGATCCCTCCATCTATGAAGCGCCGATGAACCCCAACCCGGTGGAATACGGTGTCGGCAAGGCGGGCATCCTGCAGATGACCCGTTATCTGGCCGTTCACTACGGCCCTGCCAACGTGCGTTGCAACGCCGTCAGCCCCGGCCCCTTCCCCAACCCGGCCATCCAGCGCGACCAGCCCGCCTTCGTCGAACGGCTCGTCAAAAAAGTCCCGCTCGGCCGAGTCGGCCAGGCTCCTGAAATCGCCGGCGCCGTGGCCTTCCTGCTCAGCGACGCCTCCAGCTACGTCAACGGCCAGAACCTCGCCGTCGACGGCGGCTGGACGGTCTGGTAACCCGCGCCGCGTCACTCTCATGAAGCAAATCCTGATCTTCCTCCTGCTTGCCGTCGCGGTGCGCGGCGAAAGCCTGGTCACCTTGAACCTCGATCCCTCGGCGGAGCATCCACGCAACTCCGAAGGCTCCTTCGCCACGCTGAAGTCAGGCCGCATTCTTTTTTGTTATTCCCAGTTCTACGGGGGCGCTGCGGACGAGAGCCCCGCACGCATCGTGAAGATCCATTCGGACGACCAGGGCCGCACCTGGAGCCCGCCGGTGACGGTGGTCGAAAACACGGGCGGCAACAACGTCATGAGCGTCTCCCTGCTCAGGCTGCAAAGCGGAACTCTGGCGATGTTCTACTGCATCAAGAACAGCTGGATCGACTGCCGCCCGCACATCCGCACCTCCACGGATGAAGGTGAAACCTGGAGCGAACCACGCCTGATCCAGCAGGCGCCCGGTTACTTCGTGCTCAACAACGACCGGGTCATCCAGACTTCCAAGGGCCGCATCATCGTCCCCCTGGCCTTTCATCGTTCACGCGGCACCGACCCTCATACCAGCCGTTCCTGGGACGCCCGAGCCATCACCACCTGGCTTTACTCCGACGACGACGGCAGGTCCTGGACGGAGTCCTCCAGCTGGTGGGCCATGCCTGTGCCCAGCGGCAGCGGACTGCAGGAACCCGGCATTGTCGAGCTGGCGGACGGCTCGCTCTTCTCCTGGTCACGCACCGACCAGGGCGCGCAATATGGCTTCCACTCCCAGGATGGCGGCAGGACTTTCACTCCACCGGCCCCCACCGAGTTGAAATCCCCCAACGGCCCCGCCAGCATCAAGCGACTTCCTGGCGGCAGCGATCTGCTCGCGCTCTTCAACGACCACTCCGGCATGTTCCCGTTTCCTCCCAAAAAGCGGAACCCTCTGGTCGCCGCAGTCTCCTCCGATGGAGGCAAAACCTGGCCCAGGCGCAAGCTGGTCGAAAGCGACCCCGACGGCCTCTACCATTACACGGCCGTTCACTTCACGAACGACGCCATTCTCCTCGCCTACTGCGCCGGTGACAGCAAGGTTGGCGCTCTCAACCGCCTGCGCATCCGTCGCATCACCCTCGACTGGCTCCGCGAACAGTGAATCCTTCCGTGTATTCTGTGTATTCCGTAGTTCCCTTCTAAATCTATGCGCTCCTCCAAAGTCCTCGCCAAGCTCCGCTCCGGCCAGGTCGCCCGCCTCTGCTGCACGGGCTCGCCCATCGCCTTCTACCCTGCCGTGGCGGCTCACTTCCACTACGACGGCATCTGGGTTGACGCCGAACATCGTGTCTGGGATCCGCGCGAAGTCGAAACCATGCTCGGACGTCATCATGCCGCCGACATCGACTGCGTCTGGCGCCCGCCAACGAAGGAAAAAAACGCTCTCTACCGGCTTCTCGAAGACGGCGCATCAGGGCTGATGATTCCGCATGTCGCCAATGCCTCGGAAGCCGCGGCCCTGGTCAGCGCCATCAAGTTTCCCCCTCTGGGAGATCGTGGCTTCTGCGGTGGTGGTCGCGATGCCAGCTATTGGATCGGCAAACCGTCCGATTACACCGATCAGGCCAACCGTGAAACCTTCCTCGTGGTGCAGATCGAAACCCCTGAGGCTCTGGCAAACGCTGACGCCATCGCCGCCGTTCCCGGAGTCGATGTGCTGTTCCTCGGCCCCGGCGACATGTCCCTTCGCCTCGGCTGCACTCCGGCCGTTGCCGATCCCGTCATGCTGGATGTGCAGAAGCAGCTCGACGCCGCCTGCCGCAGGCATGGCAAGGCCTGGGGGCGACCGGTTGGCAGCCGCGAGGACATGCAATCGCTGGTCGATCTGGGAGCCAGGTTCATCGTCTATGGGGCCGAGTTCAGCGCCGTCTGCGCCCACTTCTCCGACTGTGCCGCGGACTTCGACGCCGTGCTGGGTGCCGGCGCGGAAACAAACGCGATTCCTGACGGCAAAAATTACTGACCCCCATTCCGTTCATGCGTCTCATCCTGCTGCTGTCTCTCGTCCTGCTTACATGCAGCGACACAAGCGCCCAGCCTTCGTCTTGGATGGAGCCCTTCCCCGCCCACACGATTGCAGGCAATCTTCATTATGTCGGCTCCAAGGATCTGGCCTCCTACCTGGTGACCACGCCTGAAGGCCACATCCTGATCAACAGCAGCTTCGAGGATTCGGTTCCCCTGATCCGCAAAAGCGTCGAGGACCTGGGATTCAAGTTTGGCGACATCAAGATTCTGCTCATCAGTCATGCCCACTCCGATCACTGCGCCGGCAGCGCCAGGATCATCCGCGAAACGGGAGCCAAGTATTTCGTCATGGAGCAGGATGCGGATTCTGTGGAAAAAGGTGGCGCCACCAGATCACGTCTGAAGGCCTCCTACACCCGATTCACCCCGGCCCGGGTGGACCGACGCCTGAAGGATGGCGAGGAGGTCAAGCTCGGCGGCACCACGCTGGTGGCAAGACTGACGCCAGGCCACACCCCGGGCTGCACCACCTGGACGCTGAAGGCCGGCGGGCTGAACGCCGTCATCATCGGCAGCCCCAATGTCAATCCCGGCTACATCCTGGTGAACAACCAGGACTACCCAGGCATCGCCCAGGACTATGAGCGCTGCTTTCGCGTTCTCCAAAATCTGCCAGTGGACCTGTTTCTCGGCGCTCACGGTGGCTACTACGACCTTGCCGACAAGCATCGCAGGTTCCTTGTCGCCGGGGTTAGCAATCCCTTTGTCGATCCCGAAGGTTACAAGCGCTACGTTGAGGATCGTGAAACGGCCTATCTGACGGAACTTGCCAGGCAGCAAAAGCTCAAAGCCACCGGACAGCCTAACCAATGACAATGTCCGCCGTCACGCCCGCCCGCCCGCCCGTGAGCCGGATCGGCCTGGGCTGCGTGACCTTGGGACGTGAGATCGACGAGGCCGACTCCTTCGCGTTGCTCGATCATGCCCTGGCACGGGGCATCACCCACTTCGACACGGCGGCAGCCTATGGCGGTGGCGCTTCGGAAAGCATCCTCGGCAGGTGGCTCGCCTCGCGAAAACCGGCGGACATCACCGTCGCGACCAAAATCCTGCCGCCCTATGATCGCATCGATCTCACCCCAAGCCTGCAACGGCTCGGGCTCGATCAAATCGACCTGCTGTACCTCCATCAATGGCACGACAGCGCGCTGCAGGCCGGTGCCGCTTTGGAAAAGCTGCCGGTGCGACGGTTCGGGGCCAGCAACGTCACGCTCGATCAACTCCGCGCCCTGGGTCCACGCTTCAGCGTCATCCAAAACAACCACAATCTGGCGGTGAGTGAAGTAACGGATGCATTGCGCGAATACTGCGCCGCGCTGGGAGTCGCCATCGTGACCTACAGCCCTCTTGGAGCCGGCTTTTTGACGGGCAAGCATCAAAACGGCGTTCAGCCAGGTTCACGCTTCGAGATCATTCCCGGTCATCAGCAGATCTATTTTCATGAGGACGCCTGGCGAAGCCTTGCCCGGCTCGAAGCCATTGCCAGTCGCACCGGCCATTCACCGGCCCATCTCGCCCTCGCCTGGGCCCTGCATCAGCCGGGCATCGCCTGCACGCTCATCGGAGGCCGCAATCCGGCGCATATTGACCAGGCTTTCGCCGCCCTCGATTTCGCGGATGCGGCCGTTTTGAGCGAACTCAGCCCTGATGCCTCCGCCTGAACTCCTTCGGCGTCATGCCGGTGCGTTTGCGAAACTGCTGGGTGAAGGCGCTTTGATCACAGAAGCCATGATCCAGCGCCACCTGGATGATTGGCGACGTGGTCTTTGCCAGGGCCTCCGCGGCGGACTGGATGCGCGTGCGCAGCAGCAGTTCATAAGGGCTCAGACCAAGCGCCGCACGCAGCTTGCGGTGAAGATGCCGCTCGGAAACACCGGACGCCCTGGCCAGCTCGGCGGTGGTGATGACTTCATGACTGTGCTGGCGCGCGTGATTCACGGCAAGCGTGACCTCGCGGACATCATGCTGACGCATGCGGTCCTCGTCGCGTCGCGTGATTCCCATGACACCGATCACCCTGCCCTGCTGGTCGTGAACGGGCAGCTTGGTGCATAAAAACCAGTTCAGATTGCGCTGCTCGTCATACCAGACCTCGAGCCGGTTGATGAGCGGCCTGCCGCTGCGGATGACCTTCTGATCGTCCTCGCGATAGGCCTTCGCCACCTCGGGAGGGAAGAATTTCTCATCCATCGCGCCGATCAGCTCACGCTCGTTCCTGATGCCAAAACGCTCAAAGGTGGCGCTGTTGGCCGCAATGTGTCGCCCCTGGTCGTCCTTCATGAAAAAGAACACGCCAGGCATGTGCTCGAAAATCGCCCGAACGCCCTGGGGATCGGCGATCCGGGCGAAAAAGTCCTTCTGAAGTCGGAGCGGCATCGTGGCCGGATTTTAACAAAGTTTGGCAGGCTGTCACCAAACGAACACACAGTTCCTGAAGTATGTTCTGCACAACAACCCACCCGCCAATGCATCTCCGACCTCTGCTTCTCGCCTCCGCCGCCGGACTGGGCTGCCTGACAGCCGCCCCCTCCGACGAGTTTCCGCCGATGCCGCCCGTGAAGCCGCTAAGCGCAGCGGAGGAGCAAAAGACTTTCCTGCTTCCTGCCGGATACCGCCTGGAGCTGATCCTCTCCGAACCGGACATCACCGAACCTGTCTGCATGGCCTTTGACGGCAACGGCCGTCTTTATGTCGCCGAGATGACCAGCTACATGCGCGACATCGACGGCACCGACGAACTGGTGAGCACCGGCCGCGTGTCGGTGCACTGGTCGAGCAAGGACGACGGTCGATATGACATGCACCGCATTTTTGCCGACAAGCTGAAGCTGCCCCGCCTACTGCTGCCGATGGCGGATGGCGTGCTCATCGGTGAAACCGACACCAACGACATCCACCTTTACAAAGACACCAACGGCGACGGCGTGAGCGATGAAAAGACGCTCGTGTACCAGGGCGGCCCGCGCGGCGGCAACCTGGAACATCAGCCCAGCGGCATGACCTGGGCGCTCGACAACTGGATCTACACCGCCGTGAACAATTATCGTCTGCGCTGGAAGGACGGCCAGCTCATCAAGCAGGACATCCCCGGCAACGGCGGCCAGTGGGGCGCCTCACAGGACGATGAGGGCAAGCTCTGGGTCGTCAACGCCGGCGGAGAGAAGGGCCCGATCAATTTCCAAAACCACATCCTCTACGGACAGTCGGCCGCCAGGGCCCAGTTCGAGCCCGGCTTCGAGGTCGTCTGGCCTGCGATGGGCCTGCGCGACTATCAGGGCGGCCCCGGCAAGTCGCGCGACGACGGCACACTCAACCACTTCACCGCCACCTGCGGCGGTGAGATCTTCCGCGGGGATCAGCTGCCCGCCGAATTGCGCGGCAACCTCTTCTTTGGCGAACCTGTCGGCCGCCTGGTGCGCCGCAGCTCCATCGAAGTGAACGACGGCATCACGATCCTGCACAACCCTCATCCTCAAAGCGAGTTCCTCCGCAGCACGGACGCCTGCTTCCGGCCCGTGGACATGAAGACCGCGCCCGACGGCACGCTCTTCATCTGCGACATGTACCGCGGCATCATCCAGGAGGGCAACTGGACCCGCGAAGGCAGCTATCTGCGCAAGGTGATCCTTCAGCACGGCATGGAGAAGATCATCAACCGCGGGCGCGTCTGGCGCCTCGTGCATGAAACGACGAAGCCCGTACCCGCACCGGAACTGCTCGACGCCACGCCGGAGCAGCTCATCGAGGCTCTCGCGCATCCGAACGGATGGCACCGTGACACCGCCCAGAAGCTGCTCGTTTTGAAACAAGACAAAAGCGTCGTGCCTGCGCTCGCCGCCATGCTGCAAAAACACGACAGCGCCCTCGCCCGCATCCACGCGCTGTGGACGCTCGAAGGTCTCGGCACCCTCACCAGCGATCAGGTGCGTGCCGCTTTGAAGGACAGCTCGCCAACGCTGCGCCGTGCCGCCATCCGCGCCAGCGAAACGCTCGCCGATGCCTCGCTGGAGGCCAACGTCACCGCGTTGACGAAGGATGACGACCCCTCCGTCATCACGCAGGCGCTGCTCACCGCGAAGCAGCTGAAATGGAAGGACCACGCCAAGCTCATCAACCTCACGGCCCTCACCACCCCCTCGAAAGGCGTGAAGGAGCTCGCCTCCCAGATGCTCAACAACCAGCTCAGCTTCCCGCGCGAGTTCACCAACGTGCAAAAGGATCAGATGCGCCGAGGTCAGGCCATCTACCAGGAGCTCTGCTTCACCTGCCACGGGCTGGACGGCAAAGGCACCGCCATCGACGGCCTCGCGCCCGGCATGACGCTCGCCCCACCGCTCGCCGGCTCGAAGCTCGCCCAGAAGAGTGACTTCATTCTGCGCGTGCTTCTTCACGGCCTCACCGGCCCGGTGAACGGCAAAACCTACCAGGCGCAGATGATCCCGATGGCCAACAACACGGACGAATGGCTCGCCGACATCGCCAGCTATGTGCGCAAGAGCTTTGGCAACCAGGGCCGCTTCATCACCAAGGACGAAGTTGCCAAACTGCGGAAGGAACTGGCCTCACGAACAACCCCCTGGACCGCGGATGAGCTCAAGCGCACCGGCCCGCATCAGCCGCTCGAAAACCGCAGCGCCTGGAAGCTGACCTCCAGCCACAACACCAAGGACCTGGCCAAGGCGGTCGACGGCAACCCGGAGACACGCTGGGACACGCATGCCCCCCAGGTGCCCGGCATGTGGGTGCAGGTCGAACTGCCCCAGCCTGCGATCATCGCCGGCCTTGATCTCGACACCGCCAGTTCCAAGGGCGACTGGCCGCGAGGCTGGAAGATTGAACTTTCCACAGACGGCCAAACCTGGTCTAAGCCCATCCTTGAAGGCCGGAGCGAAAAAGCCAGCGTCACCGAGTTCATGTTCCCGAAAGCCTCCAACGCCAAGTTCATCCGCATCACCGACACCGGCAGCGTCAAAGGCCTTTACTGGTCCATTCACGAGCTGGACGTGCTCGAATCCTCCCCTCAATGATCACCCCGTCAACACCACCACCCACACCATGAGCCAGGAATACTTCCCCAAAATCAAAGCCATCGCCTACGAAGGGCCGAAGACGAAAAACCGCCTCGCCTTCCGTCACTACAACCCCGACGAAGTCGTGGGCAAAAAGACCATGAGAGAGCATCTGCGCTTCTCCCTGGCCTACTGGCACGCGCTGAAAAACGGCAGCGGCGACCCCTTCGGAATGGCGACCCGTCAGCGCCCCTGGGACGACGGCAGCAACAGCGTGGACAACGCCAGACGCGTGGCTGACGCCGGCTTTGAGATGATGCAGAAGCTCGGGCTCGGCTTCTACTGCTTTCATGACCGCGATGTCGCCCCGGAGCTGGATGACCTGCAGGCCAGCAATGACGCGCTCGACGCCGTGGGGGACCATTTGAAGAAGCTGCAGAAGCAAACCGGCATCAAGCTTCTCTGGGGCACCGCCTGCCTCTTCGCCCATCCACGCTACATGCAGGGCGCGGCCACCAGCCCGAACGCCGACGTCTATGCGCTCGCCGCCGCCCAGGTGAAGAAGGCGATGGAGGTCACGCACCGTCTTGGCGGCCTCGGCTACACCTTCTGGGGCGGTCGCGAGGGCTACGCCACGCTGCTGAACACGGACATGAAGCGCGAGGTCGCGAACCTCGCCCACTTCCTGCACATGGCCGTGGACTACAAAAAGAAGATCGGTTTCAAAGGCCAGTTCTACATCGAGCCGAAGCCGCGCGAGCCCTCGACGCACCAGTACGACAGCGACGCCGCCGCCTGCCTGAACTTCCTTCGCGAGTTCGATCTGCTGGAGCACTTCAAGCTCAACATCGAGACCAACCACGCCACCCTCGCGCTGCTCCGCGTGGAGCACGAGCTCGCCGTCTCGGCCAACGCGGGCGCCCTCGGCAGCATCGACGCCAACACCGGCGATGAGCTCATCGGCTGGGACACCGACCAGTTCCCGACGAACGTTTACATGACCACGCAGATGATGCTGCAGCTTCTGCGTGCCGGCGGCTTCAAGACCGGCGGCCTCAATTTCGACGCCAAGGTGCGCCGCGAAAGCCACGAGGTGGTGGACATCTTCCACGCACACATCGGCGGCATGGACGCCTTTGCCCGCGGCCTGAAAATCGCCCACCGCATCATCGAGGACGGCGATCTCGACCGCTTCGTGAAGGCCCGCTACGCCACCTTTGAATCCGGCATCGGCAAGACCGTGACCACGCGCAAGGCCACCTTCGAATCCCTGGAGAAGCACGCGCTGAAACTCGGTGGTGTGATCCCCGCCAGCGGCCGCCAGGAGATGCTGGAAAACCTGATCAACGACTACATGGACTGACCGGCCCCTGGCCTAACCTCCCCAGGCCCTGGTTCACCCGTTGAACCAGGGCTTGCTTGTTGGCAGACCTCGCCTGGACTTCCAAGCTTGCCGCCATGACCTGCCCACCTTCCGCCAGCCTTGAGGCCGACTACGAGCGCGATGGCGTCGTGCTCATCCGCCAGTTCCTCAGCCAGGACGAGGTCGGTGCCGTCCGCGCTGAGCTGGATCGCTACATCCGCGACGACCTCGCCAGCCTGCCGGCGGACGCACGAACCCTGGAGAAGGATGAGAAGACCGTCCGCAACCTCTGGCGACTTGAGGTTCACAACGCGTTCTTCCGCACCCTTGGTGAACGTACCGACATCAAGGCCCTCGTCGCTCCGCTCGTCCGTGGCGAACCCGTCCTCTGCGGCGTGGAAACCTTCAACAAGCCCGCCAGGCTGGGCTCCGGCGTGCCCTGTCATCAGGACAACGCCTACTTCTGCCAAACCCCGCCGGACATGCTCACCGTCTGGATCGCCATCGACGCCGTCACCCAAGCCAACGGTCCGGTCTTCTTCGTCAGGGGTTCCCACAAACAGGGCATGCAACCCACGGCACCAAGCGGCGTGCGAGGCAACAGCATTGGCATGGCCATGCCCACCCGCGTGCCGCTCGACGAGCAGTTCTGCGGCCTGCTGCAGCCCGGTGACGCCACCCTGCACCACTGCGAAACGATCCATCATTCGGCACCCAACACCACCGAGCACTCAAGGCTAGGCCTGCTGCTGGTGTACCGAGGCAGCCACACGCAGACCGACCCGGCGCTGAAGCAGTCGTATGCCGCGGCGGTGGCGGCGACTCCGCCAGCCTGAACAAAACAGGCCCGGCACCTTCCCTGCACATCCGGCTTTTCATCCGGCGAAGCCCTCGTATGGAGCCTGGATGCCGCCATCCCGACTCCAGTTCCAGCTCGACGCCCAGGCCACGGGCTCCCGGGCCCGGGCGACCACGTTTCACACGCTGCACGGCAGGATCGAATCCCCCCTGTTCATGCCCGTGGGCACCCAGGCCACGGTGAAGGCCCAGACGCAGGAATCCCTGGCCGCCTCAGGCTCGCAGATCCTGCTCGCCAACACCTACCATCTTTTGCTTCGTCCCGGGCCGGAGGTCTTCGAGAAGCTGGGAGGCATCCATCGCTTCATGAAGTGGCCTGGCTCCGTGCTCACCGACTCCGGCGGCTACCAGATCTTCTCCCTGCCCCACTCCAGGTCGATGACTGAAAAGGGCGCCGTGTTCCAAAGCTATGTGGACAACCGCCGCATCCTGCTCAGCCCCGAGCTCAGCATCCAGACCCAGCGGGCCATCGGCAGCGACATCATGATGGTGCTCGACCAGTGCATCCCCAGCACGGCGGACGAGGCCACGGCCAGAAAGGCGCTCCAGGTGACGCGGCGCTGGGCGGCCCGCAGCCTGGCGGCCCGGGAGGATTCACCGCAATCTTTGTTCGCCATCGTCCAGGGCGCGCTGTTTCCACATCTGCGCCGGGAGAGCGCCGAGGGCCTCATGGAGATGCCGTTCGACGGCTTTGCCATCGGCGGGCTGGCCGTGGGTGAGGAGAAGCATGAGCGCGAGGACATGTGCGAGCTCACCGCCGCCCTGCTTCCCGCCGACCGGCCGCGCTATCTCATGGGCGTCGGCACGCCGCTGGATGTCCTGGAGGCCGTGCATCGCGGCGTGGACATGTTTGACTGCATCATTCCCACCCAGGTGGCGAAACGCGGCACGGCCTTCACCTCCCACGGCATCGTCGAACTGCGCCGCTCCATCTACAAGTTCTCCGAACAGCCCCTTGATGCCGCTTGCAGCTGCCCCGTGTGCGGCACCCATTCGCGGGCCTACCTGCATCACCTCACCAAGACGCAGGAAAGCCTCGGCTGGCAGCTGGTCGGCCAGCATAACATTCATTTCTACCATCAGTTCATGCGCGAGGTCAGGCGCAGCATCCTCGAGGACCGCTTTCTGGCGCTTTACCGCGAAAAGCGGGAGATCCTTCAGGCCGAGGACGTCGATCACCCCGTCACACCGCCGAAGCGCGGCACCAGCCCGGGCCCGCCAACCATCCTGGGCGATTACCAGCTTCAGGACGACAGCATCCTGCACCAGCCCTCCGGCACCGCCATCCCCACCTCCACCGAGATCGACCTCTCGGAGTTCCGCCGCCTGCTTGTGCCTGGCAGTGAACCCCTCGTGCTCTGGGACATCGGCCTGGGGGCGGCCGCACCCGCCCTCAGCGCCATCCTGGCCTATGAAGCCGCCTGCGAAAAAGGCCCGGTGCGACCGCTGCACATCATCAGCACCACCTCCGACCTGAATCCTCTCCGGCTGGCGCTCAGCCACAAGAACCGCTTCCCCTACCTGCGCCACGGCGCCGCCGACACCCTCCTGCACCGGGGATGCTGGAAGTCGCGCTTTCGGCCCGGCCTCAGCTGGGAGCTGAACCCCGAGTCGCCGCCACCGCCCCCGCACTTCATCATCAGCGCGCCGCTTCCGGGCATGGCCCCGCCCTCCCAGGAGTTCCAGGCCCCCGAACTTGAGCTTCGTGGTCACATTTCTGGTTAATCCGGGGCAGGCCGCCCTGGTTCAAAGCAGGGCCAACACCTGCGCCGCCACGATGCGCAGCAGCATCGTCAGCGGATACACTGAGGCGTAGGCCACGGCCGGGTAATCGGTGCGTGCCTGGGTGGTGGCAAAGGCAAGCGCGGGAGGATCCGTCATGCCACCGGAGAGCAGCCCGCAGAGCGTCATGTAGTCCATGCCATGCCAGCGCCTGGCCGCCACTCCCACGGCGAGCAGCGGCAGCAGCGTCACCAGAAATCCCGCCGCCAGCCAGCCCAGCCCCTGGCGGCTCAGCACGGTCTCGACAAAATGCTCGCCGGCCAGCAGGCCCACGCTGGCCAGGAACAGCACCATGCCCAGCTCCCGGAGCGCCCGGTTCGCATTCAGTGGCATGTGCATGACCAGCGGCCCGATCCTGCCCAGATGACTCATCAGGATGGCCACGATCAGCGGCCCCCCGGCCAGCCCCAGCCGCAGCGGCGCCGGCAGAAAGCTGAACTGAAAAGGATGCATGCCCATATAAACCCCCAGCAGGATGCCGGTGAAAATGGCGGCAAACTTGGTTTCCTGAAGCTGCCTCACCTCGTTGCCCAGCGCGGCGGTGGCGGATTCCAGCGACGCCTCATCGCCGACGATCTGGAGCATGTCGCCAAACTGCAGCCGCACCTCGGGCATGGCGGTGAAGATCTGGTCGCCACGGCTGACCCGCGTGACGATGACGTTGTGAAGATGATCCAGCCCGAGCTCGCCCACCGTCTTGCCGAGCATGGAGCGGTTGGTGACGATGACGCGACGATACCCCACATTGCCAGGAGCCTTCATCAGGTTGTCCTCCGACCGACTGCCGATGATCCTGCGGAACTGCTCAAGATGCTCCTGCGTGCCGACGGCCATGATAACATCACCGACCTGCAAAACCGTCTCCGACGTGGCCGGCATGACGGCGTCCTCGCCCGCATGACGGATGCGTGAAACGATCACCGCGGTCTCATGAATTCCAGGCACCTCAGCCAGCCGCAGCCCTTGCAGGTTGGGATTGTCCACCCGCAGGTTCATCCGCTCCAACGGCTTGGCGGACTCTCCCTGGCGTTTGCGAAAGGCCTCCGCTTCAGCCGTCACATTCACGCGAAACAGCACCCGCAGAAACACCAGCGCCAGGATGATGCCGACCACCGCCAGCGGGTAGGTCGTGGCATAGGCCAGCGCAGGCAGGGTCGTCGTGGCGGCATCGGCTCCCGTGGACTGCAGGGCCTGCTGGGCGGCTCCCAGCGCGGGCGTGTTGGTCGTGGCGCCGGCAAACAGGCCCGCCACCGCCGCCGGGGGCATGCCCAGCAGTCGTCCCGCGGCCAGGGCCGCAACCGCACCTCCCACGACAAGAGCCACGGCATACAAATTCAGCCTCAGGCCGTCGTTCCTCAGCGAGGCCAGGAAGCCGGGTCCGATCTGCATTCCCAGGGCAAACACGAACAGCACCAGCCCGAAGTCCTTCAAAAAGTGGATCACCTCCGGATTCGGCAGCCAGCCAAGGTGCGAGGCGATCAGCCCGGCAAACAAAACCCCCGCGACGCCGAGCCGCACGCCACCGATCGAAAGATGCCCAAGGCCGATCCCGGCAAGCGCCACGGCGCTGAGCAGCAGAAGATCGTGGGCGGTGGAGACGGCGTCAGCCAGGACAGGTAGCAGCATGTGCCTTCCTTTCAGGCAGCAGTCGTGCCAGGATCAAGAAGGATCGTCAGCCAATTTTGCTTCCATCCACACCTTGCGCCCGCCGTTTTGAAGCCAGCACCTTCTCCACGTCCTCCACGGAAAGACAGTTGATGACATCCCTGCGGGTCAGCCAGCCCTTGCGCGCCGCGCGGATGCCGAACACCACATCCTTCAAACCGTGGATGCTGTGAGCGTCGGGATTGATGCTGCACTTCACCCCTTTCTCCACCGCCAGCCGCCACCAGCGCCAGTCCATGTCCAGCCGCCAGGGGCTGGCGTTCAGTTCAATGATCGTGCCGGTGGCTGCCGCCGCCTCAATGATGGCCGGGATGTTGACCGCATAGGAGGGACGCTGCGCCAGCAGCCGGCCGGTGACATGACCAAGCATCGTGACATGCGGATTCTGGATCGCACGGAGGATGCGCGCCGTCATCTCATCCTCAGGCAGGTTGAAGACGTTGTGAACGCTTGCGACCACATAATCCAGCTCCGCCAGCAGATCGTCCGGAAAGTCCAGCGTGCCGTCACGCAGGATGTCCACCTCGCTACCGGCAAAAATGCGGAAGTCCCCCGCATATTCCTCGTTCAACTTCCGAATCTCAACCATCTGAGCCCTAAGCCTGCGCTCATCCAGACCGTTCGCCTGGAAGCTGCTTTTGCTGTGGTCGGCGATGCCGAGGTATTGCAGGCCCAGCTCCATGGCCGCCTCCGCCATCTCACGCAGCGTCGCCTTGCCATCGCTGGCGGTGGTGTGGTTGTGAAACACACCCCTCAGGTTTTCCAGCTCGACCAGCCTCGGCAGCCGCCCCTTCTCCGCCGCCTCAAACTCCCCGGAGCTCTCACGCAGCTCGGGTTCGATGTAATCCAGCCCCAGGATCTGGTAGATCTCCTTCTCTTCATAGACCTCCGACGCCGCCTCCGGCACGCGACCACCCTCCTGCGCCGGCTTGAAGCCGTATTCGTTCAGCGAAAGCCCGCGATCCAGCGCCCGCTGACGCAGCACGACGTTGTGCTCCTTGCTGCCGGTAAAATACAGCAGCGCATAGGGATACTCCGCGCTGCTGACCGCGCGCAGGTCGCACTGGACACCACCGACCGTATGAACGCTGGCCTTGGTGCCGCCCTGCGCGATGATCTTTTCCACCTGGGGCAGCTGGACAAAATCCGCGATGACCTCCTCAGGACGGCGGGTGGAAACCAGAAAATCCAGGTCGTGCACCACCTCCTTGCCACGGCGGAAGCTGCCGCAAACCTCAGCACGCGTCACCGCCGGATGCTCACGCAGGGATTCCAAAATGCCCATGGCCAGCGCCTGCACCTGATCCAGGCGGAACTCCGAGGCATGCTGCTCCCGGAAGGCGATCGCCTCCAGGATCTTCACCACCGTCTTTTCACCAAACCCCGACAGGCCCGCCGCCTCGCCGCTTTCACAGACACGCTTCAGGTCGGCAAGCGAACTGACCCCGAGCTTGCCATGCAGCGCCGCGATTTTCTTCGGCCCCAGGCCGGAGATCTCAAACAGCTCAAACAGTGTCTCGGGAAACTCGGCCTTCAGCTTCTCGTAAAACTCCAGCCGCCCGGTGGTGGCGAGCTCATGGAGCTTGTCCCGCAACGCCTCGCCCAGCCCCTTGATGCCGGCCAGGTCGTTGTCGCGGGCCATCTGCATGATGTCGCCCGCATGGCTCTCAACGATCTCCGCCCCAGTCTTGTAGGCCCGGATTTTAAAGGGGTTTTCCCCCTTCAATTCCAGCAGCAGGGCGATGCGTTCGAGGATTTCAGCGGCGGCTTCACGAGTCATGAAGCCAGCATGGCCAAAGGCGGCCGTGCCGCCAGCAGGCTTTTTCCCGTCCGGACCGAAAAAACTCCGCACAAAAAAGAACTGGCAAACCGAAACACCCCGCCTATGACTCCACTTCTCACCAATCACCGCGCGGTTAGCTCAGCGGTAGAGCACTGCCTTCACACGGCAGGGGTCGCAGGTTCGAACCCTGCACCGCGCACCATTGTCACCTTTCGCCACGTCGCGATATTCCGGGACAATAGGTTCATTTTCAGGGCCGAATCAAAGTGCCCTTCGATGCCGGAGACCTGAAACGAGTTCATCCCAGCTGATCATCACCCCGGGGTTGTCCTCAGCTTCAAGCATCCGGTTCAACACCTCTTCATCCCGCACTGCGTGGTGCGGGGATTTCGACTTCTTCGACAAACCGGCCGCCAACGCTGTGGGTTCGTATTCCGGCAGCCTGGACGCTTCGACGGTGGCATGCTTCGGCTTCATGAGTTTTCCCAGAGTCATGCCAAGACCGGAACCGTCCAGCTTTTTTGCCGCCCTTGAGGATGCCCTAGCCCATGAGACATTCTGGCTGACAAGCCGCCGATCCATGCAGCCAGAGCCGCCTTCAGCGGCCGTCACTCATTGAAGGTTCAGCGTGCGAAGATGGAGCTTCAAGATGCGGCGCATTTCTTCGATGGCCTCCGGTCTTTCATGCACGCTGTGATCCGATTTCACGAGGAGCTCCGACTCGACACCGTCCAGGTGCGCGCTGGAATAGGGCACAAACCCGTCCGAGCATTTCGGATCGGTGGTCGGACGGCCGTCCTTGTTGCCGATGATGGAATGCAGGTGCACGCCGGGGCGGAACGGCAGGGTGGTGGCGATCCGCACGTAGGGCGATGACGGAGACAGATTGTCCACGCTGGTCGGCATGCCCTTGGCCAGGAGCTGGCCTAACGACTGATTGCGTTCCGCCAGCCCCTGCAGGATGTCGAAGGTGCTGCCGAAGGTCTGGCCCGGCAGCTTGACGAGCCTGCGGCCAAAACGGGCCAGCCTGCTGTCCGCCACATCGCTGCCGCGATGGGGCGTGGCGGCGAAGATGACCCGGCTGATGTGCGGGTTCGGATTGAACTCCAGGTAGCGACGCAGCGATTCGAGCTCCTCCTTTTTAAGACCAAGTTCCTGGGGACCTTTGCCCAGGATCGTGACCCAGAAGCGGTCGCCGCTGTCCTGAACCTGCGCCTTGCTCACCAGCCCGCCCATGCTGTGCCCGATGAGCACCATGTTGCCGCAGCGCCGCCCCGCCCCGCTGCGGGAGAGGATGTCATGCAGCTGCGCCAGGTTTTCACGAAGCTTCTGGGAGCTGTAGATGATCGGCACACCGGAGGGATACCGGAACAGATACACCTGATAATGACGCTGGATGTCCGGGTTGGTGCCAAACTCGTTGATCACATTCTCCCAGGTCGCAGGACGTGACATCAGGCCATGCACCAGAATAAGGGGGATGCGGTCCTTCGCCGGAGGCTCAAGGGCGATCAATCCCAGCTTGTCCATGTGGCTTGAGCTGCGCAGCAGCGCCTTGATTCCCCCCATCCTCGCCGCCTCCATCGAAAGCAGGTATTCACCGTAGGATGTCAGGTCGGCCGCCAGCGGCATTTCATGCCCCGCCAGCCGGACCGTCTGTGTCACCCGTGAGTCATGCAGGACCAGCGAAACCTGCCGTCTGCCTGCTGACTGCCTGAAGTCCAGGGTCGCCGTGACCGGGCACAGATAGCCTCCATCGGACATGAAGGCCTCACGGGCCTTGCGCTCCGGTGTGTGGTGCCAATGAGCGACCATCGGCGTCCCCACGCCATCCCGGGTCATGCGATGCTTCAAATGACGGCTGCGGATGGTGTTGGACGGAATGAGTTCATCAAAACGGAGCCCGCGAGGAATCTGCGGCACGATGCGGAAGCCGCCGTCCACGTCCATGGCCGCCGACCTGGCCGAGGCATCGGACAAGGCCAGCCAAAGCGCCACCACCCGGCCGACCTGGGTGGCATAAGCCTGACGCCGATCCTGAGTGCCGAGCCCCTCCTGCATCGCCTTGTCGGCGTCGGCAAGCGCCCCGGCAAGCTCCGTGACGCTGGCGCCTTGAAGGCTGGTCTTTGCCTGCTGTCTACCTTTCAGTCCGGGCAAAACGGAACTGCACGCCGGCAGTCCGGAGAGAAGCAGGGTGACGGCAAGAAATTTGAGGTACGTGTTCATGGCTGTTGGCTGATGGAAGGGTTGAACCAAGAGTCAGAATCTCATTTCAGCGGTCCTGGC
Organism: uncultured Prosthecobacter sp.; assembly: GCA_964642905.1. Lineage (GTDB taxonomy): Bacteria > Verrucomicrobiota > Verrucomicrobiia > Verrucomicrobiales > Verrucomicrobiaceae > Prosthecobacter. The sequence goes on from CAZXPU010000015.1 coordinate 32,223, forward strand.
AGCAGGCGGTCCTGCACCTTGAAACCCCGGCCTTCGAGCTCCTGACGGAGCCTGGGTGACATGACCCCGGTGAGGACCACCGTGACCGTGGGCGGCTTCGCCCCTTCCACCTGAATCGACTGAAGCACATTGGCGAAACGCTCGGATCCCGGAGACCACATGGCATAGTCCCAGTGCAGCGCCACCATGAAGCCTCCGTCAGCGGTCAGGCAGACGGGAAAGCCATCCATCTCGATGAGCCTGGACACAGCAATGCCATGCGTGTGGGCATGGGCGATGAGGCGCGCCGTCTGTTCATAAAACACGGCATCAGCCTCGCTGTTGGACGTGCGGGCGGCGTCGCGCACATAGAGGTTTCGTCCGTCGACGCCAGCCATCTGCTGCAGAGCACCCACCAGACGGGTTTGATGCCAGGGAGAGAAGGAGGCGTTGGAAAGGAAGGCCTCGGCAACCTCCGGCGGCACGTTCATGGCCTGCAGCCTCGAGAGATTGGTCTTCCGAAGATCCAGTGGTGACTGCTCATACACCAGGCTTGAGGTCAGCTCGACGGTGGAGAGCGCGGACAACGCGGCTCCGGCCGCGCCGCTGATGGGCAGGGTGGCGGCCGTGAAGGTCATGTCACCGGCAAAGGCAGCCCAGGCAACGCGCTCCAGCTCCTCCTGCAGGATCTCGTTCGAGCTGTAGGGGTTCACCGCCAGCCTGGCGCTCAGTTCACGCTTCGTCCTGGAAACGCCTGCCACACTTTTGATCAGGCCGTCCTCGCCCTGGCCACGCTCACGTCCGTCGGCGGCCTCCTTGGCGCCACGGCCCAGTCGACCCAGGAACTTGCCCACCCCCATCGGCACGGAGGCGATGGTTTCTCCCGGGGCGTGGACGATGTCCCCCACCACTTCAAAGGGCGCCTTGGAGGCGCGCTTCAACGCCTGGACATACTCCTCGCTCGACGACATTTCGCGCAGCCTGGCCAGGGCCAGGATCTCGACGACACGGCTCTGCAGCATCAGGTTTCCGTGCGCGACAAAGGTGCCAAAGGGAGAATCGATCACATAATGGTTCAGCCCGTTGTAGGTCTTCACCTCATCGCGGACACGATGGTGCGGACCCGTGAGCCAGACCGGCTGGAGAATGTCTCCCGCCTTGAAGCCGGGGCTGGAATCGTAGGCGCCGTCAGCAGCAAGGGCGGCGTGGGCAAGGAATGTGGTCAGAAAAAGGGTTAGGCAGGGCTTCATGTCGGTGCTGATGATGCGCTCGCGGCCAGAACCGGTCTATTGGCCCTAGGTCCAACATGAGCGCGCCGCCTGTCAGAACGTCAGCCCCATCCTCAGGCCCGCCACCACCACCCAGCCCAGGCCTCCCGCGACCTCATCCCCCACCACCAGCTGGACGTCCGGAGTGATGAGAAGGGAACGACCGGCCTGCCTGCGATAAAAGAGTTCCAGCACTCCCTGCCAGCGCTCATCCTTGATGGCCCTGCCAGCCGCCATCGCCACCCCGACGCGATCCACCCGGCTCAGGTCATGCGCCGCTCCGACGGCGGCGAAATGCCTCGTCGTTGCGGCCTGCCCGTCCGACCAGGCATACTTGATGAACGCACGCGTCGACTGGGTGAACGGGTGCTCCAGCGTCAGGCTCACGCCCCTTCCCGGTTCCAGGCCGGCCTGCGACGCAGCGTCAGCCCGCCAGACCAGCATCTGCACCCTCGACATCCTGCCGGGAACCCAGGAGAAGTCGCGGGCCAGCTGAACGGCTTGAAACATGGCGTCTCCCGTCAAACGCCAGTCGGCAGTTTCGCGGAGGTTCGAACCCGTCAGGCTCGACAATGCCATGGCAAGCTCCCAGCCTTTCCTGCCCTGCCAGCGTGCGATGAAACCCAGGTCCGCTCCTGGAAACCCAACAGCAGGACTGGAAGAAAAGGCCTGGTTCATGAACGAACGCTTGGCGCTGCGCAGCTCATGACCATCAAGCAGGTCGTCGATCGTCATCTGGCCGTATCTCAGGGTCAGCCGCCTGTCGAAGAGCAGATCCTCAAGATAAAGCTCAGGCACCTGGAAACCGGCGGCTGTGAAACCGTCCACCAGCCCCCAGAGCGCCTGGGTCTGCGACTTGAGCGCGGAGGGAGGCGAGTCGTCATAGGCATGGCGATGTCTGGCGCGCACATTCAAGGACAGGGGTGAACGGCTGTCGGCATCATTGATGTGCCAGTGCATGTTCAGAGTGGCGTCTCCCGATGCCGACCCCCAACCTTCGCCGGATGAGAGCGCACCCAGAGCCAGGGAATCGTAGGTGAACGCCAGATCAAGGCCGATGGCTTGCATCCAGCCAGCACCCGTGGCGGAAGGCAGCTCCGGTCCGCCAGCCTTCCAAAATGGATGATTGCGAAAGTGGATGGCCGCCTGCACGCCATCCTCGCTTCGTTTTTCATGCCGCAAGCCCTGCACTTCCTCGGAGCGCATTGCCGAACAGGTCAGCAGGCATGCGGCCAGGCAGATGGGAAAGCGCATGGAGGGCAGGCTGAACATCGCACCCGGCGGTTATCGGCGAGTTCCCCTTGCCGCCGGCTTTGACTTTGATGAACTGCTTTTTGAACGTGTGCTGGCAGAGCGCTGGGAACCTGCACGATCGCGGGAATAGGAATCGCGGCTGAGCTTGGTCGCCGTGGGCTGCGTGCTCTTGTAGCCGGACTGCACTCTGCCGCCGGATGCCTGCGGAGGCTGCGAGGGACTTTTCTTCACCGTGGGTTCGGCACGACCAGGGCCGGTCCTTGGCACCGGGCCAGGCCCCTTGTTGTCACCCGCAGGCCCGCCCTTGGTGTTGGCCGGCAGGTTGGAGGGCCTGCCTGAAGGTTTTGTATCCGGCCTCGGCCCGGCCCCGGGCCCCTGCGGTCCCGAGGGGCGATGAGGGGTGTCCGGCACCGACGGTTCATGCACCCAGCCACCGTCATGACGCTTCTGCCAGCCGTCCTCTGCATCCCTTTTGTAAATGTTACCATCCTTGCCGACGTAAACGTCGCCGCCCGCAGTCTTCGCCACAAAGGCGTCGGAACCAAACCGGCGGTTGACCCCGACCACGCTGCCGCCGCGTGAAGTCTGAACTCCTCCGACCGTGCGGCTGAAATTGGAATGATGCGCCGCGCGGATCCATTCATCATCACGCACAACGGCGGAATGCCCCCAGGAGCCATAGGGTGTCTTCACGGTCACGCGACCGGCCGCCGTGTCTGTCCATGGGTTGTAGGCGGACCTCGCCACCACAGCCCCCCTGGGGCCATAGGCATAGGCGGAGCGGGTGTAGATTCCCGTCGCCGGGTGATACACGGCGCCATAACCCGCACCGCCGTAAGGTCCGTAATAATGAACGGGCCTCCGGCAGTAGCCATGACCATGGTAATACACGGCACCGCAGCCATAGCCGTACCAGCAGGGGCGCGGATAATAATGATGATGCCAGTGATCATCAGCCAGTTCATGCCCCAGCCACATGCCCAGTCCGAAGACCAGCAGCCCTCGGGCGACGTAGGCCCCGGAATAACCAGAAGTCACGCCCACATGCACGACCTGCGGGGTTGAGTCATAAACGTAGACATAGGTGACGTGATGCTTGGGGCTGGACGCAGGGATCGTGTAGATCACCTGCGGCACGAGATCACAGACCACCCAGCGGCCCGTGGCGGCGGGCGCCTGGAACCAGACCCCCTGATGACAGCAGTAATATTTGCCGGCCACCAGGAAGACGTCATTGGAAGTGTTGACCGCATATTGCACGGAGCTTGCGCCGCTCACGGTCTTGAACTGCGGCTCGCCTTCATAGGAAACCTCCACCGAGGCAGTCGCCCGATCCACCGTCGCCGTCTGAGGAATGGAGGCCTGGATGACCGCCTCGTCCGCCGCAGGCGTCCCTCGCACGGAGACCAGCACATGGCCCTTCGGATGCGATTCCGGGATTTTGGCAAAGTCCCCAGGCAGGTCGTCCATGGCGGAGCCCCAGGGACCTTCAAGGGACTTGGCGCTGAACCAGCGGCCCGCGGTCAGCAGATAATAAAGGTTGGACGCTGGCTGAAGGAAGAGGTCGCTCTCCGTGTTGGCGACATACATCAGCGAGGTGCCTGAAATCGGAACCATCTGCGGCCTGCCGTTCGTGACAATGATCTCCGCAGGGCGGTTCGAAGCAAAGACACGAGGAGCATGGGAATCATCCTGCGGTGCTTCCAGGCTGGCCTTCACATCCGACCAGTTCGAGTCGTCAGGCAGATTCCTGAAGGAGGCGGGAAGACTCTTCGCCGGAGCCCATGGGCCTTTCATCGCATCGTCCGCCACCAGCCATTGTCCGTCGGCCAGCAGGTAAAACCGTCCGCCCTCCGCCAGCACATCCCAGTTGGTGTTCACGGCAAACATCAGGGAGGCGTCATCCGCCTTCACAGGCTCAAGCCTTGGCTCCCCAACAAAGGTCAGCAGAACCGCCGGTGAACTGCTGTAAAAGATCGGGGGAGGGTCAAAGCTCACCTCCGTCTCCTTCAGGCTGACGCCGTCGCGCTCCATGGCTGCGGTCACGGCGGCAAGCGGAAGCTCCATGGGCGCCTCCGGCGTGAGCACGCTTCTCACCATCTTCTCCGCACTGTCCGAGGCCTTCTCGTCCAGTTCTGGAAAGCGAAGCCCCGTGAAACTGCGTTTGCCAAACTGCACGGTGCCGCGATCGAAGTCCGCCACCGTGTCAGCGTCGATCATGACCGCGCCAAACGAAACCTCCTCCCTGCCCTCCAGCTTGACGCCAACGGCCGAGGTTCCCTTCATGTGCCGGAAGTCCGGCCACTCGAGAATCTGCGGCATGTAGATGGCGATCTCCCCGCCTTTCACCTCATAGACCCGCGGCCAGGCCTCGGGATCCAGAAAGGAATCAGAAGCCGCGCCGGCGGCCTGAAAGGAGAGGGCTAGCACCACCGAGGAAACCAGGGCGGATGTGGGACGGATGATGGAACTCAGGCTCATAAGCTGGACTGCGGACTGTTGAAGATTCATGGTTGTCGGGAGATTCGGATGGCGATGGATTCCGTGGTTCGAAACACGACCTGTTCGCCGACGCGGTGACGGGTCATGCTGACGTCAGGCCGCACATGAAAGACCTGCCTGCGACCGTCGGGAAAGCGCACGGTGGCGGTCCTTTTGAGCAGGTTGATGGATTGAATGGTGCCGGTGTGCTGGCTGGTGCTCATCACCAGCATCCTTGGACGGGCGCCCGGAGGAGCGACGGTCACCTTGAAGTCATCGCCTTTTGGCAAGGGCGTGTTCTGTGCTCTGACATAACTGAGGTACTGGCGGGTCAGCTCCACCTTCAGCCGGTCTCCGCTCTCGATCTGGGCGAAATTCCTGACTTCAGGACCGGCCTTGAAACAGCTCTCCGCACCGTCCTGATCCTTGATGGTGAGGATTCTTCCCTCACGATCCACCGCGACAACTTGCGCGACCTTTTCGTAGGTTTCCACAAGAAGCCCGCCGGGTTCTCCATGGGTGATGCGCACCTCCGTGCGCTTTTCCGGATCCCTGGCAGGCAAAGGGTGGATGAACGCGCCCAGGAGGGCTGCGAGGAGGGGGACGGACCCTCCTCGCAACCAGCTGCAAGAAGCCGCGCCTGCCGGGGGTTGTTGCATCATGGACGGATCATGGTTGGGAAAGGCGCCTTCAACCTTGCGATGAACGGCAGCCCGTTCACCAAGGCTTCAGGGTGACGCGACTGCTGCGCTTGATGGCCTGGTCGGGCTGGGTGTTGAGAAGCTCGGCGAACTCGGTCGCCCAGTCTTTGATGTTCGTCTCCGCGCCGTGATACCAGGTGTATTGGCCAAGGTTCACAGGAGCCATTTTGTCCGTGCGGCGGTCTTTGAAGGTGGCGATCGTGGCGTTGTTCCCGCCATCCTTGGCACGGCCTTCGATGGCGATGCTGCCGCGGCCTGCCATGGAAAGGTAGCCGGCGCCGGGAATGGCAAAACCAGCCGCAGAAGCCGCCGCATTCCAGAAGGCCTTCGAGGGCACCAGCTCCACCAAGGCGAGCTCCACGACCAGCACGCCGGGCCCAGGCGCGGAGGCGAGCTTCAGCTTGTGATTCGGATGCCTGGCCACGGCGTTCATGAACTCATGCCGGAGATCCGCAGCCACCTTCTTTGTGTCCTGGGCCAGATCGCTCTGACGCAAAGGCGTCTGCTGCTGCCACCAGCTCTGCTTCGCCATGTAATCCGTGTTCACCGGCGCAAAGTGGACCGCGTTGAAACGCTGACTGATCGGAGTGCCCGCATAATTGGAATCAATCCAGGATTCCTGAAGGAAATGCGCACGTGTTTGAGAGCTGCCGCCATGGGTGGCAAAGCCCGAATCCGGGGCCTGACGCGTCTCAAGCATCTTGCAGCTGACCAGGCTGATGGACAGGAGTCCGGCGAAACAACGAATCGATGAGATATTCATGAGAATGATGAGGTTTTAAGGGTCAGGCCATCAGCGGCCTGGGTGGTTGAAACATGGGGCAGGACGGCCTTTGCCGGCTATTGGACCTTGGGCCAATGCCCGCCTGCTTCAGAGCCCGGGCGAAGAATTGGCGGGCCTGGCGGAAGCATCCTGGAAACCCGGTCTGCCACGGCGGATCAGCATGTCGAAGTCGGCTGAAAAGCCTGCCTTCTCCGCAGCGCCATTGATCAGCGCACGGTCGCGCAGCGCGCTGAACGACAGGCCGTCCGTGACGATCAGCCCCCGTTCATAAAGCAGTTCGTCCGCCTTGCCATTGACGATCATCCGCCAATCCCAGGCATGACGTTTTCCCGCAGGATGCTGGCCGCGAATCGCCGTGGTGCAGTTCGTTGCCAGGGCGTGATACCACCTTGGATGATCCCGCAGTGAATTGACGGAGCTGACATACTCCATGAAACGTTCCCGTGCACGTTCGGCCGGCATCCGGGTCCGATACAGGTAGGAAGTCTCGCCCTCCCGGACAGAGGCCCGGAGCCGGACCACATCGCGCTCCTCAGCCACGACGTAGTAGAGTTCAAACTGCCGGTAGAAGCCGCCGATGGCTGAGTAGCTTTCCCCAAGCTCCTTGCGGGTCTCAATGGAGAAACAAACCGGCCTCTCCCCTGCAATCTGAAAACTCACCACCGGATGCGCCATCCAGGGCGAACCCCAGTAATTGACGAACAGGTCAACGCCCGTGATCTTTGAAAGACGAACCGTGCGTTTCGCCCAGCGCGGCGTGTACTCGGAGGAGGTGCGATAGTCAAAATCGCGCACATTGTGCAGGGTGATTTCATCACCTTGAATGTCAGCCCAGGGAAGTTCCGCCACATCCGGCTGCCAGGAACGATCACTCCTGGGCTGCAAGGTGCACCACCAGGCCAGGACAGCGAAGCACGGCAACAATGCAAAAAGCAGCTTTCTCCAGGCACCCCGCACCAGGAAAGCCGGGCCCAGCACTCCCAGCGCGAAAACAGGCAAAACAACGGCCCGGCACGCCTGGAGATCATAGTGCAGCGCCCCATAAGCCCAGACCGCGAAAGCGGAGGCCGCCAACCATGCCACCATCAGGAGCAGCACCCAGCCCAGCCGCCTTGCGACGCTCGCCGTATTCTTGCCAGGCGGTCCTTGCTGAGGATCCACCATGTGATTTTGCCCGTTTTCCATTGCTGCCATCTTTCTAATTGGATGCATCGGCATGCTGAGTCCGCAGCCTGGAGCGGAGTTCGGAAGGAGCGCCCTCGATTGGTTCTTGCCGCGATGGCCAGCCCGGGATCCCCAACGATGTCAGCATCCTGAACGCCGCCTTTCCCGAAGCCGTTTGAAAAGGTCCTTAACGTGACTTCAGGCAGCCTTTGTCCGCCCTCCGCATGACGAATGAGGAGGAAACGAAGTCCGGGTCCGACGACCTTTCCTTCGTTTCCTCCATGAGTTGTTCACTTCGAATCGTCGTGAATGTCCCTTTCACCAATGCCTTCATCGGTGATGGAATGACCATGACCCGCTTCGGAGGCCGGCTTCTTCCCGTCTTCAGAGGCCATGTTTGGCTTGCCATGGGCAAGGCCGACACTCGCGACATACATCAGGGCGAGCGGCTTGGCGGACTCTTTCCCCAGCTCGTTGAGGCGCTCCTGCATGGCGTGAACTTTGAGCGGATGCTTGGAGGCAACGTTGTTCTGCTCGTAGGGATCCTCGGCGAGGTTGTAAAGATCCACACTGGTCGGGATCAGAGTGCGCCAGATCAGCTTCCAATCCCCCTGACGCACGGCGCCACGGAAGGGTTCGACATTGTAGACGATCTCGTTCCTGGGTGATGACTTGCCTTCCGCGATGGTGTCCCAGACATTGACTCCGTCGAGCGGCTTGCACTTGGCGGTGGAGGCGCCGGCGAGCGCGGCGATCGTCGGGTAGATGTCCACGGCGTGAATGATGCCGTCAACGGTCTGCGGCTTGATGTGGCCGGGCCAGCTGGCGCAGGCCGCGACACGGCTTCCCCCCTCGAAGAGCGAGCCCTTGCCGTCACGATAGGGGCCGTTGTCACAGGGCAGCTTGACCTTGGAGAGGTCGGTCATCTGACCGGCGAACATGGCGTTCTTGGTGCCGCCGTTGTCACTGTGGAAGAGGATGAGCGTGTTTTCGCGCAGTCCTTTTTTCTCCAGGGCGTCAACGACGCGGCCGACCTCGTCGTCCATGCAGGTCACCATGCCCGCATAGATGCGGCGGGTGGGCTCCTCGATGTTCTTGTAACGGTCGATGTATTCCTGCGGGGCCTGGTAGGGCGTGTGCGGTGCGTTGAAGGTGAGGTAGAGGTAGAACGGCTTGTCGGCGCCCTGCTCGTTGATGTACTTCACCGCATCGCTGCCGATGAGCTGGGTGGTGTAGCCCTTTTCCTTCACGGGCTTGTTGTTGCGGAACCAGTCCAGCACGCCGGCGTCGCTGTGCGTGTAGTAGTCCAGCTCGCCGATCATGGCGCCGTACTGGTAGTCAAAGCCGCGCTGTTTCGGCCAGTACTTGATGTCGGCGTGGCCGAGGTGCCACTTGCCGATGATGGCGGTGGTGTAACCGGCCTCCTTGAGGCACTGGGGGAGCAGGTGTTCGGTGGTGTCGAGACCGTAGCCGGCCGGCCCTGGAATGACGATGGTCTGAAGGCCGTAGCGGAACGGATAGCGTCCGGTCATCAGCGCGGCACGGGTGGGCGTGCACATCGGCTGGGTGTAAAACTGGGAGAACTTCGCCCCGCCGGCGGCGAGGGCGTCGATGTTCGGCGTCTTGATGTCGGTGGCGCCGTTGAAGCCGACATCCTTCCAGCCAAGGTCATCCGCGATGATGTGGACGATGTTGGGCTTGGATGCGGCGCTCAAGGGTGCCAGGCCGGCGATCGCCAGGCCGATGGCGAGAGTCAGCAGATGCTTGGGTGTGTTCATGAGGATGAGGTTGCGGGTAAGAAGGACGCTTTGCCGTAGTTTCAGTAGACCGGGTTGATGCGTGTGATCTTCGATCCCTGGAGTCCGAGCCCGCCCATCAGGCCCTGCTGGTTGAAGAACATGGCGTACATGCTTTTCTGGAGGGTGTTGGTGCTGAGCGACGCGGACATGCCCTGGTCGAGAACCACAAGGCTGGGCGCGCTGCCCACCTCCCAGCCCTGGCTGTTGTTGAGGGAGGCGAAGGCGCTGTCATCCATGAGGAAGAGGGCATAACCATAAGTCTGCACACCCGCCTGCATCCCGTAGGACAGCCCTGCGGTCTGGTAGAAGTCATGGATTGCTCCGTTGCGCCGGATGAGCGCGCCGTTGCCGCCCATCGCCCCGACCATGAAGCCGCCTTTGATGATGCTCGGGAAGACCAGAACGGCCTTGGCACGCGAGCCGAGCCAGCGGGCCTTGGGGTTTGCGGCATAAAGCTGGTTCAGCGCGGCCCGTGAGGACGCGGCAATCTCCGCCTTGCTGGAACTGGCCGCATTGGCCTGGGTGAGGGGACCGTTGGCGCAGCTGGTCAGGGATGCAGGTCCGCAGACGAGGGCCAGGCTGAGGAAGAGGGCGGCGATGGAATGTCTCATGATTTCGTCTTGTTTTTTTGGGGGTTACCAGAATTTCTTGCCGATGTTCAGGCCAAAGGACTGGCCTTGGAAGCGGTCCCTCGCGGAGAACTCGTTGAGGTAGCGGAAGTTGACCGAGAGCATCCAGGGCACATAGGTCAGCCCGACCTGGCAGCCGACCGCATGGACTTCGTCATGCACTCCGGGATTCGCCGCATCAGACCCCTTGTCATCGGTGACCTGCCAGCTGCTGTACCCCATGGGACCGACTTCGAGCAGAAGCTTCTGGCTCTTCGTCAGCGGCAGGTACTGGCTGATGCCCCAGTTGAAGGTCAGGTTGTCGCCAGGGGTGAAATCGAAGTCCTTCTTCTCGCCATGGGTTTCGTAGGTCAGCACGCCGGACACCGCCATGCGCTTGTCCTCCCAGGGATACCAGCTCACCGCGCTCTGGAACTGGTTCGTCCAGAAGCCGAGGCCGATGTTGTCGAGCGCCTCCGTCTTGTAGGTGCCGACAACCGGAAGAGTCAGGTTCTGCGTGTCATAGCGGCCTGTCGGGGCGTAGAAGCCGTAGCCGAGCGCGAAGTCGAAATGCTTTTTGTTCCAGCCAAGCCAGACAGGCTGCACAAAGAGGTCGCCGAGGCCCATGTCGGACTCATGAGTGGCCGCCTTGCCGCGGCCCCTGGCCGTGGAGACCGAGCCGCTGATCGAGGCGTTGGCGAAGCTGGGGGCCGCATAGGCGGCGTAGTTCGCGCCGAGGATCTTCCAGTCCGACACCCAGATGAAGGTGGGGGAGATGGCATAAATATCGACGTCAATCTGGGGCTTCAACGTCAGTCCAGGTCCGGGGCCGGGGCTGATGGTGACGCTGCCCAGACGGTTGCCACCGGAGTCGTTCATGCGGTCGGTGGAATACCAGTAGTTCATGAGCGCAGTGTAGAAGCCCGGCTCGGGCACCACATAGTCACGGATGCTGGGGACGCCGGGCATGAAGTGACCCACCTCGCCAGCTTGAAGACCGGTCGAGGCCAGGGCCAGGATTCCGGCAACGCCGGCGGACATGAGTCGATGAATGCGTGTTGATTTCATGGATGATGATGAGTTTGCGGAAATCCGAGTTCAGACGACCTGCTCCTTGAGGGCCCAGCGGACGGCGTCGAGCAGGGCCTGGGTGTCCACAGGCTTGCGGAAATAGCCTTCTGCACCAGCCTCGTGCGCGGCGCCCCTGGCCTCGGTGGTGTCATGGGCGGTGAGGAAAATCACCGGCAGCCTGGAGTGCAAGGCATTCAGGGCCTGCTTCAGTTCAAGACCGCTCAGCCCTGGCAGGGTCATGTCGGCGACGATGCAGCCATTCATGGACCGGCGGGGTTCGGCCAGGAAGGCGTCCGCCGATTCATAGGCCTGGTAGTCCAGCCCGGCCGAGGTCATGACACGGCCCAGGGCGCGTCGTACGCTGGCGTCGTCGTCGATGATGAAAATGGTCGGCCGTCGTTGTGGCATTACCCCGCCATGATGATGACGGCGGGCGTCTGCCGCTATTGGACCTTGGGCCAATAACCTTCGGGGCTCAGCCGGCCGCCGAACCAGAAGTTGCGGCGTCAAATCCGGCCAGGCTGCAGAGCCTGACCAGCTCGGCCACGGACTGGGCCTGCATTTTCTCGAGGACGCGGGCCCGGTGGACCTTCACGGTCTTCTCGACGATGTCGAGCTCGGCCGCGATCTGCTTGTTGAGGGCGCCCGTGATGATCCAGGACATGACCTGCAGCTCGCGCTCCGTGAGCGCCGCCATCCGGTCGCGCACCTGTGTCACCTGCCTGCTCGCGGAGAGCTCGTCACGATGCCTGTCAAGGGCCTCTCCGATCGCGCGAAGCAGGTCGGCGTTGTCAAAAGGCTTGGTCAGAAACGTGACCGCCCCTTGCTTCATCGCCCGGACGGTGGAGGGGATGTCGCCATTGCCGCTGATGAAGATCATGGGACAGCGCGCAGGCGCCGCCTGCAGGTGCTGCTGGAGCTCCAGCCCGCCAAGGCCGGGCATCTGCAGGTCCACGACCAGGCAGGCAGGCCGTGCAAGGGGCGCCTTCTGAGCCTCGATGAACGCCTCGGCCGAACCATAACTGTGTCCATCAAGACCGGACTGCCGCACCAGCCTGAGCAGGCTGCGGCAGATGGACGGGTCGTCGTCCACGATAAACACGACTGGGCTGGCTGGACTCACGAAATCCAAATGGGTTAACCCATTCTTCAACCAGATCACCGGGACGCACAACCGGAGACTGAGCCGGGCCACGCATTCAGCGACTGATCCTGCCGACGGTGCTGCGCATGCCGATGCTCCGCCCGTTCAGCGGTTGCAGCGGCCGGCTTGTCGGCCCCAGCACCCTGGCAAAGGTTTCCAGCTGGGCGGCGCTTGCGGAGATCGGGTCGCGGAACACCAGCCACTCGACGTTCTCCGAGCAGGGAGGCGTGGTCAGCGACCCCATGTAGCTGTAGGAGGCGTTCGTGGCCGGCAGGTGAAAGGCCAGCTCAAGCCTGACATCCGCCAGATTGGCGGACCCGCCCTTCACCTTTGGCAGATGAGGGATGATCTTCGCGAGGTTTTCATTCTCCGGTCCCACCTGGTAAAGGGCGGCGACAACGGCAAACCTGCCCTCGGCGTCCTGATGCACGAAATGCACCTCCATGGGAAAGCGGCTGCCGTCGATGGCATGCTCGCTGGGGGTGTGAAAATGAAACTGCTTCAGCGTGTAGGTGCCGCGATCCGTCGTCAGCCTGCTGCCTTCATCCACCGTCACCTGGATGGTGTGTCCGTTGTCCACGATGTTGGTGACATGCTCATGGTGGGCGATTTTCAGGGACGTGCTCCGGTAGTCAATGCGCCAGGCACCCGCGCTGTCCGAGGCGTTCCGGATGATGTTGACCGGCGACTGGCTTCCGCCCTGGCCGCAGGCCGCGTAGGCAGGGCTGAGCCGGGGCCAGTATTCAGGCCCTCCCTCGCCCTCGTAACCCCAGTGAGCGTCCACCGTGTGCGCCGGATGGGCATTAGAAGGCTCCGGCAGGGGCTTCCGGCAGGAGGACAGGCATGCAAGCAGGGGAAGAAAGAGAAGGCATGGCTTCATCCGGCGATCCTCCCCGCGGACATCCGGCCCCGCCATTGGACCTTGGCCCAACAAAAAAGGCGGATGACGAGGGGACTTCCGGAGGGCTTCACCGCATGACCGGCAGCTTCAGCCGAAACAGCGCCCCGCCTCCGGGTGGATTCTCACCGCTCAGCTCGCCGTCAAAGCGCCTGATGATGCCATGGCTGATCGCCAGGCCCAGGCCCAGGCCGCCGGGCTTGGTCGTGGCAAAGGCTTCAAAGAGACGCCGCTTCATCTCCTCGGGAATGCCGGGACCGTTGTCCCGCACGCTGAGGATGACATGACCGGGAACGCAGCGCGTGCTGAGGTGGATCCTGGCATCACGGCTGCCAGCCGCCTTCATGGCATCCAGGCTGTTCAGGATCAGATTGATCAGCACCTGCTGAATTTCGACCCGCCCGGCCATGACCATGGGCAGGGCATCCTCGAGCTCCAGCTCGACTCTCGCCTTCTTGACCACCACCTCGCTGTGAAGCAGGCCACAGACCTGCGTGACAGCCTCGTTCAGATCCACGGGCTGCACCTCCATCACCGCGTCCTTTTTAAACATGGCCCTCATGCCATGGATGATGCCGCCCGCCCTCTTCGCGTCGGCCACCACGTCTTCAAGGATGGCGCCGATCTCGCCGATGTCCGGCCTGCCCTCCTTGATCATGCTGTGCCCGACCTGGGAGTTGCTGAGGATGGCGGCCAGCGGCTGGTTCAACTCATGGGCGATGGTGCCCGCCAGCTCACCCAGCATGCTGACCCTGGACAGATGGGTGAGATCCTGCCGCTGCTGCGCCAGCTCCTGCTCAAACTGCTTGCGGCTGGTGATGTCCAGGGAGACGCCGCGCAGCAGCAAGGGCGCGCCAGCCGGATCTCGTTGAAGCTTGCCGGCGGCGGCGATCCAGCGTTCCGTGCCGTCAGGCAGGATCACCCGGTATTCTGCCGCAAACGGCGCATTGTCCGACAAGGTGCGCTCCACTTCGGCAGCCACCGTCGGCCGGTCGTCTGGATGCACGGTTTCGGTGAACCTCGGAAAGTCGACCTCTTCATCCGGAGGGATGCCGTAGAGCCGTCGTCCGTCGATGCTGGTCCAGATCTGGTTGGTGGCGATGTTCCACTCCCACGGCGCCAGCTGTGCCGCCGTGGCGGCCAGTTCAAGCCGCTGCTCGCTGGCCTGCAGACTGCGCGCCAGATGCGCCGCACGCAAAACATCACGACTGAGCTCGAACCCCATGACAATGAGCAGGAGCAGGAAGGTCATGGTCACGGCGACAGGCAGCGCGATCACCTGGGCGACCACCAGGGATGCCTGCGTCAATCCTGCGGTCACGATGAGCACGATGCCTGCGCCGATCGTGACCACACGCCTGCGCCCTTCCCTGCCCCCCACCCGCCACAGCCGCCAGGAGGCATCGATGAAATAGCCCGTCCAGACCAGCGCCGCCAGATGCTCGACCCAAAGCCAGCGCCCGATCTCGCCCATGGGAACCGAGACGGTCTCGCCCAGAAACTCAATCTTCCGCAGGCTCGTGACGGATTCAAAAAACAGCCCGTGGGGGCAGAGCAGGTTCACCCCCAGGGCCAGGGCGCGTGTCACCAGCGAGGTCACAAGCAGCCACCGACGCCCGGTTCCAAAGTAGGAATGCACCAGCAGAAGCACGGACGCGATGGTCATGGAGATCGGCAAGAGGGCCCAGCGCGCCGCCACGCCAAAGGCATCCGGACTGTCCGCATTCATCATCGCCAGATCAAAAAACGGATAGGCGGACATGCTGAACGCCGCGAGCGAAAACCAGAGCTCGGCACGCACCTTCCTGTCGGACAGCCAGACCATGCCATGGATCACCGCGAGCGAAAGCGAGGCGGCGGCGGCCATGGACCAGAGGACGGTGATGAGGCTCATGAACACCGTTCAAGCATCCGCCGCATGATCTCACAACGATTATTTGCTCCGGCAGGCGCAGTCCTCCGACGTTTGAACGCTTCTTGTTCGGCGCATGCGTGAGCCCATGTTCATCCCAGGGACTTGAATGGCATCCTTGAAGCCTTGACACACCCGTCAAACCCCGTGCAAGGCTTGCAGTTCAAGGATGCTGACACGTACCCTGCTTCTCTTTCTGCCCCTGCTGGCCGTTTCCTGCATCCAGGTGCCGAAGGCGTCCGGCGTGAAGGAGCCGTTCTGGTCCTGGAACAGGCTGACCGAAAGGCGGATCGCCCAGGAGCTCAAACGGGCAGCGGAGGCCTGGGACGCCCTGAGGTCAGACACGCCGGGCAGACGGCGGCGAGCCGAACTTGAAAACCGCTATGAAGCCGCCGTGGCGAACGTCATCCGGACCTGGAGCGGCGTCCAGCTTCCACGCACATGGCAAAACGACACCGAGGTGCGGCTGAACGGCCACGGGTTCGTCATCCGTCTCGACCCTCCCTCGACCCGGCTGGGCAGCATCTCCCCCAGGCAGCTCGACCAGCTGATCCTGGCCTCCAAGGTGACGGTCAACCATGGCCAGCAGCGCGTTGTGACCGAAGGCCTGGGTGTTCCTGTCGTGGGCCATGTTCTCAGCGATCAGGAACCGGTCAACGGTCACGCCACCCTGCCTCCCAACGGTGCGTTTCTGTCACTGACCGCCGTGATTGAGTTTGATCCGCCGGCAACCTCTCCGGATGCCTTACGCACGGCCCGGCTGCATCTTTGGGATCCCCTGCACCAGGCCGGGATCAAAAGCACGACTCCCGCCGCCGACACACCGCCCCTGGCGGCGGATTACACGGCGGCCAGGCAGCTGGCGCTCGACCGGGGTTTCCTCAGAGGCTTCTCACTGTCAGGCCTTCTCTATCCGGACAAGGTGCTGAAGGAAAGCCGGCTCTACCAGCTCGAACCCTATGACCCGAAGCGAATCCCGGTCGTCTTTGTCCACGGGCTCATGAGCGACCCGCACATCTGGTTCAACTGCGTCAACGCCATCTACGCGGATCCGGAGCTGCGCGCCCGCTATCAGCCCTGGTATTTCCTTTATCCGACCGGCTTGGCCGTGCCCTCCACGGCGGCCCGTCTGCGCGAAAGTCTGAACGACATGCGCAACCGCCTCGATCCCGACCACAACGACCCGGGCATGAACCGGATGGTCCTGGTCGGTCACAGCATGGGCGGCCTGCTCAGCCGACTGCAGACCATCGATTCCGGCGATGCCTTCTGGAACGCCTACTTTCAAAAGCAGCCGGAGGAGCTTCTGCTTTCCGACGACAGCCGCGCAAGCCTGGTGAGCCGGTTGAAATTTCAACGGCAGCCTTATGTCAGCAGGTTGATCTTCATCGCCGTCCCGCACCAGGGGAGCAAACTTGCCGACAAAGGTCTGGTCATGCGCCTGGCCAAGCTGATCCGGCTTCCCATCGACACGCTGCTGATCGCCACCGAGCTCATGTCCGGCAACGTGAACGCCCTGAATCCGCAGATCCGCGACTGGGGCGCCTATGCTTTCCTGAGCCTCGGCACGCTGTCCCCGCGTCACCCCTATCTGACCGCCATGAACTCAAGGCCCGTTGCCGTGCCTCATCACAGCATCATTGGCAAGGTTGGCGACGGTCCCCTGAAGGACAGCAGCGACCGCGTGGTGCCCTACAGCAGCTCGCACCTGCCGACAGGCTCCGAAAAGATCGTCTCCTGGTGGCACGGCTGCGTGGAGCATCCGGAGGTGGTGGCCGAAGTCACCCGAAGGCTGCACGAACATCTCGCTTCAAGCGGACGAAAATGAGGTGTCAGGCGCGTGCTTTGCTGCCATGGTGAAGCCCCCTCACCTCATGTTTTCCACCGGCCAGAAAGTTGTCTGCATCAACGATCAGTTTGAACCATGGGTCTATGACCTGTACCGCGCCCTTCCCAAGAAGGACAAGGTTTACACGGTGCGCGCCATCGCCCCCGGCCGTTCACAGCCCAAGTTCAGCCTGGATGACGACGCCAACCTGCAGCTGACTGACGCGGAGTTCGACATCCTGCTGCTTCTGCAGGAGCTGAAGAATCCCGACGACCCGCATTCCAGCGTCAAGCAGGAGCTGGGTTTCCGTTCCGAGCGCTTTGCCCCGCTTGAGGAGGACGAGGAGGAGGTCGAAGCCTATGCCGAGGACGGTGCCACCGAGGAAGAGGAGGAACTGGCCACGCTTCCCCGGTGATCGCACGTTCGAAGGCTACTTCTTCACCAGCGCCTCGAGGTAGTCGAGCAGGCTGGCGAACTCCTTCACCGTGAAGTTCATCATCAGGCCCGGAGGCATCATGCTCATGGGCAGCTTCTGACGGTCCTTGATGTCACCCGTCTTGAAGGTGAACTCCTGGGAGGCGATGTTGCGAAGCTTGACCTCGGTCGCGCCTTCGAGGGTGATGAAACCCATCTGCTGAGTGCCGTCCTTGAGTGTGATCAGCTCGCTGGCAAAGCCCTGGGCGATGGTCTTGTTCGGGTCGAGAATGTTTTGCGCCAGATCGGGCCGCTTGTAGGTCTGGGCGATGTTGCCGAGATAGGGACCCTTTTGCGGCTCGGACTCCTTCACGGTGTGACAGGCCACACAGGTGGCCTTGGTGAAGACCTGCTCGCCGAGCGCCAGGTCGCCTTTTTCCTTCAACACAGCCGCCAGGGCCTCCTCGGGCTTCAAGGTCATGATCTTGGGCGTTTTGTCCTCGATCTTGGTCAGGCGCATGGACTTCGCGGCGCGTTCGGCGGCGCCTTTGACCTCCGCATTCGGATCATCCAGCGCGGCGAGCACCTTGGCGGCGCTGGGCATGTGCTTGCTGGCGCTGATGGAGTCGATGATGAGCTTGCGCTGCTTCGGATCGGCCCAGTCCTTGTCGAGCGCCTTCTGCGAAAGCTGGATGGACTCCGGGCTTCCCGTCTTGCGGTTCGCGAGATTCAGCAGGGCGGCGTAGGCATACATGGAGTGAGCCCACTCGGCCTTCTCCGCGATCTGCTCGACGAGCTGATGGTGGTTTTCGAGCTTCGGCGCATTCAGGAAGGCGTTCAACGCGGCCTCGTAGTCCTTGCCGGAGTCGGGCTGCTTCTTGAGGGCGTCCAAGGCGTTGAGCGTGGCCTGCACGCCATCGGCGCTGTCGGTTTTGGCGAGCGCAATGATGGCTTGGGAGAGTGTAGCGGGGCCGTTCTTGGCCCCGGTCGCAGAGGGGGCAGGAATGCCCCCATTACGGACCAAACCAACCAAAAGCGGCACCGCCTCCGCGGGAATCTCCTCCGCACCGGCCATCTGCGCGGCGAGTTCGGGCAGCACCTTCGGGTCCTGCTTCGCCAGGGCCAGAATGCGCTGCTGCGCCTCGTTGAACTGGATGCGGTTGCGGTTCAGTTCCTTCACCAAAAACGCCGCTTCCTCGGACGAGGCCTTCGCCAGCGCATCCTTCAATGCCGCGACGATCTTCGGCGTCTCGCTCCAAGCCTCCGGCTGGTAATACGGGCCCCGCGTGTCCGGCCGCGTGCCCCACGAATCGCCCTTCCACTCGCCTTCCTTGAAATGCAGCCGGCTGAGTGCTGCGAGGATGCCTTGACGCAAGGCAGGATCGCTGGCCTTGCCGAGGCGTTCGATGAGACCGGCCACGACTTCGGGCTCGTGAATCATGGCAAGCGAGCGAAGCAAGGCCGGATGATCACTGCCGGAACCATCAAGAGCGACCAACAGCTGCTTTCCAAGTCTGCGCATGGCGGCAGCCCGGATGGCGGTGTGCGAGACAACGGGATCGGAGTGGGCGATTGAGGCGATGACCTCTGCATCCGAGGCCTTCTCCTTGAGGGAGGCCACGAGATTGCGTTCACTCGTGCGCCAGTCTCCAAACTGGCGGTCATAGGCATTCGCAAGACCGCTCCCACGACGCATCAGTTCCCGCCGGGCCTCGATGCGGCGGCGACAGCTCTGCGACTTCGACAAGTCGAGCATTTGAGCCAGCTCATCATCCTTCGCCTTCGCGAAGTCAGGCAGAGGTTCCAGTTTCAAACCCTTCGGCCTAACCTGAACAATGTAACCCACGTCCGGCCCCTCCCAGTTGAAGGTCGCACCCTTCCAGCTGGCGCAATAGACGCGGCTCAGGCCATCGACATCGGCATCGGTGGGGCGGGTCATTTTGATGAAGGGCTCGGGCTTGCGGGTTTCTTCAAAGGTCGCGCCCTTGGGCTTCACCTGATGATGCCAGAGGGCTCCACTGCCCCAGTCGCAGGTAAAGGGGGCGTTGTTCCATGGGCCGAAACCGGGTTCGTCGATGTAAACTGCGCCGCAGCCGCTTCCTCCGCCATAGTCCGCCAGCGGCTGGATGCACTCGTCGTTGAAGTTCTTGTAGAGGCGCGGGTAGCCGTGGTCGTCGAGGCCGGTGAAGTGGTGGAAGCGCACGTTCCAGCCGCCGCCATCGTTCGTGTTGTCGCGGGCGAAGATGTCCATCAGCGGGCTGATGGCGACCTCGAGGATGTTGCGCGTGCCGGTGGAGTAGATCTCGAGACCGCTGCCGTCGGGGCGCACGCGAATGACGCCACCCCCGCGATGCTGAAGCGTGCGGCCATCCGTGCCGGTGGCCTTCATGAAGCCGAAATCGCCACCGGCGATGTAAAGCCATCCGTCGATGCCGAGGCTGAGACCGTTCGTGGTGTGGTCGGCCGGACGGTCGGCATAACCAAAAGCGATGTCCTTCACGAGGATGTTCTGCTTCTCCGCGACACCGTCATGGTCGGCGTCGATGAACTCGCTCAGGTGCGGCGGATGCACGAGGTAAAGCCGGTCATGATCCCAGACAAGGCCGCGCGGCGCGTCGACCTCGCAGAAGACCTTCGTTTCATCGGCGCGGCCATCGCCATCGAGGTCACGCAGGCGGATGACGCGGCCACGCTTCGGATTGCGGCCGAGCGAGCCGTTTCCATCCGAGGAGACGTAAAGCGTGCCATTCGGCTCCGCGGCGACGAAGACAGGGTAGTTGGCCGCGGCGGAGTTGGCGAAAAGGGAGACCTCAAACCCCTCCGCGACGTTCACATCCTTCAAGATGGCCGCTTCCTGCTCCGGGGTGAGCTTGACGATGCGCGGGGGGACGTTACCGCTCCTCGAGTAGTCGGTTTTGTCGGACGGGTCCGACAGGTTGGACTTGTCGGACGGCTTGAGGGCGGTGATGCCGGGGCCTTTGAGCCGCACTTCACGGATGCTGGCCCAGCCGCCGCTCTTCTTGCCCAGCGCATGCACCTTCACCAGGCGGATGCCATCCACCTTGGCGAAGTCATTCGAGTAAGGCGCGTTCTTCTCGTTCGCACCGCCATCCACAAGAGTGATCCAGGCCTTGCCATCGGTGCTGCCCTCGACCTTGAACTGATACACGCCCTGGTTCTCCCACACGGTCTCGATGCCGGTGAGCGTCTGCGGTTTCTCCAGCTCCAGCTGCAACCACTGCGGATAGGCCGGGCTGCTGGCGCACCAGCGGGTGCTCTCGTCGTTGTCGACGGCACGCCAGGCAAAGTTGTTCTTGCCCGTCTCCTCGCTGCTGGCCTTCGTTTTGATGCCGGTGGCATTCTTGGGCATGGGAGGCGGCTTGGGAGCCTCAACAGGTTTTGCGGGCACGAAGGTGATCTTATTCTGACCTTGGAACGGAGTCAGAAATTCCGGCGTGAGCTTGTCACAGGCCCAGAGCAGACCGCGCGTGATCAGGTCGAGGTAGCGCGCATCGGCGACGGTGTCGTTGTTGTGCCCGATGGTCGTGCTGAAGCTGCGAGCGCCATCCTTCTCGTTCGTCCAGGCGACAATGGATTCGACGTCCTTCGTCGTGCCGTCCTTGTTTTTCACGGTCTGCCTGCCCATGGCGAGCGGATGGGCGTCGAAGAGGTTCACATTGTTGTAGAGCTCCTCCTTGATCGTGGTCCAGTCCGCGAGGGGAGTAAGGGGGACACTCTTGTCCCCTGTTCCAGACGGGGCAGGAATGCCCCGGTTACGACCCGAGACGATCGGGTGCTCCTTGTCCACAAAGGTGATCGCGATGGGCTCCTGCGGGCCATGCGAGTTCGACTGCAGGCCGAGTCGCCTGAACCAGCGGTCCTCGCCTGTGCGGAAGCTGTGCATCGCGCAGTGAAGCTGGATGCTGGGGATCGTCTTGTGAGCATCGAGAATGCGCGTGAGCGTCTCCTTGCTGTTCATGCTCGCAGCGCATTCATCATGGATGATGATATCGTAGCTAGCAGCCCAGTCCGCCTTGTCATAAACGGGCAGAGGCGGGTTGGTGGACTTGTCGTCGGTCCAGATGACATCCACCTGCACGTTCGCACGGCTTTGGATGCCCTGGGAGATCACGACGTGCTGCCTGGCATAATCATGGCAGCAGCCGCCGGTGATCAGCAGCGCCTTCAGAGGCTTGGGTTCAGCATGGGCGGAGGAGAGGAATGAGCCGAGGCTCAGCAGCAGGACAAGGGCACGGGATCGCATGGACAGATGAGGGCGCAGAAGCCGCACAAAAGGCAGGGTTTCTATCAGAAAAGTAGCAGGATGGACCTGCCAAACTTTTCAGAACCGATGCCTCCGGGCAACCCAAAGCGTGTTCTCAGGCCATGCGTGGGCACATCAGACCGCCACCACCTGACGGGTCTTCTGGCTTTCCAGCGCGGCGGCGAAAATCTCCTGGGTGGCGACCGCCTCCTCAGGCGTGGCGCAGCCGAACCGTCCGTCCAGCCTGCCTTCACGCTCCATCAGATAAGCCGCCCACATCTGCTGCATCAGGTCGGGGAAGCCCGGCTCGAAGATGCCGCCAGTCACGGTCTTGAAGGGCATGGCGAAGCCGAGGTCGGTCTGCTTCCAGAACTGCTCCTTGCCGCCTTCGAACAGCCACAGCGTCTTCGGCTCCTTGGTGGAGTAGCGTGCGCCACCCTCGGTGCCGACCACTTCCAGGAACCAGGTGTTGGTCTCTCCGGGGGCCAGGCGCTTCATTTCCAGGCGCATCGGCACCTCCTGGTCGTCGACTCGGGTCCAGCAATGCAGCAGGGCGTTGTCCCAGGTGTCACAGTCCGCCATGCCGCCCTTGCCGTCCGGCCGCTGCGGGAAGCCTTTCTGAAGCTGGGCGAACAGATGGCTGGGCCGCCAGCCGCAGCGCAGCGGGATGTGGCAGGCGTGCATGCCGAGGTCGCCAAGAACACCGATCTCGCCACAGGTTCTGGAGAAGCGCTTCCAGTTGGCGGGCTTGGTGGCGTCAAGGTCGCTGCTGTGATGGAAGCCGGAACGGATTTCCAGGATGCGGCCGATCTTGCCGGAGGTGGCGGCGGCGATGACGCGCTGGGCGCCGGGGAAGAAGGGAAACTCCGAGGAGCAGCGAACGAAGCGGCCCGACTTGCGGCAGGCTTCCAGGATGTTGCGCGCCGAGGCGAGATCAATGCCGAAGGGCTTCTCGGCGAACAGGTCCTTGCCGGCGGCGAGCACGTCCAGGTAGATCTTTTCGTGCAGATTGTGAGGAACGGCCACATAGACGACCTCCACCGCCGGATTGGCCAGAAGCTCGTGGTAATCGGCCGTCAACTGCGTGCATCCCGGGATGCGGCGGAACCATTCACGCACCGGCTCCACCAGGTCGGCCACGGCGACGAGCTCAGGCTGGACGTCCACGTCCGTGAGGGCGCACCAGCGCATGAAGGCGCTTGCCATTTCCCGGCCCATGAGGCCGCCGCCGATGATTCCGATGCCGACTTTTTTCATGCAGTGCAATAATTGGTTGAGGGAAGCCTCACAGGAGAGAGCCGCGCCCCCGAGGCAACCCGAAAAAGCCGGAGGCGGCTCAGTCCGCATCACGACGCTTGACCGTGAAGCGCTCGATCCCCTTGCGCATGACCGGCACGTTGAAGTTCACCAGCAGGCCGGCCTTCAGTCCGCCCAGGCGCAGCAGCGTCTCCATCTTCTGTCGCTCGGAGCCGGACACCACCTCGGCGGACAGCACCTGGACCAGCAGCGTGTCCTCGATGACCAGATCAAGCCTGGCCGCGTTTCTGACAGTCTGCCCCTGATACTCGAAGCTCAACGGATCCCCGCGCCGAACCGACAACTCCAGGCTTCGCAGCTCCAGGACCAGGCATTCCTCATAGGCTTCACGCAACAGCCCGGGACCTAACGAACGATGCACGTTCATGCAGGCCCCGGCGACCAGGTGAGGCAGGTCGTCGGTGATCATGACCTGCGGGGCCTGCGGCGCGAAAAGAAGCCAAGCGAGGACAGTGCGAAAAGCAGAACAGAGGAAGGTTCGGGCACGGGCTGGAAGAAATTTGTGGAAATATAGCCGGCCACGTTCTCGCCAAGGATGGCACCGTCGATGTTGTCGCTCATCCAGTGGATGCCGCCATAGATCCGGCTCATGCCCGCCTCGTCGGCGGCCTCGCTGAAGCTGTTGAAGCTGCGTGTGGTTCCGGAAGCAAGGAAGGGCGATTCCGTGTCCGTGACGAAGGCGATGTCGTCGGTTCCAAAAAAGGCCGCCAGGACGGCGGCTCCGGCCATGCTGAAGGCGCTGTGGCCGCTGGTGTAGGAGCCGAACGAGGGCGTGGGGATCAAAGGAGTCCACAAGGCGTCCTGAAGGGTGTCCCCATTGCCGTCGGAGTCCGCCGTGTTGATCGCCAGCATCGGGCGCCAGTTGTCGAAAAACACCTTGGCCTCCCAGGTCGCGATTCCCACATCCGCCTCGGCAAGGTTGAGCATGGCGAACAAACGGGCGTTGTCCTCGACAGTCAAACCCATGGACGAGGAGATGGACTGGGCGATGCGGTTCCAGTGGCCCGGTGGTGAGGCGGTTCCGGGACCATCCACCCAGAAATAGGCGATCTGAGTCTGATCGGCCGTCCTGGTTGCGCTGCTGGCACCGCCCAGGGACTTTACCTGGTTGAACTCCTCCGTGTAGGCGTTGCTCTGCACCCAGGCCTGGTAGTCGCCATTGAATGGAACATAGCTCACCGAGCGATCCATGCTGGTCCCCATGTTCATGCCCTGGGGGCGAAACTGGCTGGTGGAGGTCATGGCAAAGGGCGTGAGATCTGCCCACTGGGACTTGAGGAAGGTTCCACTGGAGGAGCCCCAGGCCCCCGGAGTGCTGCCCGGCTGCCAGCGCCCAACGCTTCCAATGGGCTGCGGAGCATAGGTCGCGGTGGCATTCCAGCCATCACCGGTTCTGGCGCTGACCATCGCATTGGCAGCCGCCGTGCCCACTTCCATGCCCCGGGTTTTGGCGGCACTGTCGGCAATGCCCGCCATCTGGTTGTTGTAGAGGTTGGTGAATCCTGCCTGGTAACTGTTTCCCGCCCCGTAATAATCCGCGTAAACACTGGTCAGCACATTGTAGGCGGCCGTGGCCGCAGCCGCTGAAACATCAACGCCAGCCCCTGACGTCGTCGGGTCGAAATAACCCAGGTAGGAGCTGTAATTGCGATTGACTGAGTTTACGGCGTCAAACATGGCCCCGCCCAGCATGCCCATCGTTCGCGAGTTAGCGGGAGGAGTCGCAGAAGAACCTTCAGCCGCAAACGTTTGGCGCAGCATCTGATTCCACTCAAGAACCACATCTGCCCTGAGAGAGCCGCAACAGGCGGCCAAGAGCAGGGCCCAGGCACAGTGGCGAATGAGGAGAGGGAGGAGCTTCATGGCTTTGTTTTGAATAAATTCTATAATAACAATAATAATTGGCAATAAGTTTTTAACTTTTACAAACAATCAGGCAATCCACCCTTCTCCACACGGTCTCATTCCTGCATCAACCCAAGGCAAAGAATGCTTGCCGCAGCGCGTAGTCCTCACTCAGAATTTTCACCCCTATGGAAAAAACCCCCGCCACCTCGTCACGCCGCGACTTCATCAAGACCGCCACCCAGGCCACGGCAGGCCTGTCCGTCCTCTCGGGCATCCACATCCCCTATGTCCATGCTCAGGGAGATGACACCATCAATGTGGCCCTCGTCGGCTGCGGTGGTCGTGGCACGGGAGCCGCCAGCAACATGATGGGCGTCAAGCAGCGCACCCGTCTCATCGCCATGGCGGACGTCCAGGAAAACCGCCTTGAAGCCAGCTTCAACGGCCTGAGCGGCAAGCACCCCGACCGTTTCTCCGTTTCCGCCGACGCCAAGTTCATCGGCTTCGACGCCTACAAGAAGGCGATCGACACGCTGCGTCCGAATGACATCGTCATCCTCGCAACCCCTCCGGCCTTCCGCTGGGTGCAGTTCCAGTACGCCATTGAAAAGGGCGTCAACGTCTTCATGGAAAAGCCGATCTGCGTCGACGCCCCCAGCGGCAGGCGCATGCTTGAGCTTGGCAAAAAGGCAGCCGAGAAGAACCTGAAGGTCGCCGTGGGCCTCATGTGCCGCCACTGCCGCGTCCGCGGTGAACTCTTTGACCGCATCCAGCAGGGTGAGATCGGCGACATCATCCTGGGTCGTGCCTACCGTCTCCAGGGCCCGGTCGGCACCTGCTTCACCAAGCCGCGCGACGCCAGCGCGGATCCGAACGAGCTGATCTACCAGATCAAGAACTTCCACAGCTTCCTGTGGGCCTCCGGCGGTGCTTTCAGCGACTTCAACATCCACAACATCGACGAGATCTGCTGGATGAAGAACGACTTCCCGATCGAGGCCAAGGCCACTGGCGGCCGCACCGAGCGCGGCGACTACGTCGACCAGAACTTCGACCATTACAGCGTCGAGTACACCTTCCGTGACGGCAGCAAGTTCTGGCTGGAAGGCCGCAACGCCATGAAAACCCACAACGAGTTCGCCAGCTACGTGCATGGCAGCAAGGGCATGGCCATCATCTCCACCGCCGGGCACTTCCCCTCCAAGGCCATGACCTTCAAGGGCCAGAACAAGAGCGCCAAGGACATCATCTGGCGCGGCAAGCAGCCCGAGCCGAATCCGTATGATCTGGAGTGGCAGGACCTTGTGGACGCCATCCACAACAACAAGCCCTACAGCGAGGTCGAGCGCGGCGCGATGGCCAGCCTGGTCACCGTCATGGGACGCATGAGCGCACACACCGGCCAGCTCGTCACCTTTGACCAGCTCATGGCCCACGATCATGAGTTCGCCCCGAACGTGGACAAGCTGACCCTGGACGGTCCCGCCCCGTTGGTGGCCGACAAGAACGGCAAGTATCCCATCCCCTATCCGGGCGCTCACGGCCTCTACGAATACGTCGTGGACAAGGCCTGATCCGCTCACTTACCCGCCCCGAACCACAGGCTCATGGAGCGTCCGGAATAACCGGTCATCTCCAGATAACCCCGGCCTGTGACGGGGCGGTCTTTCACGGTTCCCTCATAGTTCACCGCGCCTTCCCAATACCCCAGACCGGGTGTGGAGGACGCGGTGAATTCTTGTCCGTCCATGGCGGCGCGACAGAGAAGGTGGATTCGTTG
>CAZXPU010000016.1:0-3890 GCA_964642905.1 uncultured Prosthecobacter sp.
GTAGAAGGTTCCGACAGCGTCCAGGCGAATGCCCGTGGGCCAGCCTGCCGTGTAGAGCTGTGTGGCGAGAGCCGCTGGAGTGGTTCCCGTGATCTGGGCAACTGCGGGGCGGATCCACCTGAGATCGATGCCTGCCACATCCGTGTTGGCCTGTGCCGGGTCCACTGTCATCTGGCCGCTCAGGCTGCCACCTTTCACCGAATTTGCGGCTCCAGGCGTGATCAACTGGGCGAAGAACGGATACGTGGATTCAGTGACGAGCGCGCTGCTGGCCGTGAAGGTGCTTCCATCCGCCAGAGACCCTGCAAAGGTCAGCGTGCCATTGTCACCCAGGGTGAGCACACCCAATCCGCTGCCTTGTGGATACAGATGAGTGTCGACCACAGGATTCTGGGCCTTGGCATTCAGTGCCACGTTGAAAACCCCTTTGGTCAGAGGCGTTTTCGGCGTGGTGCGGCTGAGCTTCGCGGCAGGAACCTTGGCAGTTGTGCCGTTGTAAAAAGCACGTTCAGCCACTCCGGTAACCACCAGGCTGCCCGCTTCACTCACATTGACGTTGATTCCAACGTTTGTATAAAGCAGGGAAAGTGAACGGGTGTCGCTGATCTTCAATGTGCGGCTACGTTTCGATGCCTGATTGAAAACCACGGAACCATTGCCGAAAATGGTGGCTTTGAACGGCGTGGTGACACCGCCAAGAACAAGCTTCCCGGAAATTGCTCCCGTGGTGGGAACAAGGGTTCCTGTGAAGGAACCGACCGAGTTGTTGCTGACCGCAACGCCTTCCCGGGGAACGATCAAGCCATGGTAGGTGTTGCCCCGGGCAGGAGTACTGATGAAGATCGAATCAACCCTAATGAAGTTGGCCGCGATGGACACATCCGCGACAGGCATTGTGAAGCTGAGTTCGTTGCCCAGATTGACGACTTCCGTGGGAGCGGGGACCGGCAGGGTCCAGTGGCTGAAGACATAATCTTTGAGGGGGGTCGCTTTCAGTTTAACCGTGCTGCCTGTGACAATTTGCGAGGTTTGCGACAAGGAGAGTTTTTGTGGGGCAATCAGCCGGGTTGCTGCGCTGGAAGGGCTGGTGGACAGCGAGACCACGCCTGCTGCAGCCAATGAGCGGTTCACGGTCAGCTGGTAGCGACGGGTGAAGTTGAAGGTGCGCTTCAACTCCGTCTTGTTGCCATGAAGGTCATAAGCGGTCACGGTCACGGTGTTGTCCTGGCCTTCATTCGGGCTGATGCACAGCGCCCAGGGAAACTTGCTAACCTTGGTTTTACTTTCTATTGTCAGGCTGGCAGGAACGGGTGCGCCATTGTTAAGGGACACCTCAACGCGATCAATGCCATTCACATCACCCGCATTGCCACTGAGCATATAGGGGCTCAGGGTGCTGAGCTTGGCTTTATCGGACAGCGCCGTGATCGACAGGGTGGGCTTGACGGTGTCCGTCGCAGCAATCCGCACCGAGGCTGATGAAGCCCCGCCCAGAGTTGCGCCCACAGGATCGGTCAGGGCGACCGTAAATCGCCTATTGGCAACTTTGCCTGTCATTTTCACAAGGCTGATCACCTGCGGCATCTCGGTGACATTGGCCTCAAATGTCACCGTATGATTCGTGAGGGCGGTATAATCCGTTCCTGCCGTTGCAGCTGAAATGGGTGGCATGTCGTTCGCGGTTCCATTTTGAGTGGAAAGGTTCACGGTGACGGGTCCCGTGTGTGCTGAACAGGTCATGACGACCGTCACATTCGCATCCAGCTGATCCGCAATGAAGGTGGCTGACTTGAAGGTAACGACAGGCAATGGTTCCTGCGCCTGCGCCGCTGTCATCCACAACCCCTGGCTCAGGGCGAATAACAGCACCATGAACGGAGGCAGAACGGCTGACATCCTTCCACCCAGGAAAGAATGATGATTGATACCCCAGGTCGCGCCTTGGGTTGGGCCGTGACGGCTTATGACTTTGTCTTGATTGTTTTGTTTCATCTTTTGAGTTTGCTTAAGTTTTTTCTTACTAAAAATTATGATTTTTTCCCCTAGCTGCTTTGAGTTCTGCTCTTCAGCTAGGCGGAGCGCGAGTGGCGCAAAGACCCCGCTCCGAAAGGTTTGTTAAAAGTGTCAAACTCTCGAAAGGCTGTGGCTCAACCTCCTTCCTTGGACACAATCCATTCATCTCCAGCACCTTGGAGAACCCATGGCAGACACGAGGCTTCCCAGGTTGAGTGACGATCTTATTGCAATTTACCATTTCGACCGAACCTTGTTTCAATCATCGACTTGAGTCATGTCGGATAAACTACCGACTTATCTAAAATTTATTCGCATTTGAAATCATTAATTATCTTATCGAAGCCACTCGGCCAGCGCCCGTCATCGCAGGGTCTTGAAGCGCCCATGCCCTCCAACTCGGCTTTGATTTCTGGATCGAATCATTGGGAGTCTCGCTTAGACCTGCGGAGGGGGTGGTTCCGGGGCCCTGCAACGGGGTGGATTGCCCCTTGCTTCGCGGGCGCGCTGGCTTTGTTCGCGGGATTCCGCCCCTTTCTCCACCATGCGTCTTTCCCTGCTCGCTTCCGCCGCCCTGCTCGGGTTCACCGGCCTCGCCCCGCGCCTCAGCGCCGAGGATCGTCCGCCGCCCAACGTGGTCCTCATGCTGGTCGATGACCTGGGCTGGACGGACCTGGGCTGCTACGGCAGCAAGTACTACGAGACGCCGAACATCGATCGCCTGGCCCGGGAGGGCATGCGCTTCGTCAACGCCTACTCTGCCTGCACCGTGTGCTCGCCCACCCGGGCGGCGGTGCTGACGGGCCAAAGCCCGGCCCGGCTGCATCTCACCGACTGGATCGCCGGTCATGCGCGGCCGCAGGCGCGGCTGAAGATCCCCGACTGGACCCAGCACCTGCCCCTGGAGGAGGAAACCCTGGCCGAGCGGCTGAAAAGCCGTGGTTACGCCACGGCCAGCATCGGCAAATGGCACCTGGGCGGCCCGGAGTTCTACCCGGAGAAGCAGGGCTTTGACACGAACATCGGCGGCACCCACGGCGGATCACCGCCGAGTTATTTCTCGCCCTACGGCCTTGAGACCCTGAAGGACGGTCCCAAGGGCGAGTTCCTGACCGACCGCCTCACCGAGGAGGCCGTCGGCTTCATCGAGCGGCACAAGGAAAAGCCCTTCTTCATCTACCTGCCGCATTATGCCGTGCACACACCGATCATGGGCAAGTCGGAGGTGGTGGCGAAGTATCAGCAGAAGCGCCCCGCCGGAGGTCATGGCAACCCCGTCTATGCCGCCCTGGTGGAGAGCGTGGACGACAGCGTGGGGCGTCTGCGCGCCAGCCTGGAGAAGCAAGGTCTCTGGGACAACACCCTGTTCATCTTCACCAGCGACAACGGCGGCCTGTCCGGCCTGGTCAGCGGTCGCGGCTGGCAGCGCGGCCCCACGGACAACAGCCCCTCGCGGCTTGGCAAAGGCAGCCCGTATGACGGCGGCGTGCACGTGCCGCTCATCGTCACCTGGCCGGGCCGGATCCAGCCCGGCGGCGAGTGCGACGCCCCGGTCATCAGTTACGATCATCTGCCCACGGTGCTGGAGGCCACCGGCACCCCGCTCAAGGAAGGCCAGGTCATCGACGGCGAGTCGCTGCTGCCGCTGCTGACCGACCAGGGAACTCTGAAGCGTGAGGCCATTCACTGGCACTACCCGCATTACCATCCCGGTGGCGCCACGCCCTATTCCGCCATTCAGGAGGGCGACTGGCGGCTCATCGAGTTCCTGGAAACCGGACGCGCCGAGCTTTACAACCTGCGCCGTGATCCCGGCGAGATGCAGGACGTGGCCGACCTGGACACCGATGTCGCCCAGCGCCTGCTCGAACGCCTGC
>CAZXPU010000016.1:3900-13911 GCA_964642905.1 uncultured Prosthecobacter sp.
GTCGGCGCCCAGGAACCGACGCCGAACGAAAACTTCGACATCGAGTCCGCCTGGGACGGGCCGGCGAAGAAGGGCAAGAAATGACGGATTGAACCCACGGAGTGCTCCCATGGTGCTGGCCATCCCCCTCTGTCTCACCGGTCTGGTGCTGATGTACTTCGACCGTACCGGGCTGATCCTGGCCCTTCGCTCCTATGCCTGGAAACCGACCCGGGCCGTGGTGACCGATCTTCAGGACGTCTGGTATGTCCTGGATGGAGTCACAAAGCGCGGTCCGCATGTGACGCAGCATCGCCATCGCAGCTACACCTTCGACTACCATGTGAGAGGCGTGAAACACCGCACTCAGAACGTCAGTTTTGGCGTGGAATCTCCAGACTATGCCGTCGGTGATGAAACCACCCTTTATGTGGATCCCCGGAATCCGGATCAGGCCGTGGTGCGGCGGGGAATCAGGCCCACCCAGCTCGTTCCGCTCGGGTTCGTGCTGACCGGCGTGATCTCTGCCATTGCCGACCGCCTCCGCCTCTAGCCGGTCGGCAGGGCTCATGCATCCCATCGGCCAAGGATGGGTTCTCATGGCCTCAGTGACAGGATTTTTCAGACCTGTTCATCCTGCCCATCTTGTAAATCCTGTCGCAAAAACCCCTGTCTCACTTGGATGCGTCAGCCCTGGTCGGCCGGACGCTGGTTGCGCAGGTGCCTGACAGGCGTATAAACCCTGCCCCCTTGGTGCCCTCCCCCATGCCTTCCGACTTCCTGCCGATCCTCGATGCCCTGCCAGCGCGCAAATCGCCGCTCATGGAGCGTTTCTGGTCGCTTCTGGAGGTGAAGTCGCCCTCGCAGCTTGAGGCCATGGCGCGGGAGGCGCGGCAGGTGACCCGGCGGAACTTCGGCCGGACCATGCGCCTGTTTGCGCCGCTGTACCTGTCCAACGAGTGCGTCAACAACTGCTCCTACTGCGGCTTTTCACGCGACAACGCCAGCATCATGCGTGTGACCCTGACCGTGGACCAGGTGGTCCGGGAGGCGCGGCATCTCGTGGAGCAGGGCTTCCGCAACATCCTGCTGGTGGCGGGCGAGCACCCGAAGTTTGTCAGCAACGGCTACCTGGAGGAGTGCCTCCGGGCGATCCGTGACTTTGTGCCCACCCTCGGCATCGAGATCGGCCCGACGGAGGCGCCGGAGTATGAGCGTCTCGTCAAAGCGGGCTGCGAAGGCCTGGTCGTCTATCAGGAAACCTACGACCGCGCTGTCTATGCCGACATGCACACGGCAGGTCCGAAGAAGGACTTCGACTGGCGCATCGCCTGTCCGGAGCGCGGTTATGAAGGCGGCTTCCGGCGCATCGGCATCGGCGCGTTGTTCGGCCTGAGCGACTGGCGGCTGGAGGCCCTGCGGCTGGCGGCGCATCTGGAGCATCTTTACAAGCGCTGCTGGAAGGCCTCGTTCACCGTGGCCTTCCCGAGGCTGCGCCCGGCGGCGGGCGGCTTCCATCCGCTGACGGGTTTCCCCGACTGGGCGCTGGTGCAGACGATCTGCGCCTTCCGACTCACCTTTCCGGAAGTGGGCATCGTGCTGAGCACGCGGGAACCCGCGCCGCTGCGGGATGCGCTGGCCACGCTGGGCATCACCACCATGAGCGCCGGCAGTCACACGGAACCCGGCGGCTACACCGGGGTCGGCACCGATGACCTGCATCAGACGGTCAAGGGCCGCCGTGTGGAGCTGGCAGGCAAGGATGAAAAGGCGAAGGCGGAGGGCCAGTTCGGCATCGCCGATGAACGCTCGGCGTCGGAGGTGGCGGACATGCTGTCGCGCCAGGGTCTGGACGCCGTCTGGAAGGACTGGGATGCCGCGATTCTTTCCGCAGCCTGATCCGCAGATGGATCAGAGGGGAGGCTGAACGGAATCCTGTGATTTGCGCTGGTAGTAGCGGAACTCGAGATCGGGCGTTGATTCGAGGACGTCCTGCAAGGTGAACAGGTGCTCGAAGGCAGGCAGGCGGGTATCGCCTTCGTAAGGCTGCTGGATCCAGGTCAGGTAGAGGCCGTCGCACTGAGGCAGCAGCTCCGCATAGACCTGGGCGCCGCCGATGACAAAGACGGTGCTGTCGGCCGGGCAGACGTTCTGCAGTTCTGAGACATCGCGAATGACCGTGATGCCTTCGCGGGGCGGCATCGTGCGGCTGAGGACGATGTTCTGACGGCCGGGCAGCGGGCGGCCGATGGATTCAAAGGTCGTGCGGCCCATGAGGATGGGATGGCCGAGGGTCGTGCGTTTGAAGAACTTCAGGTCCTCCGGGAAGTGCCAGGGCAGAGTTCCATCGCGTCCAATGACACGGTTGGAGGACATGGCGACGATGGCGATCAGGCGGGGCATGGCAGTCAGGCGCAGCCCTTACTCCTCGCCTTTGAAATAATCCACCTCCTGCATCTCAAAGACCTTCTTTTGCGGCTTCACCAGCCACTTGCCGGAATCGGGGTAGTGGATGACATCGGCCTGCGGGTGGTCGGCGATGACCAGGAAGACCAGCTCTTCATCGCCGGTGTTGGTGAACTGATGGGCCTCGCCCGGTGGGATGACGAGGTAGTCGCCGGCGATCACGGGCTGCCGGCCGGCCGGGGTTCGGACCTGGCCGCTGCCGCTGAGGATGTAATAGGCCTCCCACTGGGCGGAGTGCTCGTGAAAGGGGAAGTTGGACTTGCCGGGCGGGATGCTGTGCACCTCCACGTCAAAGGGATGGCCGCCGCCCCAGGTGCCGGTGTCCTTGATGCCGCCGGCCGCCTGGCTGAGGGCGCGGCGCATCACGGCAAAGGCGCCGCCTGGTGAAGACTGGGCGGTCCAGGTCAGGTCTTCGGATTGAATTCTTGTCATGGTGTTTCAGGGGGTCACGAGTTCAGCCTCAAGGCTGCACTCCGTTCGCTTCCGAATCATGGCATCATCTGCGGGAAAACGTGAAATGGTTTTTCAATCCTCAAGCCCCGGCATCCTCCTCACCGCTCATAAAAAAACAACTCTGTCGGGAATTGACGCTCAGGAAAAAAACCCCCAAAACCTGAAGCCAATTTGTTGTCCCCGACAGAGTTGATATTGCGTTTATATTCGGTCGGTGAATGGGCAGGCAATGCTAAAAATTCTCCTGTCCGGCAAAAAGTTTCCAAGTCGTGCATACCATGTGATGACAGTCTTATGAATCGCACCTGTTTTCCATCCTTTCGTGTCGTTTTGGCCTGCATCACTGCCGCCTTCTTTGTCAGCATTTTTCCGCAGGCGCAGGCCCAGCTGGGCCATGCCGTGCGTCAGGTGGTGGTCGCCCGTGCCGCAGGCTGGAACGCGCACACGGCCACGCTGCAATGCTACGAGCGCGCCTCGTCCCGCGAGCCCTGGCGGACGGTGCTGGCGAAGCCTGTGCCGGTGCTGCTTGGCAAAAAAGGGCTGGCCTGGGGACGCGGCGTCTTCACCCCGCCGCAGAACGGCGTGCCCATGAAGGTGGAGAGGGACTGGCGGGCGCCTGCGGGCGTGTTTCAGCTTGGCATGCTTTTTGGTTATGCCGGCGCTCCACCCTCCGGAGTGCGCTGGCCATATCATCAGGTCGGTGCCTTCGACGCCTATGTCGACGACCCGCAGAACCCTTATTACAACCAGCATGTGCGGGTGCCGTCGAACAACGTGCCGCCCTGGTTTGAGAAGCAGAAAATGCGGCTCGGTGACGCGGCCTACAAATGGATGCTGGAGATCCGGCACAACCAGCGTCCCGCCTGGCCTGGCTACGGCAGCGCCATTTTTTTTCATGTCCGCCGCGGTCCGGACAAGCCGAGCGCCGGCTGCACCACGATGGCGGTCGAAAACCTGGAGCGTCTGCTGCGCTGGCTGGACCCGGCCGCCTCGCCTCATTACGTGCTGCTGCCCGCCGCCGACTACGACTACCTGCGCGGCCCGTGGGGTCTGCCGTGAAGCCCGCGACGTTTCAGCGGATCCAGAGGCCGCGACCCGTGCCGCCCTTTGGCGTGGTGCGCGGATAATCCGCGTTGGGCTTCAGTTCGATCACCCGCACGACCCGATCCAGCGGCAGATCCTGTGATGACCCGGCTTCACGCACCCCTTTCACCGTGACCTCCCGCACCGTGCAGTCGATGTCCGGAGAGAAGACCTCCCGCCAGTTCGACGGATCGGGCCCGGCCTTGTAGGTCATCGATTTCGGCCCGAGCGCGAGCAGATGCCAGGCGGCGTCCAGCGGATGATGCACCGTGACGTTGCGGAGGTGGATGCCTTGAGCCTCCGCATGAACCTCGATCCTGCCCGGCACATGGAAGACAAGATTCTCCAACCGGATGCCCCTGAGACTGCCCAGACCAACGCTGAAGTCCCGGTCACGGCCAAGCTCGAGGTTGGGCTGGTCGTAGAGCTTGAACTCGCGGATGTCCGTGATGCGCCGCAGGGTGATGTCGTGAACCGGACAGGGCAGCAGCGTGCCGTCGTCGAAGCGCTTCATGCCGGGAAGCAGCCGGATGGAGTCGGCGGCGTGCGTCCTGCCGCCGGTGCCGGTGACATCCTCGATGACGATGTCGTGAATGGGGCCGTAGCTGGGCGCGTAGTTCCGCCACTCCCAGGCGTTCAGCGCCACCGTGTCGTCGGCGGAATCGCCGCGCACCTGGCGGATGAGGCCGCGGCTGGCGGGGCCGTTCAGATGCACGCCATCCCGGTGATGACGGTCGAGCGTCACGTCCTCGATTTGGAAATCCTGGACGTTGCCGAGATGCACGCCAAAGGCCCGGCTCTGCCGCACGGTGAGGTGACGCACGGTCGCACGCCGGACGTTGTGCAGCAGGATGACGCCGTGGGTTCCGAACACCGGCTGGTCATGCGCCGAGGCGCCGCGCAGGTTGCCGTTGGATTCACGCGCCGCGACGGCCAGGGTCGTCCAGACACCGCCCTCGATGTGGATGTCCGAATCCGGCCGGGTTTCGCCGGGAACCGGGCTTCCGGCATAACCAACGATGTTATAATTGCGCACCAGGCAGGTGTTTGAGCCCGGCTTCAGGCGGATCTCCGCGCCCGGATCCGCCCTCAGGGACTGCCCTGACTTCAGGATCAGCGGGCCGTCGAGGTAATAAGGCCGGCCGCGGTCGGGGATGTGCAGGCTGCCCTGCGCCTCAAGCGCCGCCTGCATCGCCCGGGTCCAGAGTTCGTCCGTGACCCTGCGCTCCTCGAGCTCGCCGTTGGCGGTGGGCCAGCGCTCCGTCCAGGTGTCAGTGCGCACCAGAGGTCGCCAGCGCGCCCAGGGGTCCGGCGCTTCCTGCGCCCCGGGCAGGGAAGCTGCGGCGCAGGCGAGCAGCAGGAAGGTGAAGACGCGGCGCATCAGGATCAGGCGAGGATGGGCTGGATCACATGGCCATGCACATTGGTGAGGCGCTGCTGGAGGCCGTTGAAGTAATAGGTCAGCCTCTCGTGATCGAGCCCCAGCAGATGCAGCACGGTGGCGTAGAAGTCGTACACCGTGGCGACATCCACCGCGCTGCGGCGGCCGAAGTCGTCGGTGGCGCCGTGGCTGACGCCGCCCTTCACGCCCGCGCCCATCATCCAGGTCGTGAAGGCGTCCGGATTGTGGTCGCGGCCGCTGGTGCCCTCCTGGTGCGTGGGCATGCGGCCGAACTCCGTGCACCAGACCACCAGCACGTCCTGGAGCATGCCGCGCTGCTTGAGGTCGGTGAGCAGCGCGGCGGTGGGCTGGTCGAAGACCGGGCAGTGGCGCTCGTAGTCCGCCTTCAGCGTCTTGTGGGCGTCCCAGTTGAGCAGGCCGTCCACGGCGCTGGCGCGGGAGGCGCAGTAGAGGCTGACATAACGAACTCCTTGTTCAAGGAAGCGGCGGGCGAGCAGGCAGTTGCGGGCGTAGGCGGCCTTGAGGTGGTTGGGATCGTCGGTGCCGTAGAGCTGGTGGACATGGGCGGGCTCGCCGCGGATGTCGCTGACCTCGGGCGCGGTGAGCTGCATGCGCGCCGCCATTTCATAGGCCGCCATGCGCGCGCTGAGCTCGGTGTTTTCCGGACGGGAGGCGGCGTGCTCGCCGTTGATGCGGCGCAGGAAGTCGCGCGTGGCGCGCTCCGTCTCCGGCCGGATGGAGGCGGGCGTGGCGAGGTTGCGAAGCTGCTGCTGCGCCGCCATGGCCACCGCCTGGTACTGCGCCGGCAGGAAGCCGTTGCTCCAGTTCGCCTTGCCGTTTGGCGGCTCGCCGCGGATGTCCTGGATGGCGATGTAGGTGGGCAGGTTTTCATTCAGGCTGCCCAGCGCGTAGCTGACCCAGGAGCCGGCGCTGGGATAGCCCTCGCGCGTGAAGCAGGTGTTCATCGCGATGCAGCCGGGACCGTGCGTGTTGGTCTGGCTGGTCATGCTGTGAATGAAGGCGATGTCATCGACATGACGGGCCATGTTCGGCAGCATGGACGAGATCTTTTTGCCGCTCCGGCCCGACTCCGCAAAGGGCCAGGGCGACTTCATGAGGTTGCCGTTCTTGCCCTGGAAGGACACCTCCTTGTCACCGCCCGGCATGGGCGTGCCATGATACTTCTCCAGCATCGGCTTGTGCTCCCAGAGGTCCACATGCGAGGCCGCGCCGGGGCAGAAGATCTGCAGCACCTGCCTGGCCCGGGGCGCAAAATGCGGCCGTCCATGCGAGGAGGAGGCTTCGGCGGCCAGCAGGCGTGAAAGGGCCACGCCGGTGAGGCCCGAGGTCATGCTGCCCAGAAATTGACGCCGGGTGTGTTCGAGGACGGAGTTCATTCGAGGTGGAAAAGTTCGTTCGCGTTGAGCATCGCACGGGCAAAGGCCTCGGCGCCGTGAGCGGCGATGAGGGCCTCGGAAGCCTGTCGTTCGGAGGCGGAGGGCGAGCGCTGAAATAGCCAGGCATAGGCGCTGCCGACCGGGTCCCCGCCCTGGATGCGCGCGGCCAGCGCCGCCGCCATGTCGAGGGTGAAGCCGTGGTTCATCAGCGTCAGCGCCTGCAGCGGTGTCGTGGTGCTGGCGCGCTTCGGCGCCGCGAAGGCCACGTCCGGAAAGTCGAAGTCGGTTAGCACGTCGACCACGCTGGCGCGGGCGTTTTGATGATACACCGAACGCCGCCAGGTTTCCGGCCCGTGTCGGTCGAGCGGAGAATAGGTGCTGACGTTGTTCTGCATGACCTTGTAGAGACGAAAGCCCGGGCCGCCCATCGGCTCCAGCTGAAGCCGTCCGGCGACGGCGAGCATCGTGTCGCGAATCTCCTCGGCGGCGAGACGTCGCGGCGGAAAGCGCCAGAGCAGGCGCGAGTTGCCATCCGCCTTCGAGCCGTCCTCACGCCAGGCCGCCGACTGCTGGTAGGTCTTCGACAGCAGGATCTCACGGTGCAGGTCCTTCAACCGCCAGCCGTTCGCAACCAGGCGTGCCGCGAGGTAGTCCAGCAGCTCCGGATGCGAGGGCTTGCCGCCGAGGAAGCCGAAGTCACTCGGCGTGTCGACGATGCCCGTGCCGAAATGATAATGCCAGACACGGTTGGCCAGCACGCGGGGCGTCAGCGGATTTTCACGCGCAACCAGCCAGCGCGCGAGCTGCAGACGACGCTGCCCTTCCGTTGTGTCGGAGGCAAGCTGGTAGGGTTTCACCGTGCCGTCGAGGATGCTCAGCGAGGCAGGCACGACCTCCGCGCCCGGCTTCATGGGATCTCCGCCGCGATGCAGGAAGGTCTTCTCCTTGGGCTGAACAAAGTTGCCCGCCCAGATCTGCGGCAG
This sequence comes from uncultured Prosthecobacter sp., assembly GCA_964642905.1. GTDB lineage: Bacteria > Verrucomicrobiota > Verrucomicrobiia > Verrucomicrobiales > Verrucomicrobiaceae > Prosthecobacter. The sequence continues at coordinate 11,664 of CAZXPU010000016.1, forward strand.
CTTCGGCACCCGCGCGATGCGGGCGTTCACGTCCGCGATGCGTTTTTCCAGTTCGGCCAGCCGGGCGGTTTCGTCCGGCGTGATGACGCGGCTGCGGGCCTTGGCGATGCCATGAGCGGGCGACCAGGGTTCGCGGCCTTCATCCGTGGCCACGGTCTTCCAGTTCAGGCCGTCCATGGAAACCTGCACCTCATACTCGACCGGCGTGGCCCCGCGCACCTTGCTTTCATCCGTGTCACGGTCGCCACGCGCGTTGACGAAGGTGATGCGCTCCACCTTCTCCGGCTTCGCGAAGGTCAGCGTCAGCACGGGCGGGCTGCCGATGAACCAGGCCTCGCCGGTGGCTCCGTCGATGCAGTACTGCGGCCCATAGGCTTCCGGGAAATCCTCCGCGACGGCGGACTTGGCGCCCTCGGCCTTCGTGCCGTTGGAGGCCAGCGCGACGTTGCGTCCGTCGGTGCTCCAGACCCGGAACTCCGTGAGCTTGCCGCCGCTGCGTGCGGCCCGCGCCGCCATGTCGCTGCTGAGCCGATGGATGACAAAGCGCAGATGGCTGGCCTCCTCGGCGGGAAAGGCTTCGTCCGTGCCATTCGGATCCACCTTCGGCCGGACGGGCTTCTGGTCTGCCAGCACGGCCCGGGCGCGTTCATCAACCGTCTTGTCGAGGGCGGCGCGTTCACGGGTGAGCGCGGCCAGCTCCGTGTTCAGCGGCTTCATCGCCGCCTCAAAGGCCACGCGCTCCGCCTTCGTCGCCACGACCCGGCGGCCGTGCACCACGCCTTCAAAGGCGGCACGGACGCGGTAGTAGTCCTCGGCGGGAATGGGGTCAAACTTGTGGTTATGGCAGCGCGCGCAGTTGAGCGTGAGCCCGAGGAAGGCGCCACCGGTGGCGGTGATCATGTCGTCGATCGTCGCGGCGCGGATGTTCTTCTGGGCGACAACGTCCTGGTTGCCGACATCGTCATAAGGCCCGGCGACAAGGAAGGCGCTGCCGACCTCGACCTGCGGGTCGTCACGGCCGATCACGTCCCCGGCGAGGTGCTCGATGATGAAACGGTCGAAGGGCTTGTCGTCGTTGATTGAGCGGATGACGTAGTCGCGGAAGGGCCAGAGATCGTCGATGATGAAGTTGCGCTCAAAGCCGTTCGACTCGCCGAAGCGGACCACGTCCAGCCAGTGCCGGCCCCACTGCTCGCCGTAGCGCGGGCTGGCGAGCAGACGGTCGACAAGGTCCTTCACGGCGCGCGTGCCGTTCTGCGAATCCTTCACAAACTTCTCCACCTCCTCCGGCGTGGGAGGCAGGCCGTGCAGGTCGTAGGTCATGCGGCGGATGAGCGTGCGAGGGTCGGCGGGCGGGTTGAAGCCGAGGCCCTTCGCCTTCAGCCCGGCCGCGATGAAGTCGTCGATGCCGCCAGCGGTGCTGAGATCGGTTGGGTTAGGCTGAAGCGACCACCAGCTCTTGTCCGCACGTTTGACCTCCGCCTTTCCCTCGCGTGGATCCGGGGCGCCCATGCGGATCCAGGTCGCGAGGTCCGCGATGACGGCGTCGGAAAGCTTCGGTTTTTTCGGCGGCATCTCCAGGTCGGGTTCCTGATGGCGGATGCTGCGCATGAGCAGGCTTTCATCCGGCTTGCCCGGCAGAAGGGTGGGTTCGCCGCTGTCGCCGCCCTTCATCCAGCCGGCGCGGGTGTCGAGGAGCAGGTTCCCCTTCAGCTTCTTCGCGCCGGCGCTGTGGCAGGAGTAGCAGTGTTCGACAAGCACAGGCCGGACCTTCTGCTCGAAGAAGGCCACGCCGTCCGCCGAAGGGCCGGCGGCGAAGGCCGTGGGGCCAAGCAGTGCGGGGAGCGCGAGGGATCGGAGGGTCAGATTCATAGGCCGAGGTCGTCGCGGGCGTTGAGCAGGTGTTGTTTCATGGCCTTGGCGGCGGCCGTGCCGTTGCGTGCCACGATGGCGGCGAGGATTTTTTCATGATCCTTCACGGCCTGGTTCTTGGTGACGCGGCGGTAGCCGTGGCTGAGGCTGGACTGCAGCAGGTCGGAGAGCGACTGCATGAACAGGGCGCTGATCTTGTTGCCGGAGGCCTCGGCGATGAGGCAGTGGAACTCCATGTCGGCCAGCACCTGGGTCTCGAAGTCCGTGCTGTCGACGAAGCGTGCGTGGCATTCCTGCAGGCGCTTGAAGTCGGCCCGGGAGCCCCGGGCGGCGGCGAGGCGCGCGACCAGGGCGGCGATCTCGTCCTCGGCCAGGG